>CAVCDC010000004.1:0-71760 GCA_963600865.1 Firmicutes bacterium CAG:103
GACATACCATCAAGAATTGTTGCCTTTGTTCCTTGGAAAGAGCTTACAGAGAGGGGAAGTCGAAGTTTAAGAAGCCCATCTCCTGTGCCCTTTATCCTATCCGCGCCAAATATTTTGGCAATGAGACATGGGGTCTCAACTACAACAAATGGCGCATCTGCAAGGATGCCATCAAGAAAGGGGAAGAACAGAATATACCTGTATATAAGTTCTTGGAAGGTCCGCTCGTAGAGAAGTTTGGAAGGGAATGGTATGACGAACTTTGCGAGGTAGCCCAACAGATAGTCTAACAGACTATGGGGCTATACCGCTTATCTCAAGTCCTTCCACTTTTTGTATCTGACTCTTACGAAAGGACTTGTCACCAAGTATTGTTATTTCGTATATCCATGAGGTAGAAAAGCGGCGAAAGAGTTGTTCGTCGGTTTTTCCACTACAGGTATACGCCATCCTGTCTACTAAGATACGCTCTCCTTTAGAAGCATCACGCAGTGTAACTCTCACCATGCCACGGAAAGGACGCTGGAAGAAATAGTGCACTCCTAAGGAATCTTCCGTTTCAGCTACAGGCAACAGAATGTTCTGCAACTTTGTCTCACGAACAGGAAACGATGGCAAGGCTGTTACCAACCCTTGTTCCTCCTCACCATACCATGTGCAGGCATGCTGCCAACTATCATGTTCATGGTCTTCCATTTTCCATTCACTGCCATAATCTTCATAACTGAATATTTCTAAAATGGAATCCGGGCGTGCCTCGTCTATGAATGCCATACAACCAATCGGTTTCTTGCAGCGCCATGTCTTGTCCGCTACATATAAGAAAGGTGTTCCTCCTGCATCAGTACCGAAGAACTTCAGCGACAACTGCTTACCTATAGGCATGGAACGGTGTGGTGCAAACCATACCGCTATAATATTGTTTCCCACCATAAGATAACGAGTGACATCATAAGTATGTAGCGTAATAACTCCCAGCTGTCCGTTGGCAAAAAACATACTGCCGGAAACATTGCGCCCATTGACATACACCTTTACCGACCCACTGGTTCCAAAAGACAGGAAAGCACGGCGAGGAAGAGAGTTGAAACAATACGAGCGGCAGAACATCACCTGCGAACTGTCATCAGCCGCAGGACAAGAAATCCAATGGGTACCGAACCCCTGTGCAAAGGAGTTCAGCACCCAACATGTCATAAGTATCCATATCAAGAACCAGCGTCTCATCACTTGATGGTTTTTGTCTCACCTCCCTTGAACGCCAGTTGAACCGTCTTTCCGTTGTAGCAAACGGCAAGTTTGCCGTCGTTCTTGGCTGTGATGTGAGCCGTAGCTACCTTACCATTCTTCCAGACAAGGTCTACCTGATAATTGGCACGCGTCTTAATACCTTTGAGTTCACCACTCTTCCACTCAGCAGGAAGAGAAGGAAGGAGTTGTAGGGTCTCTCCGTCACACTGCACCAACATCTCGCAGATACCTGCCGTACCACCAAAGTTACCATCTATCTGGAAAGGTGGATGAGCATCAAAGAGGTTAGGATAAGTACCTCCCGAAGGACGGTTCTTTGGATTGAGATAATTGGCTGGCCGTACATAGTTGAGCAGTTTACGAAGCATCGCATACGACTTGTCGGCTCGCTGAAGACGTGCCCACAGACTAATACGCCAACCCGTGCTCCAACCTGTAGAATAATCGCCCTTGATCTCAAGCGTCTTGGCTGCCGCTGCGGCAAGGTCAGGCGTCTTGGCAATGGATATCTGATTGAAGGGATGCAACCCTAAGAGGTGTGACTGATGACGGTGATGCCAATCCTGGTCATCCCAGTCATAATACCACTCCTGGAGATTACCTCGCTTGCCTATCTTGTAAGGATGGAGACGAGCGAGCGCATCTTTCAGACGAGTCTGATAGGCGTTGTCAACACCCAATATCTCTGCACCACGAAGGGTGTTGCGGAAGAGTTCGCGGACAATGGCAAGATCAGAAGATCCTCCATAGAATGTACATCCCTGATAGTCCTTGTCTGTAATATACTCAGCCTCGGGTGACGTACAGGGAGCAGTAATTAGTTCACCGGGCTGCTTCGGATTGTCTATAAGCCAACGCAGCATGAAGTCAGCCGCACCTTTCATGAGAGGATAAGCCGTAGTACGCAGATAGTCTGTGTCACGGGTATAGTCATAGTGATCCCAGAGTGTCTGGACAAGCCATGCACCTCCCATGTTCCAATTGCTCCACTTGGGACTTTCCTTCTTCGTTCCTACCGGATTGGTCATTGCCCACGCATCGGAATTATGTCCAGCGCACCACCCTTCATCGATGCCGTAATAATGCTTTGCCGTATAACTTCCAGTAACGGAGAGTGCCTTCACCAGTCCGTCAACAGGCATGACCAATTCTGAAAGGTTAGTCATTTCGGCAGGCCAATAGTTTTCTTCGAGGTTAATGTTGATGGTATAGTTTCCGCGCCAAGGTGACTTGCGTGCCGGTGCCCAAAGTCCCTGTAGGTTGGCAGGAATACCGGGAGTACGCGAACTACTGATGAGGAGGTATCTGCCATACTGGAAATAGAGCATCTCCAAATATGGATTCTGCTCATTTTTCTCGGTATAGTCGATGAGTTGCTGTTCGGTATTGCGACGTGTGTCATACTTGGCTCCCTGAAGAGTGAAGCGTGCCCTGTCAAAGAATGGTTTATAGTCAGCAAGATGGCGTTGCTTCAGTTCCTCGTACGTATAGTTGACAAGATGCCAAACATCGTCGGCTACGTTTTCAATATAAGGGGCACCCTCTTTGACAGGATGCTTGTCGAACCCGTTGTAGCTTGTCTCGTTGACGAAATAGACCACTGCCTCACTTACTCCTTGCAAGCGGAGAGTCGAGTCTGTCGGAGTCACTGTACCGTCAGTATTCTTAACACTCAGAATAGAACAGAAATGGGTGCTATTCTCTGGCTTGCCCATGGCATGTCCCGTCAATGTCAACTGAGAGGCAGATGCCTTGACCTGATGGGGGATAAGGGATGTCAGGGCTATGTCGCAATTGATGGCTTTCTTCTTGGAAGCTGTAAGGCGTATCGCTATCACCTTGTCGGGATGGGAGGCAAAATATTCACGGCGGTAGGTCACCCCATTACGGACATAGGAGAGTGAAGCCAATGCATCGTCCAAGCTGAGTTGTCGTTTGTAGTCGCTATAGCTTCCGCTATTCAAATCCTTGACATTGATGATGGCAAGGGGTTGATAATACTCCGAGTTATGCCCCTGTACATGAAGCTGAAGAGAGTCTGCCGCCTTGTAGTCTTCACGGAACAAAGCCTCGCGTATCTTCGGAATCCACTTGTAGGCATCTCCACCCTCCTGTCTGTTGACAGGCTTGCCAGTCCACAGAGTGATATCGTTGAGATAGATGGAGTCATTGTTTGCGCCACCATATACAAGGGCACCGAGTTTACCATTGCCCAATGGCAGCGATTCTTCGAAGGCTGTCGCAGGACGTGTATACCATAGATTGAACGGCAACTTCGTCTGAGCCTCGGCATACATATGTCCAGCTGTAAAGAAGAGGAGAGAGAATAATAATTTTCTCATGGTTAATAAGTAGTTTGAATTGTAATAGTTATTAGTAAAAAGAGTGTCAACAACCCGAAAGAACACTTGAGGAATAAAAAAACGGGGCAGACCTTTACCTCATGAAAAAGGAAAAGTCTACCCCAGAATATAGGTATGTATCAAGCATCGATATTAGCGTAGGTAGCATTTTGCTCTATAAACTCGCGGCGTGGCTCCACGTCATCACCCATGAGCATAGAGAAAATCTCATCAGCCTGAGCAGCATTCTGTATAGTAACCTGCTTGAGAAGACGGGTGCTTGGATCCATGGTCGTCTCCCACAACTGCTCTGGGTTCATCTCACCCAAACCTTTGTAGCGCTGCGTATGGATATTCTTGTCCTCTATTCCCTCGCCATATTTGTCTATAAACTTTTGGCGGTCCTGCTCCGTATAGCAATACTCGCTCACCTTGTTCTTGTACGAGCACTTGTAGAGTGGCGGTGTGGCAATATAAAGGTGACCTTCCTCAATGACTCTCGGCATGAAGCGATAGAACAAAGTCATGATAAGGGTAGCAATGTGTGAACCGTCGACATCGGCATCGGTCATGATGATGATCTTGTTATAACGCAACTTCTCGGTATTCACCTCCTTGCTGTCCTCACCGTCGACACCGAAACGGACACCGATACTCTGTATGATGTTCATCACGGACTCAGCCTCGAAGACTTTGTGCCACTGTACCTTTTCCACATTGAGGATCTTTCCTCTCAAAGGAAGGATAGCCTGACGGAAACGGTCGCGACCCTGCTTGGCAGAACCACCGGCGGAGTCTCCCTCGACAATGAATATCTCACATTCCTTCGGGTCTTTGATAGAACAGTCGGCAAGCTTGCCTGGCAATCCACCACCCGTCATGAAGTTCTTACGCTGTACACTCTCACGAGCTTTGCGAGCCGCAATACGTGCAGTCGCAGCAAGAACGACCTTGTCACAAATCTTCTTTGCCTCGTCAGGATGCTCTTCAAGATAATAAGCAAGAGCCTCGTTGACAGCCTGTTGCACGGCACCTTGTACCTCACTGTTACCCAACTTCGTCTTGGTCTGTCCCTCAAACTGCGGTTCGGCAACCTTGATAGAGATGACGGCAGTAAGTCCCTCACGGAAATCTTCAGGGGCAATTTCTATCTTCGCCTTCTCTATTTGTTTGGATATGGCAGCGTCAGCTTCAGCGTAAGCCTTCAGCGTACGGGTAAGTGCCATACGGAAACCTGTCAGGTGCGTACCACCCTCCTTGGTATTGATATTGTTGACGTATGAATGGATATTCTCGCTATAGTCTGTGTTGTACATGACAGCTATCTCGATGGGTATTCCCTGCTTTTCTGCCTTGAGATAGATGACATCATCGAAGAGATGAGTACGGTGACGGTCCACGTAACGAACAAACTCCTTCAATCCATCCTTGGCATGGAACACCTCCTGTTTGGTCTTTCCTTCATCATCAGGACGGAGATCGGTCAAGGTTATCTTGATACCTGCATTGAGGAACGCAAGCTCGCGCATACGGTTGGCAATAATATCCCACTTGTAAACCGTTGTGGTAAAAATGGTAGGGTCTGGCCAGAACTGCTGACGCGTACCACGCTTGTCGGTATCACCAACGATCTTGACAGGATAAAGGGGCTTTCCCTTTTCATATTCCTGCTGGTAAATCTTTCCATTGCGGTATACCTGAGACAACATGTGGGTAGAGAGAGCATTCACACAACTTACACCTACACCATGCAAACCACCTGAGACCTTGTAGGAACCCTTGTCGAACTTACCACCGGCATGAAGCACGGTCATAACGACCTCAAGAGCCGACTTATGCAGTTTCTCATGCTCGTCAACAGGAATACCACGACCATTGTCTTCTACAGTAATAGAGTTGTCCTCATTGATGGTCACCTCGATGTCTGTACAGTAACCAGCCATCGCCTCATCAATAGAGTTGTCAACAGTCTCGTTCACCAAGTGATGAAGTCCCGTTTCAGAGATATCACCGATATACATCGCGGGGCGTTTGCGAACAGCCTCAAGTCCTTCAAGAACTTGAATATTACTCGCAGAATAATTATTTGCGTTGCTTTGATTTTCTGCCATTGTTATTTTAGTATAATTTCCTTGCAAAGGTAACAAAAAAAAGCGAGATAACCTAACCCTACAAGCAAAAAATCAAAAAAAATGGGGTTGCGTCTAAATAGACACAACCCCAAGTATTTTTTTCTAACGAAATTAGGCCAACTTAGCGATATGCTGAGCAAGACCAGACTTCAAGTTAGCTGCCTTGTTTGCATGGATAACATTTACCTTAGCCAACTTGTCCAAAAGTTTCTGAACAGAAGGATAAAGTTTCACTGCCTCCTCCTTGTCTGTCATATTGCGCAACTTACGGACGGCATTGCGCATAGTCTTTGCATAGTACTTGTTGTGCAAAGTCTTCTTCTTGTCCTGACGGATTCTCTTAACTGATGATTTATGATTTGCCATCTTTAAATTTTATTTTATTCTTATTGTAGTCCCTAGCAGAGTCGAACTGCTCTTTAGAGAATGAAAATCTCTCGTCCTAACCGATAGACGAAGGGACCTTTGTCTGATTTGCGGGTGCAAAGTTACTACATTTATCTCATACCCACAAACTTTTTCAAGTATTTTTTTCTCAAACCGCTATTTTTTTGTATTTTTGCCTATATTTTGGCATACAAGGGGCAATTATGACGACAAAAACGAGAGCTATAGTCTTACACACAACAAAATACGGCGACAACAAAATCATCGTTGACTTCTTCACAGAAGCCATGGGACGTCTGTCTTTTGCCGTAAGTCTGTCCAAGTCGGCCAAGGCAAAACTAAAAAGGCAGTATTTCCAACCGCTTGCCATCCTTTCCATTGAATTTGCCTATCGTCCCAAGACGAACATCCAGCAACTGAAAGATGCCTGCATCGAATACCCCTATACCGACATACCTGTTTCTCCCTACAAGATCTCACTAACTCTCTTCCTTGCGGAGTTTCTCACATACAGCACACGCAGCGAACAAAGTAATGCTCCACTGTTCTTCTTTTTGCAAAAAAGCATGGAGTGGCTCGATGCATCTGAGGGCAATTATTCCAACTTTCATCTCGTTTTTCTGATAAAACTGACTCGCTACTTGGGTATCTTTCCCAACACGGAGAGTTATGTGAGGGGAGCCGTCTTCGACCTACAAGAAGGGAAATTCATCACACACACGCCGCTACATGGAAATTTCCTTGCCGGCAAGGACTGTGAGAGACTACTCACATTCATGAGGCTAAGCTACCAAAGCATGCATCTCTACACCATGTCTCATCATGAGCGGAACATGTGTGTAGAGATGCTGTTGAAATATTACCGTCTTCACCTGCCTGTCTTTCCAGAGATGAAGACGTTGCCTGTACTAAAGGAACTTTTTGCCTAAGCAAAACTGATGACACCCTTGACGGGTTCGCCACTCTCCTCCTCCGGTTCGTCTGTTGTTGTAGTACCAGAAGCGATATGTCGTATATCGTCAAGCATCTGACGGGTACGCTTGTAGGTGGGAGTATCCTCTACCTGCATGATGACCTCTTCGTTGTCGAGGTCTTCCGGATGGAAAAGGAAGATATGCGGACGGCGCTTGTACTGTGGCGTATTGCCATCTGTACCATAATAGTGCTTTCGACGCTCTTCACGCTCAGCCTTTTTCTCTTCCTCCTCTGCCATACGGCGGGTCTCTTCCTCTGTATGTTTCTTCAGATGGCGGCTCATGCCGTCTACATCCTCAAGTCCAAAGCCTGTAGCCAAGACGGTAACCTTTACCTTGTTGCCAAGTTCAGGATCAATGGCAAGTCCCCACTTCAACTCGAAGTCGTCACCAAACTTCTCCATGAAGTCATTGACATCGTTCATTTCGTCCATCGCCAAACCGGGATTGTCCTTTTTCTCACTGGCGAAAGCGATGCTGAGAAGAATCTTCTTACTGTTGAACACGTCATTCTCATTGAGCAATGGTGAGTTGAGCGCATCTTCTATGGCTTTCTTCACCCTACCCTCACCTTCTCCATAACCAGTACTCATGATGGCGACACCACCATCCTTGAGAACGGTCTTCACATCGTTGAAGTCCAAGTTGATGAGACCATGGACGGTAATGATTTCCGCAATACTCTTGGCCGCCACACTCAGAGTGTCATCAGCCTTGCCAAAAGCAGCAAGGACAGCCAACTCCGGATAGATCTGACGCAGACGCTCATTGTTGATGACAAGAAGCGCATCGACATGCTTGGACATCTCCTCCACGCCATCCAATGCCTGGTCTATCTTCTTACGACCCTCAAAACGGAATGGGATTGTAACGATACCGACCGTCAAGATACCCAACTCCTTGCTCACACGGGCAATGACGGGAGCAGCACCTGTTCCCGTACCACCACCCATACCGGCAGTGATGAAGGCCATCTTCGTACCGTCGTTGAGCATGTTCTTGATTTCGTCTATCGTCTCCTCAGCAGCCTCACGAGCCTTCTCGGGTTTGTTACCAGCGCCCAAGCCTTCCTTTCCCAACTGCAAATGAACGGGTACAGGAGAGTCATTGAGCGCCTGATTGTCTGTATTGCAAAGCACGAAACTGACATCATGAATACCTTCACGATACATGTGGTTAACGGCATTGCCGCCGCCACCGCCTACGCCAATCACCTTGATGATGCTATTCTCTTTTCCTGGTTCTCCAAAATCCAGCGGTGTATTATCTGACATAATCTGTTTCTGTTTTAATTTTCATTCTTGTTTATTAACTCATACGAGAAGCTTAAACGCCCTTACTCTTCAGCAGAGATGGTATCGTTCACAAACTTCTTCAGGAAGCGGACACCCCTATGGAGTATACTCTTCTGGCGTTTCTCTTCCGCAAGACGTTCTGCCTCAGCCTCAGCAGCCAACCTTGCTGCCTCATCCTCTGCCTCCTTCTTACGACGTGCCTCGTCTTCGGCAGCTTGTTTCTCGGCAGCAGTAAGGACGACACCCGTGCCTACCGTTTCGTTAGGAGTGCGTGGTGCCTTATGAACCTCTGTTCCTACTGGGCGCTCTTCCTGTCCTGAGAAGAGATCATTGTTCACTTCCTCACCAGCACAGTTCATGTCTCCCTTGGCAAGGAGTCCTAACACCGTATTCATCGAACCGTCCCGGTTTGTATAACGGGCGTCTTTGGAATTGACTGTCTGGTTGATGAATTTGGCAATACGCACTTTCTCTATATGCGTATGCTTTCTGAACACCTTGTCTATGTCCGGCATATTACTACCACCACCGGTAAGAACGATGCCGCCCAACAGTTTGTCAGCAAACTCAACGGGAACCTGAAACCATACGTTCTCCACGATTTCCTCTACGCGTGCTTCCACAATCTCAATAAACCTCTTGCTCTCTACCACACGGTCTTTATCTATCGGGTAGTTGAGTGTAGGGTCAATGCTACTGTTTTCCGTATAGGCGCGAGCATATTTGAGTTTCATCTTCTCGGCGTCCTGTTCCTCTATCTGCAGACTCGTAAGGTCCTTGGTGATGTTGTTTCCACCAAGTGGGATAACAGACAGATGACGGAGTATACCTTTATAATATACGGACACGGTCGTGGTATCGGCGCCAAGGTCGACGAGCAGGCATCCCGCACGTTTCTCTGAGTCGGTAAGAACGCTGTCCGCCATAGCCAAAGGAGCGAGATACATATCTGCGATGGCGATGTTGGCATTCTCCAAGCAGGTATTGATATTGTTGTAGAATGTTTTGCGCCAAAGGATATTGAGGAAGACACCCTCCAAATGGGTACACTGGATACCTACAGGATCCAACTGGTGCTGGTTGTCTATCTTGTACTCCTGCGTGATGGCATCAAGAATCTCCTGGTCAGGATAGGACACATTACGGTTTTCATCCATCAACTCGTTGATAAGTGCCTGGCTGATGACGGTATTCTCACGCAAATCCCTCGGAATGACATTCTTGACACTCCTAATAGACCTTCCGCCGACACCCACATAGACTTGTTTGATATCTTGTTTGAGCATGGTTTTCAACTTCTTGACGATGTTGGTAAGACACAAGCAAGTCTGGTTGATATTATATATCACACCTTTTCTGATGCAAGAAGAGGAGTTTTCCTCTACAGTGGCGAGAACCGTGATACTACCGTCCAAGTTCTTACAGCCCGCTATACCCGTTATCTTTGACGAGCCAAGCTCGATTGCTACGATGAATTCCTTTGGCATAGTTCGATGTATTTCTATATTTGTTGTTCTGTTTTATTATCTGTTTCTGCTTTTTTCTTGCAGATTATCTGGTTGTCAAATTCAAGATTGATGTAGGAGTATCTGTTCCATCCTGCCTGTGACAGTCCGTACTTGTAGAATTTCTCCAGTCTGTCCATCTTGCGGTTGACGAATTCGCTGATCACCTGTTCGCGGTTGGCATTGGATTTCACGAGCGGCAACACACCTATATATATAATGTGTTCTCCCACTCTCGGCACCAGTTCTATACCCTTGTCGGGCAAGACATTGATTTGTTCTATCTGGTTACGCCAAAATTCATTTGTCATAAGCGTCTTGCTCAAGAGCGAGATGTAGTTCTTCGCATAGCTTTTGGAGATGTAGCCCGTCGCAACAATAAGATCGCTTGTATATTTGGTGTTGGGCATGACACGATAGTGGTCGTCAACATAATAGTCTTCGTTGTTGATGCTTTTCACCCTCACGATAGGCGTACGCTGGGTAAGGTAAATATTCACCTGACCACCTTGCGTCTTATAGCATTCTACCGATTTCACAAACGGGCTACGGAGTAGCATCTCCTCTATGTGGCGCGTATTGACACTGTTCAACTGCTTCTGCAACGGATAGAGTTTCTTTTGTTCCAGTCGTTTTTTGATTTCTTTCGCATTCAGGAATCCGTTGGTCACTTCATCCTCTATGTTGATGTTCACCTGTGTACACAACATCTTGCTTTCATCAGGTTTATTGAACCTGGTGAAGGCAAAACAAAGGTACACGCCTATGGTAAGGTCGAGTACGACAAGGGTTATTCTCTTCCAGTTGATTCGCATTTACAGTTTACTCTCCAATATTTTTGCTATTTGCGGAACATAGTTGTCAAGGTCGCCTGCTCCGAGCACAACAAGTACATCAAAGTCGCGGCTCTCCACCATCTTCAACACATCTTCCTTGTGTATCATACTCTTTTCTACCCCAGGCTTGAGGTTGTCATAGATGAGCTGTGATGTCACTCCAGGTATAGGCTGTTCACGTGCCGGGTAAATATCGCAAAGAATCACTTCGTCAAGCAGGCTCAGGCTATTGGCGAAATCCTTGTAGAAATCTCTTGTACGTGTATAGAGGTGTGGTTGGAAGATCGCAGTTATCTTGCGGTCTTTATACAATTCTCTGATACTCTTCGCACTCTGGTAGATTTCCTTGGGGTGATGGGCATAGTCTGAAAGGAACACCAACTTGTCTGTCTTGATCTTGAAATCAAAGCGGCGGTCTACACCTCCATATGTCTTCATGCCGTTGCGTAGTTCGTCAGCTGTGCAACCATTCAACTGTGCCATCGCCATGGCAGCAACACCATTCTCAATGTTGATAGGGACGGGCTGTCCCAACTCCACACCGACAACATTCTCTATAGGAGAAATGAAGTCGAAGGTTATGTTTCCATTCTCTATCTTGACGTTTTCTGCATGGAAGTCACCAGCATCAAGACTGTATTCATATATTTTGACACCATCCTGTACATGCTGTTTCATCTCTAAGTCCTTGTGGATAATGAGAGCGCCACCCGGTTGAATAAGTTCCGTATAATGGCGGAAGCTTTCGAGATACGCCTCCTTGGTGCCATAGATGTCGAGATGGTCAGGGTCCGTGGAAGTGATGACACTCATCCAAGGACGAAGCCAGTGGAAGCTACGGTCAAACTCATCCGCCTCTATCACCACAAAGTCACTGTTTGCAGAGAGGATGTAGTTGGTGCCATAGTTCTTGGATATTCCACCGAGGAAAGCATTACAGTCCAAGTGGCTCTGGTGCATGATGTGTGCACACATGGTAGAAGTGGTGGTCTTGCCATGTGTACCAGCCACACATAGTCCCTTGTGGGAACGTGTCAACGTACCGAGCACTTGTGCACGTTTCTCTATCGTGAAGCCGTTCTCACGGAAATATACCAGTTCTTTATGGTCATCAGGGATGGCAGGAGTATAGACCACCAACGTCGAGTCTACCACCTTGCAAGAAGCTGGAATGGCATCCACATCCTCTTCATAGTGCACAAGCATGCCCTCCTTCTCCAGGTCATGTGTCAAATTGCTGGGTGTCTTGTCATAACCAGCCACTACCATGCCCTTATGGAGGAAATAGCGTGCGATGGCACTCATGCCTATTCCACCAGCACCTACGAAATATACCGATTTAATATCTTTCAGTTCCATTATCTTGTTGCTAATTTGATAACCTCGTCGGCAATGATGTCGGCAGAGTTCTTGAATCCTAACTTCAGAATATTCTCACTGAGGGAAGCGAGTTTTCCCTCATCCTGTACCGTTTCAACAGCTTTCTTCATCAACAGTTGGGGTGCCTCTGCATCTTTGACGAAGAGGGCAGCGTCTTTATTGACCAACGCCATGGCATTCTTGGTCTGGTGGTCTTCTGCCACATTAGGACTGGGCACCAGTATGACTGGCTTTCCTATGAGACAAAACTCACTGATGCTGCTTGCACCAGCACGGCTGATGACAAGGTCGGCAGCCTTGTAGGCAGCGCCCATATCACTGATAAAGTCGGTCACCTTCAGCATGGGCAAGTTCTTACCCTTGAGTTGTTCGTTGATGGAAGCATTGTAATACTTACCTGTCTGCCAGATAAACTGTACGCCACTGTTCTCCACGATATCAAGGTTCTGCAACACGCTCTCGTTGACAGTCCTTGCCCCCAAACTTCCACCTATGAGAAGGATGGTCTTCTTGTTGGGGTCAAGTCCGAACTGCTGGCGTGCCTCTTCCTTGGTGAGAGTAGACTGCAGCACATTCTGCCTTACGGGGTTACCTGTCATGACAATCTTTTCCGAAGGGAAGAAACGCTGCATCCCCTCATAAGCCACACAAATCTTGGAAGCCTTCTTGGCAAGCAACTTATTGGTGACACCCGCATAAGAGTTCTGTTCCTGTATCAGACAAGGGATGCCTTTCTTGGCACAGACATTCAGTGTAGGACCACTGGCATAGCCACCCACACCCACTGCCGCCATAGGCTTGAACTCCTTGACGATCTTGCGTGCCATATGCTGGCTCTTCCATATCTTAAGCAGCACAATGATGTTTTTCAGCAAGTGCTTGCGGTCGAAGCCACAGATGGGCAAGCCTTTTATCTCATAGCCCGCAGCAGGTACACGCTGCATTTCCATCCTTCCCAAGGCACCGACAAACAATATTTTTGCATCAGGGCGCTTCGCCTTGATGGCATTGGCAATGGAAACGGCAGGGAAGATATGTCCCCCTGTACCGCCACCACTTATGATAATTCTCAATTCGTCACTCATAGTCTACAAATCTGTTTCTATCGCAAAGGTAAGTAAAAAAAAACATATTAAGGCGTTTTTTACTTAAATTATGATAGTATTTTTTATGCAACATCCATTTCGCCTTCCACAGCCTCGTCCACAGAGCCGTCTTTTTTCTTCGCCCAACGGCTAATACTAAGGATGACACCCACATAAAGACAGTTGATGACACTCGACGTTCCGCCTCGGCTGATCAGGGGCAAAGGCTGTCCTGTAACAGGGGCAATCCCCACTGCCACTGCCATATTGAACAGGGCTTGTGTCACCAAGAGGATAGCGAGTCCCATGGCAAAGAAGGCAGGGAAGTTGTTCTCACACCGGTTGGCTATCTTTCCCGTTCGGAAGAGGAGTACAATATATAGGAACGCCACTCCTCCACCACCGATGAAGACTCCCATTTCCTCGATGATGATCGCATAGATAAAGTCTGAGTATGCCTGCGAGAGGAAGTCACACTCCACTGAATTGCCCGGTCCCTTTCCCACAAGATTGGACGATGCAATGGCGATATTGGAGTGGGCTATCTGTGCGTCCTTGTCGAGGTCCACCTCCTCTGGCGGCACTGTAGTGAAGTCAAAGAAGTTTTCTATACGTGCCTTCCACGTATCGGCACGGTGGAACAGTTTTTCAAAGAGTCCCTTGCTTTCCTTGGGTTTCTCAACCACCTGCTCCGTCAAATTGTTTTCTGGGGTCTTCGGCTCTTCCACATGACCGAAAGCAAAGATGCAACAGAGCATAACCACCACCAACGCTCCTGCTATACCTACGAGTTTGAGGAGTTGCCGCCCTGGCACCCTACCGATATACATCATCAAGAAGATGGTGACACTCAAGAGGATGGCAGTAGACATATTCTCAAGCATGATGGGTCCAACGATAAAGACACAAAGGACAAGAATATACTGGAACGCTTTTTTGTCAGCCCCGTTCTCTGTCTGCATGGCACTGAGTATCTGTGCCACAGCGAGCACCAAGGCTCCCTTTGCCAACTCGGAAGGTTGGAACTGCATTCCCATAATATCCATCCATCGTGACGCACCATTGGTGGAATGCCCCATGAAGAGCACGGCAAGCAGGAATATTTCCGAGACGAAAAGTAGTGGCATGGTGACAAGCTTGAAGTACTTGCATTTCACCTTGATGATACAGATGATCGTGAAAAAGCCAGCCAAAAGGATGAGCACATGCTTGATGACAGGCTGCATGAAGTTTCCACTCTTGTACGACAGAGAACTGGAAGCCGAATAGACCTCCACGATACTGATCATACAGAGAAAGAAGAACACCATCCAGATGACCTTGTCTCCCTTGAATATATTTCCTATTATCTTGTTGTTCATTTACTTTACCTCATTCCCTCTTTATGCTTCACCTCTTGCAAGCGCCTTGAACTGTTCTCCACGGTCTTCCATGTTCTTGAACAGGTCAAAGCTGGCACAACACGGACTCAAGAGCACCGTATCACCTGGGGTCGCCAGTTCCTTGCAAGCAGCCATGCAGTCTTTCATGCTATGGGTGTCGCGTACCGGAATGCCCAACGCATCGAAGTTGTCATGCAACTTCTTGTTGTCGGCACCGAGATAGACAATACCCGTACATTTTTCCTTGACCAAGTCTTTTATCTGGTCATAGTCATTGCCCTTGTCCTTACCACCGATGATAAGGATAGTGGGGGTGGTCATGCTCTCCAAGGCATACCAGCAGGCATCTACATTGGTAGCCTTTGAGTCGTTGACATAGTACACGCCGTCAAACTTACCCACCTTTTCCAAGCGGTGCTCTACGCCGGGGAAGTCGCTCAACCCTTTGTGGAGGGTCTTTGCATCTACCCCTACAATACTGCATGCCAACGCTGCTGCCAGACTGTTGTAGATATTGTGCTTGCCACTAAGACTCATGTCTGCCTGCGGCATCTCGAAGTGCTCTGGGTAGAGAAGCGTAAACGTGCCATTGTCTATATACCCCACAGCTCCTTCTTCCTTGGTCTCGGAGAATGGACAAAGGTGTGCCTTGAGGTCGTACTTCTCTATTTCCTTTGTCACGATTGGATCGTCGTTCCAATAGATAAAACTGTCTTCCTCAGTCTGGTTCTGTGTGATACGCATCTTCGCATCGGTGTAGTTCTGCATCTTGAACTCATAACGGTCCAGGTGGTCGGGTGTCACATTGAGCAGGATCGCCACATTGGCACGGAACTCATACATATTGTCGAGCTGGAAACTGCTCAGTTCGATGACGTAATACTTATGGGGTGTCTCGGCAACCTGCAGGGCAAGACTCTTACCGATGTTGCCGGCAAGTCCAACATCATAGCCTGCCTGTTTGATGATGTGATAGATGAGAGAGGTAGTGGTGGTCTTACCGTTGCTTCCTGTGATGCAAATCATCTTTGCATCCGTATAGCGACCAGCAAACTCAATCTCACTGATGATAGATGTTCCCTTTGCCATCAGTTTCTGCACCATAGGAGCTTCCTTAGGAATACCCGGACTCTTGATGACTTCGTCAGCATCCAGTATCTTTTCTTCCGTATGATGTCCTTCCTCCCACTCTATACCGTGGTCGTCCAACAGTTTTTTATAGTTGTCCTTGATCTTCGACATGTCTGAGACGAACACGTCAAAGCCTTCTTTCTTGGCAAGGACAGCAGCACCTGCGCCGCTTTCTCCTGCTCCTAAAATTACTATCTTGCTCATGTTGTTATTATCTTATCTTCAGTGTAATAATGGTCAGTGCCGCGAGGATGATGGTGATGATCCAGAATCGGATGGTTATCTTCGACTCGTGTACAGCACCATGTGGCTTCTTGAAAAGATACTTGCACTCCGGGTCCAGTTGACTGTCTTGCGTACGGAAGTTGTCATGGATAGGTGTACGTTTGAAGATACGTTGTTTGACACCCTTGCGCTTACCTAACTTATAATAGTATACCTGCACGATGACACTGAGACTCTCTACAAAGAAGATGCCACAGAGTATGGGCAGCAACAATTCCTTGTGAATGATGATGGCACCTACGGCAATGATACCGCCAATGGTGAGTGAACCCGTATCGCCCATAAACACTTGTGCTGGATAGGCGTTGTACCACAGGAAACCGATGAGTGCACCGATGAAGGCACAGAAGAACACCACCAACTCCTCCGAACCGGGGATGTACATAATATTAAGGTATGCGGCATATTGGAAATGTGAGGACACATAAGCCAATATGCCCAACGCCACACCGATGATTGCCGAATTTCCCGCACACATACCGTCCATACCGTCATTGAGGTTGGCACCATTGGAGACTGCCGTCACCACGAAGATGGTCATGATCACGAAGAGTATCCACCCTGCCGCTGTCTTATACTTGCCACAGAAGCCCATGATGCGCGAGTAGTCAAGATTGTGTCCCTTAATAAAGGGAATGGTCGTCTTCAATGACTTGGTGGCTTCCGAGCGATGCTTCACCACCATCTCCTGGCCTTGCCGCTCTATGGCAAGGTTTTCGTTCATCTTCACATCGGGCGACATCCACAGCACAAGACCAACGATGAGTCCTATACCAATCTGCCCCACAATCTTGTACTTGCCCTTCAAACCTTCCTTGTTGCGCCTGAAGATCTTGATAAAGTCGTCCATACCTCCAAGGAACCCGAGCCACACGGTAGTGATCAGCATCAGGATAAGGTAGATGTTGCGCAGTCTTCCCAACAGCAGTACAGGAACCAGTATGGCGACGATGATGATGATGCCACCCATAGAGGGCACACCTATCTTCTTCACACCAAATGGGTCGATGGTAGCGTCACGCTGTGTCTCCGTAATCTGTTTGCTCTTGAGATACTTGATGAAACGCTCACCAAACCATGCCGAGATGGCAAGTGAGACGATCAGCGCCAAGAGGGCACGGAAGGAGATGTATCCCCACATACGTGAACCAGATATCCCCCACTGCTCTAAAAATCTGAAAAGATAGTATAACATTGTCCCTCTATTTTACGTCAAAGATTTCGCGTATCACCTCCTTGTCGTCGAAGTGGTGCTTTACGCCCTTTATTTCCTGATAATCCTCGTGTCCCTTACCGGCAACAAGGATGACATCGCCCT
Source organism: Firmicutes bacterium CAG:103 (assembly GCA_963600865.1). Classification (GTDB taxonomy): domain Bacteria; phylum Bacteroidota; class Bacteroidia; order Bacteroidales; family Bacteroidaceae; genus Prevotella. The sequence continues at coordinate 17,304 of CAVCDC010000004.1, forward strand.
TCTGAGCCATCATACATGCGGTACGGATAGCCTCTTTGCGGTCAACGATGCTGATGACCTTCTTCATCTGCTGGGCATTGAGTCCGGCAAGCATATCGTTGATGATGTCCTGGGGTTCCTCAAAACGAGGGTTGTCGCTGGTGATGATCACCTTGTCACTCTGCTTCACTGCCTCCTGTGCCATCAGCGGGCGCTTACCCTTGTCACGGTTGCCACCGGCACCACATACGGTGATGACCTGTCCCTTGCCGTTGAGCACCTCATGGATGGCATTCAGCACATTCTCCAGTGCATCAGGGGTATGGGCGTAGTCAACGACCGCCGTGTATCCCTCTGGCGACTGGATGGGTTCGAGTCTACCGTTCACACTATGCAGTGTACTCAACACCACAAGCACGTCTTCGGGTTGCTTGCCCAACATGATGGCAGCACCATATACGGCAAGCAGGTTGCTTACATTGAACTTACCGATAAACTGCACGCCTACTTCCCTTCCGTCCACTTCGAGATACATTCCACCGAAGTGGCACTCCAAGATTCTTGCCTTGAAGTCTGCCATACTGCGCGTAGAGTAGGTCTTGACAGTAGCCTTGGTGTTCTGCACCATCACCATACCGTTCTTGTCGTCAGCATTGGTGATGGCGAACGCAGTCTTGGGAAGTCCGTCAAAGAATGCTTTCTTGGCGTCACGGTAGTTCTCGAACGTCTTGTGGTAGTCGAGGTGGTCGCGTGTGAGGTTGGTAAAGATACCACCGGCAAAGAGCAGACCGCCGATACGTTTCTGGGCGATGGCATGTGAAGAGCACTCCATGAAGGCATACTCGCAGCCAGCCTCCACCATCCTTCCCAAGAGTTGGTTCAGTTCGATAGGGTCTGGAGTAGTATGGTCTGCAGGGATTGCCTCGTCTTCGATATAGTTGCAGACGGTAGAGAGCAGACCGCACTTGTAACCGAACTTACGGAACATATTATATAATAAGGTGGCGATGGTCGTCTTACCATTCGTTCCTGTCACACCTACGAGTTTCAGTTTCCTCGACGGGTCACCATAGAACAGGGTGGCAACCTTACCGACAGCGTCTTCTGTCGAACCCACCTTGACATAGGTCACACCTGCCACCTGTTCGGCAGGCATCTCCTCACAGAGAATAGACTTGGCACCGAGTTCGATGGCTTTGCCAATAAACTTATGGCCGTCAACCTGTGTACCCTTCATTGCCACGAAGAGGTGGCCGTCCTTTATCTTGCGGGAGTCGATGTTGACTCCTGTCACTTCCTTCTCCACATCACCGGCGATTTCTACCGGCTGAATGTTCTTAAGCAATTCTTGTAGCTTCATGTCTTGTTTCTTTTTATATTACTACGGGCTGTTGTCGCCCTTTTATTTTCAAACATCGAGGGTCAATTCACACACCTGTCCAGGTTTGATGCGGCTGCCCGGTGCAAGACTCTGCTTCACGACGCGTCCACGCCCTACCAACTTCGTCTTCACCCCACGGGTCTCAAGCATAAAGATGGCATCTCTTGCTCCCATCCCGTGTACATCGGGCACTACGCTCTTGCCATACTGGCGCTCCTTGACGAGGCGCACCTCCTTTTTTCCTTGCTTCTCTGCCTTACCCCAGATAGGGTTACCGTCAGCATAACTGCCATTCCAGGTAGTGGAGGTCTTGATACCGAGGTGAGAGAGGACATAGTCTGCCGCCAATACATTTCCCGACTTGACATCGGGGGCAAGCACAGAATTAGCATCATGCGCATCCTTCACATCAAGTTTGAGACTCTGTGCCATGATGCCTTCGGCTATGTCATGGAATACCTTACCGCTCATACCACCTCCCGAGGCGGGCAAGCCCGACTTCTGTATACATACGATACAACTGTACCGTGGAGCATCAGCAGGGAAGAAGCCAGCAAAACTCAACAGGTAGTTCACGCCACCGGTTTTATAACCGCCGGCACCTTTCGACATCTGTGCCGTTCCTGTCTTTCCCGCCACCTTGAAGTTGGGCGACCCCGCCTTCTTACCAAGTCCGCAACTCACCACCTGTTCCAGGATGCGCTGCATCTTCTTGATATTCTCGGGCTTGGCTATCTGGGGACGTATCACCTCCACAGGGAACTCCTTGATGGTCTCACCGTCCTTCACCACCTTGGTGACGAAGCGCGGACGCACCATCTTACCGTTGTTGGCTATAGCGTTATAGAAGGTAAGGGTAGAGATAGGCGGCACCTGTGTCTCATACCCGATACTCATCCACGGCAGTGCCGTCTTGCTCCAGTTCACATACTGTCCTCTACTGTTCTTTTTAGGCATACGTATGATGGCTGGCGATGCACCCACCAAGGGGATATGCAAATTGTCACGCAATCCCAAGCGCTCAATACCCTGCACAAACTTCTCCGGACAGTTGCGGTAATGGTCGTCTATGATACGGCTCACACCGATATTGGAGCTCACCCACAATGTACGGGGAAGGGTGAGCATACCGTATCCTCCCTTGCGCCAGTTGTGGTCTTTCATGTCTCGTCCGTACATGTTCCACACACCGTTGCCTGTCTCCACATGATAGGTAGTGTCAACCACACCGTCATCGAGAGCGACAAGGATAGAGGCGGTCTTGAAGACAGAACCCGGTTCGAGCAAGTCGCTCACGGCATGGTTGCGTATCTCGCGATAGTTACCGTCATAGGTACATTTCTCCAAGTTGACGATCGCCTTGACATCTCCCGTAGGGACATCCATGACGATGGCAACACCCACATTGCCGTTTATCTCCTGCAGTTCCTGCAGCAGGGCACGCTCCGCCAAGTCTTGCATCTCCACATCGATGGTAGTGACGATGTCTGCTCCGTCGATGGCTGGCGTGTCTGTGATGCTGAGGTATTTGTTGAGCACCTTCTTGCGCTGCACGATACCGTCAGTACCGCGGAGGATGGAGTCATAGGAGAGTTCGAGGCCGAAGCGTGCCGTGTCTTTGGCTCCATACATGGCTCCAATGGTTCTACCTGCCAGTCCTCCAAAACTCAGGTTACGGGCATTGAACTCCTCCCAGTGGAATCCACTTTTATACTTCGGCAAACTGAACACTGGGAGTGCCTTCACCCTCGTGAACGTATTGTAGTTGACACGTTTGGAGTAGATAGTCCAGTGACGGCTCTTCTTCTTATATCCTTCGTCGAGCTTGCGCTCAAACTCGCTCTGCGACACATCGGGGAAGATATGGTGCAACCCCGTGCAGACGGCTTGACGCTGTGCTATCCACACACTGTCATTGCCTGCATCGCTCAGAGCCTGGAAGTCCATATAGAGTTTATACTCGGGCAGAGAACTTGCCATCAGTTGTCCGTCGCAGCTCAGGATGTTTCCTCTCACCGGCTTCACGGTGACAGAATCCTTCTTCTGGCGTTCGGCAACCTTCATCCAGTAGTCGTGCTTCACCGTGGCGATATATGTCGCCTTCGCCACGATGATGAATGCGAAGAACGACATACAGAAGGCGATAAAGCCGAAACGGGGTATTACTTTCTTATGGTCAAACTTACTCATTGTCCGGAACGTTTATGATGTATGGGGGTTGGGTGGCATGGCGAAGGATGCTGTCCTTGTTGTTCTGCAGCATCTTCAGCACATTGCTCTCGCGACTTCTCTCTGTGATCTGACTGCTCCCCGACAGCGCCTTGTACTTCTTGTCTTGCAGTTGGTTCTGCAGTTCGTCTATCTGTATCATGTCCTGTTGTATACTGTACCTGTTGGAGATATAGACAACGAGAAAGAACACAAGGAGTACGATCACCCATATCTGGCTGCGGATGAAACGTGCCGTCAAGATGTCGCCACCCAAGATCTTACGCAGGGAGAAATTGGAGCTTAAAGGGTCTTCCCCCTCTATCGCCTGCTTGGCAATGGCAGCCTTGAGCGTCTCCTGCAGTTCTGCGCCGGTACTCTTGGCTGTAGCCCCACTGCCACCATGTTCATCAGAATTTATTTTATTAGTTGTATGGTCGTTCATTTCTTTTCTGCTATTCGTAGTTTTGCACTTCTACTGCGGGGGTTCCTTGCCTGCTCTTCCGCCGTAGGCACGATCACCTTGTTGTTGACGAGTCGGAAGGGGGTGTCTATGCGCCCGAAGAAATCTTGTTTCATCTTTCCTTCCGGATTTCCCGTCTTCATTATGTTCTTCACGATGCGGTCTTCCAAAGAGTGGTAGGTGATCACGGAGAGGCGTCCTCCCGGTTTGAGCACCTCGGTAGCAGCCTGCAGCATCTCCTTGAGAGCATCCATCTCGTGGTTTACCTCTATCCTCAGTGCCTGGAAGAGCTTCGCCATGTCCTTCTTCTCCCGTTCGCGTCGGAAGAAGGGTTCCACAACGGCCATGAAGTCGGTAGTAGTCTCTATGCGCTTGCCCACCCTTGCCTTTGCCACCGCCGAGGCGATGCTTCGTGCATTGCGCATCTCGCCATAGAGATAGAAGATGTCGGCAAGTTGCTCTTCCGTATAGTCGTTGAGTATGTCGGCAGCCGTCTTTCCCGCTCGTTTGTTCATGCGCATGTCGAGGGGCGAGTCAAAGCGGAACGAGAAGCCGCGGCTCTCGTCGTCGAAGTGATGGCTCGACACACCTAAGTCTGCAAGGAGTCCGTCTATCCCCTCCTCCCCATAGTAGCGCATCCAGTTTTTCAGATACCTGAAGTTGGAGCACACGAAGGTGAAGTGGTCGTTGTCGATGATGTTTCGTTGGGCATCTGCATCCTGGTCGAAGCCATACAGATGTCCGTTACTACCTATCCTTGAGAGGATCTCTCGCGAATGGCCTCCACCACCAAAAGTGACGTCCACATATACGCCGCCAGACTGTATGGACAGTCCGTCGACGCTCTCCTTCAAGAGCACTGGAACGTGATATATTTCGTTGTCGCTTGCTGACATGTACACCTATTTAATATAATTTGGGTTCAAAGGTACATAAAATTCTGCATATCCTCTTACTTTTACAGACAAAATTTATAAAACTTAATAAATTCATCGTTGAAGAGGCAGGAAAGGGGGAGGTGCCACTACCCTCCTTCTATTGCCAATACCTACCAATAACCACACACTAATTGTTGTGATTCTATGAAAATTGCTACCATTTATGCTTTTTTTCATCTAAAATGGCACGTATTTGAAAAAGTTACGCTATTTTTGCAAGTGCTTAGAGATTTTCACTCTTGGCAAAGGCTACACGACCCAACATGAGCGAATCAATAAAGAAAACGATTGACATCGACAACATCCTCAAGGGCAAGATGGGAGCGAAAGCGAAATTCGTCCCACCTTTTCTCGTCTCCTGGCTTAAGAAGATAGTCCATGAAGATGAAGTGAACCAATATCTATGGGACAGCAGAGACCTCTCCGGCACGGAGTGGTTGAGCGAGTGTGTCCGCTACTTGAAGATGAACATCACCTTGGACGGGATGGAGAACCTGCCTGACAAAGATGACGGCAAACTCTACACCTTTGTCTCCAACCACCCTCTTGGAGGACAGGACGGCGTGGCTCTCGGTTCTATCATCGGCAAGCATTACGATGGTAAGTTCAGGTACTTGGTCAACGACCTGCTACTCAACCTACCGGGACTCAAACCGGTGAGTATCGGTATCAACAAGACCGGCAAGCAGAGCCGTGACTTCCCTCGCATGGTGGAGGCTGGCTTCCAGAGCGACAACCACATGCTGATGTTCCCTGCCGGACTGAACAGCAGGAAGTGGCCAGACGGTTCCATCCGTGACCTCCCCTGGAAGAAGACGTTCATCACAAAGAGTGTGGAATACAAACGCGACGTGGTACCCATCCACTTCAGCGGTCAGAACTCGGAGAGGTTCTACCGCATAGCGAAGTTCAGTGACAAATACTTGCCTTTCAACCTTGCCATGCTCTTCCTCGTGGACGAGATGTACAAGAATGTCGGCAAGGACTTTCGTATTGCCTTTGGCAAGCCGATTCCCTGGCGAACCTTCGACAAGAGCCATACCCCTACGGAGTGGGCACAGATAGTCAAGGACAAAGTGTATGAGATTTAAGAGCAACAACAATATGACTGAAGAAGAGATTATCCAACCGATTGACAGAGCATTGCTGAAGAGCGAGCTTACGCCCGACAAACAGCTCCGCATGACCAACAAGAGCCACAACGAGATATACATTGTTACGGCAAACGACTCGCCTAATGTCCTGAAGGAGATTGGACGACTTCGCGAGATTGCCTTCCGCACTGCAGGAGGCGGTTCGGGGAAGTCGATGGACTTGGATGAGTTCGACTATGGCGACAACTGCTATAAACAGTTGATTGTCTGGAACCCGGAGGCCGACGAGATTATCGGAGGATACCGCTACCTTCTTGGCAAGGACTGGAAACTTGACAAGAACGGGCAGCCTATTCTCGCCACCAGTCATATGTTCCATTTCTCTGACAAATTCCTAAAGGAGTACATGCCGTACACCGTAGAGTTGGGACGTTCCTTTGTCTCTCTTGAATACCAGAACGTGCGCAAGAACACCAAGAGCATCTTTGCCCTCGACAACCTCTGGGACGGATTAGGTGCCCTTATCGTCATCTATCCAGAACTGAAATATTTCTTCGGCAAGATGACCATGTACCCTTCTTATATCAGAAGGGGACGCGACATGATTCTCTATTTCCTCAAGAAGCACTTTGACGACAAGGAGAACTTGGTCATTCCTCTCAAGCCTCTCAAATTGGAAACGCCTGAGAGCGAAATGTCCGCTATCTTTACAGAAGACGACTTCCGTGCCGACTACCGTATACTGAACCGTGAGATACGCAAGCTCGGCTTCAACATCCCTCCACTCGTCAATGCATACATGAACCTAAGTCCTACCATGAAACTCTTCGGCACTGCCATCAACTATGGTTTCGGAGACGTAGAGGAGACGGGCATCCTTATCGCCATCGACGAGATATTAGAGGACAAGAGGGTCAGACACATCAACAGCTTTATAGCCGAGCACCCCGAAGCCCTGCGCATCACCAGTGGTGCCAATAATATCTTCTATAAGGAAAAATAGTCTGAACAACGATAAGGTTGACATTTTCTTAAGTTTCTGAAGTCGGGACGACCTTCCCATCACACGATGGGAAGACTGATACCGTTAATCTTCTGATAGATATCGAGCGCATAAATATCCGTCATACCACTGATGTAGTCGAGCACCGCCATCAGGCGCTGCTCCAAGTCGGGGTTGTTGATGTCGTACTGGCTGCTCACCCTGCGTATCAACTGCTGTGAGTAGAAGCGTGTGGGGTTGACAGCCGCCTCGGTAAACACCTCCATGAGGGTTGCCATAATCTTATAACCAGAGAGTTCGATGTCAAGCACGGGTTTGCTGTGGTAGATCTTGGCGTAAGACACTTTTTCACACTCCTTGTATGCCTTACGCTGCCGCTCGGCAATGTGGTTGATCAGACTGCCCTCGAATGTGCCGGCAAGTATCTCTTCCTCGTGTTCGAGGAAGGCAGCCACACACTCATTCTCCAACTTGCCTATCACACTGGCTCTCATATACACCACCTTCTCGTTTTCGTCCAGCACACCTTCATCCACGATGCGCTGGCGTATCTTCTTCTGGATGTCTTCATCGAAGAAAGCCAAGAGCAACTCCTCCGTCTCCTTATAGGAGAGTATCTTCAACTTATGAGAGTCTTCTATGTCCATAATCTCATAGCAGATGTCATCAGCTGCCTCTACGAGGTATACCAATGGGTGGCGCGCAAAGCGTAGCGGTTCGTTGGGACCCGAGAGACGGGTGATACCCAACTCTGAAGCTATCTTGCAATAAGACTCCGCCTCGGTGGTGAAGAAGCCAAACTTGCCATGACTGCCCGCACAAGCACTGGCAAAGGGATATTTTACGATGGCGGCGAGCATGGAATAGGTCATCACAAAACCGCCAGGGCGCCTGCCCTTGAAACAGTGGGTGAGGATACGGAAGGCATTGGCGTTGCCCTCGAAGTGGGTAAGGTCTTCCCACAACTCTGGCGAGACACGCTCCTGCAGCACCTGTCCTGCACCCTCCGAGAAGAAGGTCTGTATGGCTTTCTCTCCTGAATGACCGAAAGGAGGATTGCCCAAGTCATGGGCGAGACAGGCAGCACTCACGATGGTGCCTATCTCCTCGAAGAGGGTGTCCTTCAGTTCGGGGCGCTTGGCAATGATACTCTTGGAGATGTCATTGCCCAACGACATACCCACACTCGACACTTCCAAGCTGTGAGTGAGACGGTTGTGCACAAAGATGCTGCCCGGCAAAGGGAACACCTGCGTCTTGTTCTGCAGACGGCGGAATGCCGACGAGAAGATCAGGCGGTCGTAGTCACGCTTAAACTCGGAGCGGTCGTCGTGACGTTCCGCATGTCTGTATTCCTGTCCGAAGCGTTTGTTTGATATGAGTTGTGTCCATTCCATGTCGCAAAAATACAGCAATCCTGACACAACACAAAATAAAAAAGCATTATTTTCTTTAATTTCCATCATTTTCACGTAGAAAATGCCTTTATCTGAGCGAAAAGCAGTATTTTTGCAGTTAAAACGAAGGGGCGCCATGACCACATGCCCCCTATACTTCATCGTAAAGAGACAGAAATGGTAAAGATACAGATCATCAACAAAGGGCAACAGCCGTTGCCAGCTTATGCCACACCACAGAGCGCAGGCATGGACTTGCGCGCCAACATCGACGCCCCCATCACACTCCACCCCATGGAACGAAGACTGATACCCACCGGCCTTTTCATGGCTCTGCCTGCCGGGTATGAGGCTCAGATCCGTCCTCGCAGTGGACTGGCTCTGAAGCATGGCATCACCGTACTGAACACCCCGGGGACCATAGACGCAGACTACCGTGGAGAGATCATGGTACTTCTTGTCAACTTCTCACAAGAAGACTTCGTCATCAATGCCGGCGAACGTATCGCACAGATGGTTATCGCCGCCCACGAGACTGCTACCTTCGTCGAAGTGGAAAGTCTCGACGAGACGGAACGCGGAACAGGCGGATATGGCCATACGGGAGTAAAATAAAGACAAGAGATTATGTCTAACAGAACCATCAAGAAACTGTTCTTCTCTGCTGCATGCTTCCTTGCCGCATACGGCATCGTCGTACCATCGACCGCTGGCAACAAACTCTCTGCCAACGACCGCAAGCGCTACGACTACTTCTTCCAGGAAGCGGCACGCAGACAGGCTACCGGGCGTTACGGCGAGGCATTCGAACTATTGGAGCATGCTCGCAAGATCAACCCCGATGCTGCCGAGGTACACTACTATCTGTCGATGTACTACTCCCAGTTGAAGCAGGACTCCATCGCACAGGCTTACTTGGAGCGTGCCATCCGTCTCGCTCCCGACAACCTCATCTACCGCGAGCGCATGGCAGCTTACCTTGTCAACAACCAACAGTATGACAAGGCGATAGAGGCTTATGAGGCTATCTACAAACAGAACCATAGCAACACCGACGCTCTCTACATGCTGCTGCGCCTCTACCAACAGCAGAAACAGTACCCCAAGATGTTGGAGACACTCAACCGCCTGGAGGTGGAGGAGGGCGAAAGCGAGAAGTTTACGCTTGAGAAGATGCACATCTACGAACTGATGGAAGACCCCAAGGCTGCCTACAACGAACTGAAAGCACTTTCCGACGCCCATCCCTTCGACATGATGTACAAGACCATGCTCGGCAACTGGCTCATGGGACAGAAGAAGCAGAAGGAGGCTTTCAAGATCTTCAACGAGGTGCTCCAGGAAGAACCCGACAACTCGTATGCCCAGATGTCGCTGTATGACTATTACAACGAACAGGGACCGCAGGAGAAGGCGCACGAGCTGTTGGACCGCATCCTCCTGAGCAACAAGACGGACAAAGAGACCAAGGCGACCATGATACGTGCCTACATACAGGACAACGAGAACCACGGGGGCGACTCCACCAAGGTCATCGCCCTCTTCGACCGTATGTTGGCACAGCCCTCGCCCTCTGCCGACGTGGCTGATATGAAGGCGGTATACATGAGTATCAAAAAAATGCCTACCGACACCATCAATGCGGCATACAAGAAAGTGCTTGAGATTGCTCCCGACAGGATTGATGCCCGCTACAGTCTGATGCAGAACCTATGGGAACAGAAGGCGTATGACGACGTCATCGCCCAGGCGGACACGGCGCATGCCTATAACCCCGAGGAGATGGTGTTCTACTACTTCGGCGGTATGGCGCACTATATGAAAAAGGAAGAGGATGCCACCCTGCAGGAGTTCCGCCGCGGCATCGCGCAAATCAACAGCAAGAGTTCACCCGAGTTGGTGTCCGACCTCTATATGATCATGGGCGACATCCTGCACGGCAAGGACTTGCAGCAGGAAGCCTTTGCTGCATACGACTCCTGTCTGCACTATAAGGCAGACAACGTAGCGGCACTGAACAACTATGCCTACTACCTCTCCCTCACGGGCAACGACCTGCAAAAGGCGGAGGTGATGAGCTACAAGGCTATCAAGGCAGAACCGTCCAACAGTACATATCTCGACACCTATGCCTGGATTCTCTTCAAGGAGGAGCGCTATGCCGATGCCAAGAACTACATGGACCAGACATTGGTACACATGGACACTGCGCAGAGCAACAGTACGGTCTTGGAGCATGCCGGCGACATCTATGCCATGAACGGCTTGTCCGACAAGGCTGTGACGTTCTGGCAGAAGGCACTCAACGGGGCTGACGACCCTGACGCACTGAAGATCAAGATGGAATGTAAGAAATACATGACTGAAAAGGAAATAAAGAAATACAAGAAGACATGGAAAAGAACAAAATAGCACGACTCTGTGCCCTCTGCCTCTCTGTAAGTGTACTCGCTGCATGCGGTACGAAGCAACAGGTGATATCCGGTTCCGCCAACACCTACGGGACAGACAACTCAAAGGGGGCAAGGAGCGGACAGTCTGATGCCGTCAGCAAACTGACGTTTGTACAGAAGGTGTCCGACAACCAAGTATATGCCAAGAACATCACGGGCAGCATGGAGTTCACGCTGAACATGGGTGACAAGCACATCACCGTCAACGGTTCGATGCACATGCGCAAGGACGAACTGATCAGATTGCAGCTCTTCGCTCCGTTCTTAGGCTTCGAGGTGGGAAGACTTGAGTTTGCTCCCGACTATGTGCTCATCGTGGACAGAATACACAAGGAGTATATCAAGGCAGACTACAACCAGGTGGACTTCCTGCAGAAGCAGGGCATCACGTTCTATTCGCTCCAGGCGCTGTTCTGGAACCAACTGCTTCTGCCAGGGACCAAGAAGGTATCGGAGTCAGACCTGAAGAAGTTTGATGCCGACCTCACCGTGAGTGGTGACAATGTTCCCGTGACGCTGCAGAACGAGGGCATGAACTACCAGTGGACAGCCGACCGCTCTACGGGGCGCATCACACAGGCGGACGTACAGTATGTCAGCCGTCAAACGGGGGCATCGGGGCTAACCCTGAAGTACAGCGACTTCCGCAACGTAGGAGTAAAACTCTTCCCTGCCGTTCTCGACCTAACCCTATCTACCGAAGCCACCAAGAAGAAGCAGGAGGCTAACGTCGTCATCAGGATGAACGAGGTGAAGACGGACAGCAACTGGGACACGAAGACCGAGTTGTCTGACAAGTACAAACAGGTGTCCACACAGGATGTGATTAACAAAATTATGAGTCTGTAAATGAAACGTATATTCCCTATCATTCTCTCCCTTGCCTTGTTGGCTCCCGGTTCTTCTGCCTCTGCGCAGAAGAAAAAGAGTACGGCAAGACAGACACAGACACAAAAGACGAAGTCATCTGCCAAGAAGACGACGACGGCAAAGAAGAATAGCAAGAAGTCAACTGCTAATACAGGCAAGTCGGTTGCCCAGACATATACCAATGCCTCTATCCGCGGACTGCAGGGACAGCGTGCCAATATCCAGAAGAAGATAAAGGAACAGGAGAAAGCGCTCCGCGAGAACCAGGCAAATGTAAAGAAGCGCCTGCAAGACCTGATGGTCATCAATGGTGAGATAGACCAGAAGAAGAAGAACATAGAGGGTATCCAGAACGATATCCAGCACATAGAGGGCAACATCGGTATGCTCAATGCGCAACTCAAGACACTGCAACAGCAGTTGCAGGAGCGTCGCAACAAGTATATCCGTTCCATGAGGTATATGTCACGCCACCACTCGGTGCAGGACAAACTGATGTTTATCTTCAGTGCGAAGAGTCTTACGCAGATGTACCGCCGCCTCTCCTTCGTACGCCAGTACTCGGCATACCAGAAGGCACAGGGCGAAGCAGTGAAGGCGAAGCAGAACCAGGTGAACGACAAGCACCAGCAACTGCAGACCGTCAAGGGTCGCAAGAACAACCTGCTCTACAAGGGACAACAGGAGAAGAATGCCTTGGAAGGCAAGCAAACGGAACAGCAACAGGTGGTGAACGGACTTCAGAAGCAGCAGAAGACCATCCAGGCAGTCATCGCCGACCAGCGCAAGAAGGATGCTGCCATCAATGCCGAGATCGACAAGTTGATTGCCATAGAGGTGGAAAAAGCGCGCCAGCGTGCCATCGCCGAGGCGAAGCGCAAGGCTGAGGCGGCTGCGGCTGCGAAGAAGAGAGCCGAGGAACTCGCAAGGAAGAAGGCGGCTGCCGAGGCTGCCGCACGTGAGAACGCCCGTCGTATAGCGGAGGCTCGCAAGCGAGAAGCGGAGGCTGAGGCGGCACGCAAGCGTGCTGCCGAGGAGGCGCGCAAGGCGCAAGAGGAAGCTCGCAGAGCGCAAGAGCAGGCACGTATCCAGGAGGAGAACAAGGCAAAGGCAAAGGAGCGTGAGTTGGCTCGCCAGCGTGCTGCCGAGGCGGCTCGTGAGGCTCAGGAGCAAGCGGCACGACAGGCGGCAGCAGAACAGGCTGCGCGCAAGGCGGAGGCTGACCGTCAGGCTGCCGAACTGAAAGCGAAGACTGACGAGGCACGCAACCGCAAGGTGATAACAGAGGCTAACGAGGAGGCTCGCAATGCGTCCAACCTGAGTAGTGTGGACCGCATGGTAAGTGGTGGCTTCGAGGCAAACAAGGGCAGACTGCCCATGCCTATCACAGGGTCTTACAAGATCGTGAGCCACTTCGGACAGTATAATGTACAGGGACTCTCGGGTGTGACACTCGACAACAAGGGCATCAACATCATGGGTTCGTCTGGGTGTGCTGCTCGCAGCATCTACGACGGTGAGGTGAGTGCTGTCTTCGGGTATGGCGGTTTGTGGAACGTGTTGGTGCGCCATGGTGCCTATATCTCCGTATACTGCAACCTGAAGTCGGTGAGTGTCCACAAGGGACAGAAGGTAAGTGCCCGCCAGACACTCGGTGCCGTTGGTACGGACAATATCCTTCAGTTCCAGTTGCGTAAGGAGACTGCCAAGCTCAACCCCGAGGCATGGCTCGGGAGATAAGGGTTAGCCATTGAGCGGCTAATTCCTATTGGCGTTATAACGCCCTTCGAATGGCGTTCGAAAACGATTATAAAATGAAAACAGGGAACTCGCTATTACGGCAAGTTCCCTGTTTTGTTATCCCTCACGGGATGAATTGTATTTCTAATAATAGGTTCTTACATACATTTATCAATCGTCCTCCCAGGCATCCCAGGCATTGTAGTGTTCCTTGGCACCTTGATGCATGCCACCACTTCCAGAGCTTTCTGTACCATCGGTTTTCTGATTACCGCCATCTCCATCACCTCCATAGGTTGTTTGTGAATCCTTAGAGGGTCCCGATCCAGCAAGAATATGGCATTCATATTCACCACTGATGACACACACCTGTGGCATGATATATATTTTCTTCATCTCTAAAATCAACTTTTACTTATACGGATTTGTTTTCGCTACGGAGAAGTTCATCATTTCACGATGAACTTCTTGCCGTTCTGGATATAGACGCCCTTGGCGAGACCTGTAGTATCACCATGGCGATTTACCATCTTACCGTCTACGCTATAGACAGGAGCATCACTTCCCTCACCTGCAATGATAACCATGTTCTCTACACCCGTAGTATCGTCATCTGTACCGAAGATAGAGGCTTGCTTTACCTTTGCGCTGTTGGCGTTGCCATAGAAGAAACTGTTGTAGTCCTCAGCACCACCGCCGTGAGCATTGGTCTGTACTACACTCTTGTTGGGACTCCATGACATATTACCATCGGTGATAAACCAGAACTTGTACTTTCTGTCAGCTACTGCAGGTGCATCCTTGGTTGCATAGACATAGCTATACTGAGGAATTTTACTGCTTGCAAGATAGTTGCCGATGAAGCGGTATTCAGGAGTATTCTCCTGGTCAGCATCCTGCACATACTCATCTACTACAGATGTCACAACAGTAGGAACAGGGTTACCCACCTCTGGTTCGTAGTTCTTCACTACGAAGACAGCATCATCATCTGTCTTGCTTGGACGAATCATGTAAGACTCATGTGCGAAAATAACGATGTCGTCGTCACTTGGAGCTGTTGTATCCTCAATAGCTGTAGTATTCCATGTACCGTCTGCATTCTTGTTTTCTGCTTTACATGTATGTCTCTGGCATACATCGACAGTGAAGTAAAGGCTGATGTGGTTACCCTGTGACGCACTGATCGTACGCTTCACATGATTGAAGAGGCAGACATTGGTCTTGTCACCAAACACATCGCTCACTTGTTTCTTGGTCATATTGAAAGGAACGCAGAGTGTCCACCACTTGCCGCCCTTCATGCTGATATGATATTCATTACCGTTCTGTGAGTCATTATTAGCAAGGACAAACATACGAGTACCTTGATGTGCCATCTTCTGCAACTGGTCGAGGGTATATACGCCATTAGCCTCATCAGTCGTCTCGCCCTTCTTATAGCCAGCCTCTGCAAGAATATCCAACTCCTCCTGCGTCAACTGTGTACGATAGGTATCAACACCGTTCCACTTCACACCGTTCACGGCAGTAGCATATGCACGAGACATCTGATTTTGAGAAGGCCAGATATAGTCACCCTCTACGTAAGTATCCTTAAAGCCTGTGGTAACTTCCCTCGCTGCAGATTTATTAAAAGCAACCAAATCTTGTTTTTCATATCCTACAGTCGTCTTATCATTATCTTTACTTATACCACTCCGCCATTCTTTATCTGTATACCAGTACTTACGAGTATAGTCGGTATAAGTATCAATGTCATTTTCTGCTGTCAATGTCTTCGGATAATGAAGAATTGCAATATAATATCCGTTATTTTTGTAGTTTTCACGGTTAGCATAGCCAAACTTTCCAGGGTCATCCATAGTCGTTCCTTCTGTCTTGGAACTATTGTAACCATCATTACCCATCAGTGTATTGGAAGGGAATGCAGTAGATTCTACACCTTGAGCGGAACTAATTGTCACACTATTACCATAAGGCATAATAGGTGCCACAACACTATGGAAATATACATCCTGATACTCATGACAGGAGAATGCTGCGGGACCGATATACTTCACAGATTCTGGGATATCAAGTGTAGTGAGCGTAATTGGCTGTACGTTATAGTCGCGATTATTATCCCAACCGAATGCAGTATTACCGATAAAGCGTAACTTGCTATTGAAGTTCAGTTTCTGGATTTTTACGTTAAAGAACGCAGCATCATCCACCTTATCAAGATTAGCAGGGAAAACAAAGTCTGTAAGTTTGGTACCTACAAAAGCTTTCTTCCCGATATATGTTACTGCATCGGGGAGTGTAATTTCTTTCATAGCGCCACATCCTTCAAATGCAGACGCTCCAATATTTGTAAGAGTCGACGGGAGATTGAAGGTAGGTATTTTTGACACATTATAAAAAGCTTTATCACCAAGAGCAGTATACCCCTCAGGCACGGTTATAGACTTTATCCAAGTAATTTCACCGATGCCGAAAGTAGAAGTGATAATCTCAGAAGGCAATACCATGGAACCATCCACCACCTTAGTCTTAGGCAAAGTGATGTTCTCTAACTTCTTTAACTCCTTAGCCTTCCATGCCCAGTTTGTTTCTCCATTGTAAAGAAACACAGATGAATTTAAGTCGTCGATTGTAGTGGCGCCTAAGTCCAGTGTCACAACTGTTGAATTATCCTGCGAATACAAAATAGCACTTACAATGTCTACATTAATCGTCAAGGCATCAGAACCAGAATTTACAAACTTTACAGTTGCATAAGACCCACGATTAACCTCATTAGCCAAAAGCTCTGAAAATGAATAGGAAGGATGCTCTATGTAAGTAGAATTTTCAGAGAAAAATTTCTCGTTATTTTGAATCTGAGTTCCTTTCTTCCAATAGGTTTTAGAGGAATCATATTCATCACCTACATTGATTGGACCATTGTACTGCCCCGTAGCAACATTATCAGCACCATCTTTGGTAAAAACCCACTTAGTCTCATCTACAAACTTGTAGGTAGTTAAGTCTCCTTGACCAGAAATAGTCAAAGTTTTGTTGTCATCCGACTGTATAAAAGTTACAGTTGCTGATGACTGCGCCCATACTTTTCCCCCGAACATGAAGGATACAATAAGGCACACTGAAAGAAGTAGAACCTTTTTCATCTTTTACTTAAAAAATTAGTAATACAATATATTCTTTTACTTATAACAAACATTTAGGCAAGCAGACGTTGGGGACGCTTCCCCTAACATACTGATTTACACTGCTTAGTAGACCGACAGTTTGCTGGCGCATACACGCCTTGGATTATTTGAGTGCAAAATTAGGATTTATATCCATACGATGCAAGTTTTTCTTGCGACATTTAGGCATTTTTAACGCAAACATTTCAGAGGAGTTAAGGAGTCGCCCCCTTAACCCCTCTTGAGAATCTATATGGTCTTAAGCGTAATCGTCCCCGTCAAGCCACGCTTGGCATCCCTGACAGTCAGGACAGCATCGCCCTGGAGGGTCTTGCTCTGGACAACCACCACCAACTTACCACTGAAGAGTCGCATCTGTGGCTGCGTGAATGGTTCGAGTGAGGTGGCATCACCATTGCATGCCGCACGGAACGATGCCGCACCTGTCACCTCGAAGGTGAGTTCGTCATCGGCAAGAGGACACTCGTTGCCATCCTTGTCCACCAAGCAGACCGTGACAAACGCCAAGTCGTTGCCGTCAGCCTTCAGCGTGTTCTCTATCTTGTGGAGCACACCGTTGCGCATGAGATAGTCCATACGGTCATTGTCCGGACACTCGGCAAACAACCTGATCTGGGCGGGCTCACCGGCGGTACGCCGTACGTCCTCACCCACCTTGTCACCATACTCGTTGTAGGTTACGACACGGATCTCACCCGGTTCGTACCTCACATCATTCCAGCGCAGGCGGTAACGGTCAAGACGACTCGCCTTGTCCTTGCGGACCCTTCCCTGGCTCTTGCCATTGACGAAGAGTTCACCCTCCACACCGTCGGTATAGCAGTAGACAGGCGTAACCTGTCCCTCCCTACCATGCCAGTTCCAGTGAGGCAGGAGGTGGGTGGTATGCTGACTCGTGTTCCAGCGCGAGCGATAGAGATAATAACGGTCCTTGGGAAGTCCGGCAAGGTCGCAGATGCCGAAATAACTGCTGCGCGAAGGCCAGTAGCTGTCATAAGGCGAAGGTTCTCCGAGATAGTCATAGCCCGTCCACACAAACTCGCCGATCACCCAACTGTAGTCGTCCTGCATCTTCCAGTCATCATCAGGCAGGTTGCTCCACGAACAATACTGCGTGTCATAACTGCTGCACTGACCGTCGGGATAAGGCATGTTGTCATTGTACCCCACCGTGACAGGGAACTTATACACACCACGCGAGCTGACCGTAGAGGCAGTCTCCGAACCAAGCAGGAAGCCCTGCGGCAACTGCTCTATACTCTTCGTATACTTATGCACACGGTAGTTGAAGCCCGGCACATCCATGGTCTGGGCGAAGCCCGACTTCAAGGCATCCTCAGCCTTGTCCATGCCCTGGGTGACAGGGCGCGAGGGGTCTAACTGGTGACAGAGGTCCTGCAGATGCTGCGCTATCTGCCTTCCCTCCTCACTCCACTGCTCCGGTATCTCATTGCCGATGCTCCACATGACGATGCTCGGATGGTTGCGGTGGTGCATCACGAGATTGGTGATGTCCTTGTCGCTCCACTCCTTGAAGAACTTCGCATAACCGTTCTTGCACTTGGGATAGATCCACATATCGAAGCTCTCAGCCATCACCATCATACCGAGCGAGTCGCACAACTCCATCTGCATCGTCGACGGCATGTTGTGGGCAGTACGGATGGCGTCACACCCCATCGCCTTCATCATCTTGATCTGACGGATGAGCGCCGCCTTGTTCTCGGCAGCACCGAGAGGCCCGAGGTCATGGTGCAGACAGACACCTTTTATCTTACGGGAGACACCATTGAGTTGGAAGCCCTCATTCTTGGAGACGGCGATGGTGCGGATACCCGTCTTCACGGTCTGCTGGTCAGCTATCTTCTTTCCCTCGTAACGGGTGAGCTTCACCTTATATATATAAGGAGTCTCGGGCGACCACAGTTGCGGTTCAGCCACCTTCAGCGTCGTCTTCACCTCAGGTGCAGCGCCACTGATGGTCTGCTCTGCCACCACCCTACCGTCAGGGTCGTACAGAGAGACGAGGGTCCTACCGCCCTTGCCCAACTTACCGCTCAGGAGCGCAGACACCTCCACCTCAGCCTCTTGGCGAGAAGCGGACAGTGTACGAACGAAGGTGTCCCACGAAGAGAAATGGCAGTCGCCATAGAGTTCTACGTGGACAGGACGATAGATGCCACCGCCGGGATACCAGCGACTGCTCTCCTCCACATTGTCGAGATGCACCTCCACGAGGTTGTTCTTGCCACCAAACTGCACGTAGGGTGTGATGTCGATGCGGAAGGCATTATAGCCATACGCCCATTTTCCTGCCTCCTTGCCATTGACAGTCACCACCGGTTGACTCATGGCACCGTCAAAGACGAGTTCGGCATGCTTGTAGCCCTTCGGCAGGGAGAGGTTCATCTTGTACATACCCTCCCCTATCCACGGCAAGGCACCAGAGCGTCCCGACTTCTCGGTCTTCTCAGTCTCACCATTCTGTTCTATCGCCACCATCTGGAGGTCCCACTTCTTGTCGAAGGGCCCACTGATAGCCCAGTCGTGCGGCACGGAGACAGGTTTCCATGCCTTGCCGTCACGAGAGAAGTCCCATGCCGGCAAGTTGATGACCTTGCGGCTCTGCGCCATGCCCACCGTCTGGAGGGCAAGGGCAACAGCCGCGGTCAAAAAAAGTCTCTTGTTCATCATACCCTTCATTATTTATAGGCATCAAGTGCAGAAGTCGGCTTTCCTGAGTTGTCGAACGCGCCCTTGGTATAGGCATTCCAACCGAGCGTGACATAGTTGGCAGGTTTCCAACCACCGTATACCTCCGGCTCCCAGTAGAAGATACCCTCGCAAGTGCTGATAGCCTTGCAACCCGTCACCATCTTAGACATGAGAGAAGCGGCATCGGAAGAGTTCCACTCCATGCCAATCTCAGAGATGATGACATTGCATTTGTACTGTGAAGACAAGGTCTTGATGTTAGAGAGACAAGCATCAGCCACCTGACTCCAGGTTTTGTCCGTGATATATTCAGGATAGAGCGACATACCGATGACATCCCATTTGCCACCCTTGCTCTTCAACTGTCCGAAGAGCCATGTGAAGCCACCGAGGTCGTTGCCCTTGTCCACATGTACCACCACCTTGGCATTGGGATAGACAGCCTTGACGGCATCATAACCGGCATTGACATAGGCGGCGAAGTTGGCTGCATTCTTGGAGCACTGTCCTGTGAGGCTTGCATCGGAGGTATTCCAAAGCATACCATCGCGCGTCTCGTTGCCCACCTGTACCCAGGTCACATCCACGCCTTTGTCTTTGATTGCCTGGAGCACATCCTTGGTATGGCTTGCTATCGCTTGCTTCAACTGCTCCACTGTATAACCCTTCCAAGCAGCGGGAACATTCTGGCGACTGGGGTCTGCCCAGAAGTCAGAATAATGGAAGTCTATCATCAGGCGCATACCCAACTGAGAGGCTCTTACCGCCTTCTTCACGACATCGTCCTTGCCACACCATCCACCGTCGGGGTCTACCCACACACGCAGACGGATGGCATTGGTGCCGAGACTCTTGAGGAGAGCCATACACTCCTTCTCGGCACCACTCTTGTCATAGAACTTCTTACCGTCGTTCTCCATCTCGGTAAGCCAACTGACATCGGCACCCTTGGCGAAGGTAGACTCATCAGACGTACTGCCACCACTGGTACCACCTCCGCCACCAGTACCACTTCCACCACCAGTACCGGCACCGCTGCCAGTAGAAGTAGAACTATCACTGCTACCACCACAACTTGCCCCTGCCAAAGAGAACAAGGACAATGAAGCCAACAAAAGGGCTTTTCCTAAAATCCGTTTCATCTGATTCATTTTGGTTTATAGTTATTATTATCTTGTTTGTTTATGGTTATTATCTTATCTGTTTATGGTTATGATATTATCTGTTTATGGTTATTATCTACATTGTTTAGGCCGTATATTTCACTATTGACTCCATTGTAGCCAATACATCTTAACCACATATCGCAGAAAATGACATGTTATTGCAGTAAGTAGTAACTTTTCCGCACAATTTGTTGTGCAAACGATTACACAACTATAGTGACGACAACGTCTCATCGATGCGGCAACTTCCTAAACCTCCCCTATGTACAAAACATGAATTGCCCTAACAACAAAGTTCTATCACCATAGCAACAAAGTCCTTGTTGCTATAGTACAAAATATAAAATACAAGTTAGATTCAGCTAAATACAACTTAGATTTAGCTAAATACAGCTTAGATTTAGCTGAATCCAAGCTGTATTTTATATTATGTAGCCTTATGATATGGGTTTATGAGTAGGGAGATAGAGGTTTGGTATATATAGTTCTCGTGTTTTTCTCCTATGAGAACTCCCTTCGAAGGCTATTATAACACTATGAGAAGACTATCATAACGACCATATACAAAGAACGAGGGTGCATCATAAGAAGCTTATGACACACCCTCCCCCGATAGATTAGAGTTTCCTTTCGACAATCTCTTAGACTAAGGGTAGGCGCTTACGATCGCCATCGTGCGCCGTCCCCCTTCAAAATAAATGTATGTACCTTTAATATTCCATTTAGTTTTTAATACCATCTTGGATCGCCTACGAGTTCACTCTGCAGCACCTCATCCGTCAAGGTGAAGTCACCATTGTCTGGGTTAGCGAATGGATTATCTGCCAATGCCTTACCAGTGGTATCGAAGCATACCAAGCCAGCCTCGGTATTATCAGGATCCTGAGCCATCAGGTTCTTGCACTGATAATAGTAGTTCTTGCTGTATGAAGGTTCTCCCACAGCAGTAGAGTTGGCAAAGCCGCGCTTGTTGATGAAGTTGGCGACAATATTGTAAGTGAACGTATTGGAGTTACCCTTGAAGCGGAGGTAGAAGAAGCGGTGGTTTGAACCGCCATTACCTACGTTGTAGAAGGTACACTTGCTGATGTAAGTCTCCATCTTGGCAGTGAGCGTAGCAGAGTTGTCGTCGCTGCGCAGGATGTCACGCTTGGGAGCACACTCATAGAACGTAGAGTTTGTGATGGTGAGGTTGTCCCATGCGCCCTTACGGAAGTCGATGAAGTCCTGTCCGTTGTTCGTATCAACATGATGGATCAGACAGTTGTCGATGGTGACATTACTTACCACAGCACTCACATTGTTATAGATTAAGCTCTTGCTCTCGAAGTTGCGAATCTCACAACCCTTGATTGTCAAGTCATCATAGTTGCCTGCATCCTTGTAGTCGATGGCAGAATTTACATTGTCCGTACCATCAAGGATTACCTGGTAGAGCATGAGTGAAGCACCGCCATTCACCTGGATATTAGCCTTGATGACAGGAAGGTCTGCGGAATTCTGAGCACCAATCTTCACACTGCTGCTGATAACGAGAGCCTCATCAGAAGTATAGGTACCGGGAGCCAATGCCACCTTAGAACCAGGAGCTGCAGAGGTAATGGCAGTTACCCAATCTCCATCAGCCGAAACAAGGGTAGCGTCGCTGAAGTCGATGTTGGTGGTAAAGGTAGCATAACCACGGGTCTTCTCACCCAACTTCAACAATACCTTGTAAGTGGTCTCGGGCTCCAACTCTCCATCTACGAATGTAGAACCAGCAGCAATATCATCAGCGTCAAGTTCCCATTCTACAGGAATAGCAGTCGAACCAAGGGTAGTAGGAGTGAAAATCAGTTTGTCTACCTCGATGCCAGCCGTCCAAGTAATCTTGACAGACTTGCTCTGGATATCCCCTGCCTTGATCTTGTTCATGTTCTGCTCTGGGTTGGTAGTCTTCTTTATGACCATCCACTTAGAGGCACGACTCTCATTATCCTTGTCGAGAGACCTCACACGGATATAGTAGTCTGTCTCACCCACGAGCGATGTCAAGGTATAGGAAGTATTAAAAGTTCTGTCCTTGATGACCGGCGTGTTGTTCTCAAAGTCATCGGTGTCAGCATACGCCTCTATTTCATAGTTTGAGGCACCCTTCATTTCGTTCCAAGAGACAAGGATGTCGGTATTGTTAGTGATGCGAGCTGTAAGTCCCGTAGGAGACAGCACCCTGTCGAGAACCAGAGGCTGGACATCACCCGGGTCGCTGCACGACGTGAAAGTAGTGCCGCCGAAGCACAAGGCTGCGGCAAGGGCACTGATATAAAATATATTCTTTTTCATTTGTATAATCATCTTGAAGTTATCGATAACAAACGTGGAATATTCTATTCTGAGGATATGAAGTCCTCATTAATACCACGAATAGTTCTTGAGAGTTGGGTTTGCCTGGAGGTTGACGTTGAAGATAGGCCAGTACTGGCGCTTGTCTGGGTCATTGAGATAGAGGTAGTCCTTGACGTCATCAAGCGCACCCTCCTTGATCCATACTGCAGGATTACCCTTGCTGTCGGCATACTCGGTGTAGCCCTCGGGGTCAAGATCCATTTGACCATATTCAAGACCGTAGAAATTCAACTTGGCATCATTCTCTGTATAAGCCACGCCATTACGCGCCCAATTGTAGTTGGACATTTTGTAATATACATGTCCGCTCAACTGGCTATAGGGATGACTCTCGTCATAGTCCTCAAGATTGACGATGGCGTTCATCTTGGCCTTTGCCACGTCCATCTTGGTCTTCAGGAGTCCCCAACGGATGAGGTCAGCCTTGCGGATAAACTCACCGGCAAACTCAAGACCACGCTCGTCGACGATGGCATTGAACATCGACTCCTTGCTCTGCTTCACCTTATTAATATAGGCACTGACATCACGTCCGCCATAGGCACGCTTACGAACCTTCTCCAACCAAGGAGCAGCAGCCTCAGGGCCATTCAGTTCGTTCTCCAGTTCGGCACGCATCAAGACCACGTCAGCATAACGCATATAGAGGCGGTTGATACCGTCGTCATTACCATTAGGAATCAAGCGGTTGGTCCACTCGTAGCGCAACTTACCGAAGCTCCAGCTCTTGAAGGCCTGCAACACCTGCTTGCCTTTGTTCCACTGGAAGGGGCAGCATGTCACATCTCTACGGGTATCATTCTTCTCATAGTCGAAGAAGAGAGTAGGCACAGGACCCACCTCGCTACCTTTATTCATGGCTGTCATCTTGTCCTCGGTATTGTGCTTGAGGCCAAAGGTGTACATGATACGTCCACGGGCGGGAGTGTTGCTATAGCCAATCTCAAAGAGAGACTCACTGCCAGCAGCAATCACGTCGCCACAGATACCATTGCTGTTCCAAATATCCTCGAAGTTAGATTTCAGAGAGACATACGAGCCTTCGTAAGCCATAATATCCTTACAAGTTTCGAGGGCTATGGGGTAGAGTACGCTTACCTGCAGTTCGGGATCAGTGCTACGGCGGTTCTCACCATCCATGCGCTGAGCATAGCCAGCAGCCTGCATACAAACCCTTGCCAAGAGACCTTTGCAGAAAAGTTGGTTGACACGTTCCACGGTCTCTGTTACTTTCATATCATTGGGCAGAACACACAGTTCACTTGCCTCCTGCAAGTCAGCAATCAACTGCTTGTAGATGACATCACGGTCTACACGGTCGCTATACATTGCCTCTGTAGTCACAGGCTCGAAGCGAGCTGGCACATCACCCCACATATTGATGAGGTCCACATAGAAGAGAGCACGCAGAGTGAGTGCCTCGCCAAGGTATTGGCGGTTGCTACTCAAACCCATGTCTGCATTCTCGCGCAGTCCCTTGATGGCAAGGTTGGCACGCTCTATGGCGGAATACATCTTCGCCCAAAGGTCTGTTCCGTTAGAACTATTCATCTGATTGTTATTGGGCAGGGCATCGTAAGTGGCAAGGGCAGCCTTGTCATCCCCTTTATTCGAACTATTGTATACTTCCAGATCCGTGTTGTAGCCATACCAGATGGAGCGAGCACGGTAGTTCTGCTCACCAAACTCTTGATAGATGTTGCCGATGGCTCCGTCAACATATTCGGGCGTTCCGAATATGGCAGTGTCGTCCAAAGACGATTCTGATTTCTGATCCAGGAAATCGCTACATGAAGTCATTCCGCCAGCGATGAGCAACGCGGCAAATGTTTTTACTATGATATGTTTCATTGTAGTAATAGTCAAATTAGAAGTTCAAGTTGAGACCGATGACAAACTGGCGGCTCTTGGGGTATGCCGAGTAGTCAACGCCAGGAGTAAGGGCGGTCTTGTTACGGGTAGACACCTCAGGATCGAAGCCTGAGTAGCCTGTAAGGCAGAACACATTGTATGCCGTCACATAGAAGCGAAGTGAGTTGATTCCCACATGCTTGGTGAGTGTCTGTGGCAGTGTGTAACCCAAGGTGAGTGTGGAGAGGCGGAGGAACGAGCCATCCTCGATAGCCCAGTCTGTCAGCACGTAGTTGGTATAGGGTGACCACATGGTGGTGTTAGCATTGAGTGCTTTCAACTCCTCTGGGTCAGTACAGAGCGTACCGTCGGCACGGAGGTTGGTCCAGCGTGAACCGTCCTGCATGATATCGAGCATGTTGCGATAGTAGTACTGCGAAGCAGAGGTATACTCTATCTTGTTGGCGTTGTAGACATCATTGCCGATGCTGTATGTAAAGTTAGCATTCAGGTCGAAGCCGTAGAGACGTCCTGAGATATTGAAACCACCAGTAGCCTTAGGATTCGTATCACCGATCTTCACGACATCTGCTGCGGTAACCTGTCCGTCACCAGTCGTATCGACGAGTTTCAGTGCACCTGGGCGGAGGTAGCCTTTACCAATAACTTCTTTGTCATCCACCACACCAGAGTTGAGATTCCATTGCTGCTTTTCCGCATCGTATGTAAAGTCATCCACATCGTAGCGTCCAGCCACCTTGTAGCCGTAGATCTCACCGACGGAGCTGCCTGGCTTGACAACATAGTCGCCCTGGATCTGCGTGGAAGCCCAACCAGAAGATGCCGTGTACTCGGTAAGTGAGCCGAGGCTCTTCACCTTGTTCTTGTTGAAACCAATGTTACCGCTGATGCTCAAGGCATAGTCTTTCTTGTCGATGGCATTCCATGTAAGAGAAATCTCGATACCCTTGTTCTCTGTCTCACCGAGGTTGCGGTACTGGTAGTCATAACCCGAACCGGAAACAGGGAAGGCGATGAGGAGGTCCTTGGTAGAGTTCCAGTAAGCCTCGACACTACCGTTCAACTTGCTCTTGAAGAGAGTGAAGTCCAGACCGACGTTACGGGTGATGGTAGTCTCCCATGTCAAGTCAGGATTCGTAGCGAAAGAACCAGACTGACCGGAAGCGATACCGCTGGTCCAGTAAGAAGAGAACTGGTTCAACCATGTGGTAGAGCTGGAAGACCATACAGGAGAAGTCTGGTCGGAAGGAATATTGTTGTTACCTGCAGTACCATAAGAGAGACGGAGCTTCAAGTCGTCCAACCACTTCTCGGTAGACTTCATAAACTTCTCTGAAGAGATACGCCATGCTACGGCAGCAGAGGGGAAGTAGCCCCAGCGGTTGCCCTTGGAGAACTTGGAAGAACCATCAGCACGGAAGGTAGCGCTGACAAGGTACTTGTCCTGGAAGTTGTAGTTGGCACGTGCGAAGAATGACAACAGGTTGTCGTCAGCATTGTTGTACTTGTTGGAGAGGTATGGTGTACCCTGTGAAGACAGAGACCAAGCCTGTGCAGCAGTAAAGGTAGTGGGGAACAGATACAGTCTGTCCTCATTGACATTGCTCTTCTTGTTGATCGTCTCCTCACCGAGCAAGAGGCTCAAGCTGTGGTCTTTGTTCTTGATGAGGTTCTTGAAGTCATAGTTCAAGGTATTGGTATTGCGGAAGGTATGGCGCTGTGTGTCGATGAAGTAAGCCATCGGGTGCGTACCATTGCTATCCACACTGTTGGTGCGTGCATTATAGGTAGAAACACCATAGTACTTCTTGTCGGTGTTGTAGTACCAGTCCAGACCGAACTCGCTCTTGAACTTCAGGCCCTTGATGATTTCCCAGTTGAAGCTACCATTCATGTTGAAGTTTTGACGGCTCTGCTTCCTGTCGGTATCGATAACAGAAGTGATAGGGTTAGTCAAATTAGATGTTTCATCATAGCCATCACTCAAATCGGCAAAGTCGAACATCGGATAGATCATCACGTTCTTCATACGAGAGTCGGCAGAAGAAACCTCTGTCTTACTCTCCTGTGCACCGGCACCATTGACGGTGGTGTTAGAGTAACGGATGGAGAAGTCGAGCGACACCTTCTTGTTCACCTTGTGGTTCATCTTCAAGCTCAGGTTGTCGCGACGGTAAGAAGAACCCATCATGATAGCCTTGTCGTTGACGTGGGCATAACCGAAGTTGAACTTGGTCTTTTCCGTACCGCCCGTGATGCTCAGGTTGTGGTTGAAGGTATGACCTACACGACCGAACACCTGGTCCTGCCAGTCATTCTCTGCAGCATTGGCATAGAGGTCACGATCCTCCCAGTTACCGAAGAGCTTGGTGTACTTCTCCTCCGAGCCACGGAGCAGAGCGTACTCACGCTGCCACTTCACATAGTCGCTACCCGAAAGGGTGTTGAGCTTCTTTGCCATCTTCTTCCAAGAATAGTAAGCGTTGTAAGACACGCTCACCTTACCTTCCTTGCCACCCTTGGTGGTGACGAGGATAACGCCGTTGGCACCACGTGAACCGTAGATGGCGGTAGAAGAAGCGTCCTTCAAGACAGTGATATCCTCGATATCAGAAGCAGGGATGTCGCTAATGCTCTCTACAGGGAAACCGTCCACGATGTAAAGAGGCGTGTTGTCGCCAGTGATGGAACCACCACCACGCACGCGAATCTTCATCTCTGCATCAGGAGAACCCTCGGTAGAGGTAATCTGCACACCAGCCATCTTACCCTGGAGAGCCTCCGTGGCATTGGCTACAGGCACAGCCTCAAGAGCCGTGTTGCCGACAGTGGCAACAGAACCGGTAAGGTCCTTCTTCTTGACAGAGCCGTAACCGATAACGACAACGTCGTTGAGGGCATTCGCCTCATCCTCAAGCTTCACATTGACAGTTGTTTTTCCTGCAACATTCAAGACCTGAGGTTTCATACCAATGAAGGAAACCTTCAGTTTCTTACTGTTGCCTTTAAGGGTAAGCGTAAAGTTACCATCCAGGTCGGTAGCTACACCATTGCCGGACACGCCTTGCTCAAAGACGGAAGCTCCGATAATAGGTTCGCCGGTATTGTCGGTGACAGTACCTTTCACCGTTTGCGCAGACACGTTGGCAACAAAAGCCATCAAGAATGCCACAAGCGCAAATCTAAGTTGTTTGAAATTACCAGACATACACTTTTAGATTGATTAGTTTTAGTTATTTAGTTATACAGTTATTTCAAATCGTTATTAGGCGGTATACATCTTTCCCGATCGCCGGTAGATGTCGTATGGTTTTTAGTCTTTTACTCGTAAGTAGAGCTTATAGTCAGAATTCGCATATTGTTTAGCATTGCAAAGATATGAAAAAAAAGGAAAACAATATGTAAGTTTCCCTAAAAAACGACGAAAACGTTTCCGTGTAGAACACACACTTATTGAGAGGGGGGAATAGCAAGAAAAAGGACTACTCCTTCACAGGAGCAGTCCTCTCATAAAACGTTATCTTTTACTTACTATTATACTCGTTATTTCTAAATGGTTACTCTGTTACTGGAACGAGCTTGATGCCATAGAGATTAATACTTCCATTCTTTGTTATCACATGCGTACCAGCGGTGAGAGATGTTGTATACGTGCTTCCTGTTCCAGAGATTTTTTCATCATCTATTTTCATAGAGGCTGTCTCTGTGTCACCAAAATAGAAGGTAGCAGTAACAGCCTTGTCAAGTGTCAAAGTAATATTGGTTTTAGTCTCCATCTTCACACAAGTAGTATAAGATGTGCCATCGATAGTAGCAGAGCCCTTGGTTGTAGCATAGCTACCACTTACAGTAACGATACTGCTTGAAGGAGTACCACCTGTGAATGTAACAAGCACTGTTCCCTCGACAGAAGGAGTTTCTGTGCCAGAACCACTGTCGCCACCAGTTTCGCCGCCAGTTTCGCCGCCAGACTCACTGCCAGAGCCAGATTCGCTTCCACCTTCTGTAGAAGCATTCTCGTCACCGAAGATACCTACAAGACTTGTCTTATAAGAAGTAAGGATTGCATCGAGACCTGCGCAACGACCGTAATCGGCGTCATCAGTAGTATTGTTGAATGTGTAGTGAATATCACCTTGATTCAAACGACCTGCGCCATAGAAACCAGTCACCTTGGTAGGAACATCCACTGCTGCATCTGGAGTATATTCATACATCTTAGAAGCATCGGTATCGAAGTTGTTGTAAGATGTACCACCAGCCAAAGCTACAACAGAAGAAGGAACAGTCTCTGAAGGAGAGGCAACCTCGTAAGCATCGAAGCTGGTGTTAGAATCCTTCCAAGTGATATAACTGAAATACTTGCTCTTCTCTGCAAAGACATTGCCATAAGCCTTCAAGACACCGCCATTCTCACCTGAGAAAGTACCATCGCCCTTCGCATCAGTACCCTGGTTAGAAATCATCATTGGGTACTTGGTGTTACGGAAATAGTTAGACTCTACGAATACACTTGCACCCATCGTCACACCGATACCATACTTGGAAACACCATCATAGTAGTTGTTCCATACGTGAACGGAAGAAGTACGTACACGTGGATGGCGAGAGTCGGAGTGGTCAAACCAGTTGTGGTGATAGCAAATCAAGTTGTCTGTTGTCTCACTCTTCATACCGCAAAGATTAGACTTACCTGTGTCATGATAGTGGTTATAAGAGAATGTGCAGAAAGAAGCCTTGTCCTTTGAGTCCAAAGAGCCATCACCCTTTCCATGGTCGCCACTACCTTTTGCACCATAGAAGTAATCGCAATTATGTACCCAAATATGCTGAGTACCTTTTATCTCCATATTGTCATCACTTGATCCTTGCAAGAAGTAAGCCATGTTACGTACTTCCACACCCATACCATTGATGATACCCAAGCCGAAGCCATTGAAGCAAGCATCCTCGCCGATACCCTCGATGGTAACATTCATCTTTGTATCCGCAGCATTACCTTTCAACAATAGACCACCTTGGTCAGAAAGACGCTGGGTACTTGCTGCATCAGCCGCAGTGATTTCGCCGACAATACGAATGGCAAGTGGCGTTTCGTCATAACCCTTCTGTTTAGCCTTCAAGATAAGACCGACACCGATACATTCTTCTGTTCCTCCCTTAGAATCTTTCTTCAGTGTACACTTCACTGTATTGAAAGTGTTCTTTGTTACATAGAGCACCTTGGCACCAGCCTTCAAGGTTCCATCATTGTTGTAAGCACCTACACCATCGGAAACACCCTTGTGGGCAAAACCCTGACGGTCGTAGTTGACAACCTTCAAGTTGGTTGCCTCTCCAGAAGCAGTCATCTCCTTGCCATCTGCATCTACCGCAACGACCTTCAAAGAATAGTTGCCTGCCTTCAAGCCTACAACATCTACGCGACCATATGTACCGTAGTTACGAACGAGCTGCTCATCAACCTTGGTATAATCAGCATACTGACCACCTTTAACATATACATTGTAGCTCTCAGCGTCATCAATAAGAGACCACTTGGCATAAGCACTCTCCTGCCATCCTTTGCTTTCTGTGATGGTGATACCATTTTCTGTAACATCACCCGACTCGCCACGCTCGGCAGCCTTAACGAAACTAACTTCCTTGACTGTTGCAGGATACTCATCGTTCTCTGCTCCAGATGCAGCAGGAACGACGATTGTCTTGTCACCATCGAAAGTAACCTTGGCCAAGCTCTCCGTGTTGTAATAGTTTACAGAACCGCTATTGGTAGTTACAAACATCTGGTTCTTGTAAGTATCACGGCTCACAGCATTGCTTACCTTATTGTTATCGTCAGGATTTACAGGATCTGGAGTAACATCGTTAGGGTCTTTAACAGAAATGCTATAAACCAACATGCCACCATCGGTGGTTGTCAAAGTCACATTTCCCGCGGTTGTTACCGTACCAGTACAAATAAAAGCTGTCTTGTCCTTAGACTTTACACCAAAGCCAGTCGTACTACCGACATTATCGCTGACATACAAAGCGCGAGCAGTAGATGTGCTTGAACTTCTACAAACGACCGTCACAGTCCAACCCTCCTTAACATTAGGGATGGTAACAATGATACCCTTGCCATTCAACTCCAAATACTCAGAAGTATAATTCAAGCGGATTTTACCATTGACATTTGCTGGAGTACTACCATCAGAAGAGGCTACTGCCTCCCCAGCCTTAAAGAGTAAGCCCTTGGCAAAATTAAGTTCTGTGCTGCCAGCTGTCAATGCGGCATTGTCCAAAGCAGGAAGGTAGTTATAACGACCTTTGTCTGTGTCATTATACCATTTTTCCGTATCTGCCGTAATCAACTCCACATCAGCGTCACCGATAAACGGATCACGATCCGCGAAGTTCCATGTCTGTGCCATTGCACTCAAACTCATGAAGAGGAGTGCCAAACTAAAAACGATTTTCTTCATATTGCTTCCTCCTCTTTTACTTAACGACGACCTTTTTACCATTCACGATATAGACACCCTTGGAGAGTCCGTTGGTAGAAGTGCCAACCATCTGTCCGTTGAGGTTATACACCTTTCCTTCGAGAACCTTGTCAGCTACCTCGACGTTGCTGATGGCAGTAGCATCATACTCAAATGCCAACGTGACCAAGGACATATCTACAGACTCTGTAGAAGCGTCACTATAAGTAAGGACGGCATTGTCACCGTCAAAGGTAATCTGGGTAACGACCTTGTCTACCACAGACCCGT
The DNA here is from genome assembly GCA_963600865.1 of Firmicutes bacterium CAG:103. Lineage (GTDB taxonomy): Bacteria > Bacteroidota > Bacteroidia > Bacteroidales > Bacteroidaceae > Prevotella. The sequence goes on from CAVCDC010000004.1 coordinate 48,920, forward strand.
TAATCGTTACGGTCTGCTTGTTGTCTGCCAGAGCATGAAGCGACAACAACATACCGAATGCTAATAATAGACTTTTTCTCATTGATCTTGTTTGAATTAGTAGGTTAGTTTATCAGTTTTGTTCAGCAAATTTACAACATTACGAGCAGAAGGGCAAACGTTTACGGAGATATTGTTACGTAAACGTTTGATAAAGTGTAGGCACTACAACTTCATAGGAAACAGGTACTGTTAGAATGGCGTTATAATAACATTAGAACGTATAAGTACTACAACTTCATAGGGAAATAGGGACAACACATCATGAAACAACCTACCAGCACGGTACATTTCATGCAAAAACGACAAAAAAGTGCTGAAATATTTTGTTATCTGCAGAGAATACTGTACCTTTGCATGAGAAATGTACGGGATTTAGCGCAGTTGGTAGCGCACTACGTTCGGGACGTAGGGGTCGGGCGTTCGAGTCGCCTAATCCCGACATACTATTAGCCGCAATTTAAATAGGGGGAGCATTTTCCATCGGGAGAATCTCCCCTCTTTTGCTAAAAGGTGGCATGAATACCAAGGAAAACAACACAACAATACCACACACCATGAAACACATGATTCCCCTAAAGAACTTCTTTTATCTGCAGCGCAACGACCGCCAAGCACTCATTGTCCTCCTTCTGACCTTCGGCATTGCCGCAACACTCATCATGATAGTGGGCAGCAAAGAGGAAGAGACTGCGAAAGAGACTGCGAAAAGCATCACCCCGAAAGAGGCAAGGAAAGTGACGAAGGAACATCCCCTGTACTACAAGACAGAGGAGACTGTCCACGAGCTCTTCACCTTCGACCCCAACACGGCTGACAGCACCGACCTCCTGCGGTTGGGACTACAGGCATGGCAGGTAAGGAACATCTACCACTACCGTGCAAAAGGCGGCATCTACCGTACGCCGGAGGACTTCGCGCGGGTCTACGGACTGACCAAGAAACAATTCGAGATACTACGCCCCTATATAATAATAGGTGAAGACTACCAACCAGCGGCACAATACTACGGACAACGGACAAGGTATCCACACCCTGCCAACAGACAGGAACAATACGAGCAGAACGCTACCGAGAGAAAGGAACATATATACAGTTATCCCCAGAAACTGAAACCTGGACAGACGATCAGCCTCAACGCATCGGACACCACAGAACTGAAGAAGATACCAGGCATCGGGAGCGTATATGCCAAACAAATCATACGCTATCGCCAGAAATTAGGAGGATATGTCAGCACCGAACAACTGAAAGAGATTGAGGGTTTTCCCGACGAAGCCATCCCCTACATACATGTGGTGAATGACGGAGCAGGTATCAAAAAGTTGAACGTGAACAAGCTATCGTTATCACAACTGTACAAGCATCCCTACATCAATTTCTACCAGGCAAGGGAGATATGCGACTACAGACGGTTGAAAGGTCCACTGAAGAGTCTGCAAGACCTTGCACTGCTGAAAGACTTTCCACCAGCAGAGATAGAGAGGTTAGCGCCCTATGTCACCTTCGAATAAGACATCGGGCGCACCATCGAGAATCCGAATCCTACCTCACCACCGAGCATCAGAAGATGCCCAACTGATGGAGGAAGATAAGGAGGATGCAGAGAGGGCAAATGAAGCGCACCATAAAGAGATAAACGCCAAAGAACCTGCCACGAAGTGTGCCCCAGTTGGTGAACTCATCATGGAGCAACTTCTTGGGGACATACCAACCCAAGAGGATGCAGGTAAGGAAGGAGCCCAACGGCATGAGGAACTGCGAAGTGATATGGTCGCAGCAGTCGAGGAAGGACAGGTCGAAAAACGTCAGTGCAGGGACTGCACCACACGACAGGGCACAGAAGATGCCGATGACACAGCACGCCGTGGTCTCTATCCATGCCGCACGAGGACGGGTGAGGTGCATCTCCTCGAAGAAGAACGCCGTACCTATCTCGTGCATGGAGATGGTGGAAGTGAGCGCCGCCAACACCAAAAGGGCATAGAACAACACCGAGATGATGTACCCCACGACAGGCATAGAGGCAAATGCCTCATTGAACACGTTGGGCAGGGTGATGAAGATGAGCGACGGACCACTGTCGGGCTGCACACCTACCGAGAATGCGGCAGGGAAGATCATGAGTCCGGCAAGGATAGCGATGACCGTATCGATAAGGGCTATCTGGGAAGCCGACTTGAAGAGATTGGTCTGGCGACTGAAATAAGAGGCGTAGGTACAGAGGCAAGCCGTGCCAAGGCTCAGTGAGAAGAAAGCCTGTCCCAAAGCCTCCAACATCACGTTCTGCGTCAACTTGGAGAAGTCGGGCTTAAAGAGGAACTCCACACCCTTCATGGCTCCCGGCAGTGAGCAAGATGCCGCCACGAGTATGACAAGGAGGACAAAGAGCATGGGCATCAATACCTTGGAGGCTTTCTCTATTCCGTTACGGACACCCTTGACTATCACAGCATGGGTAAGCAGGATAAAAGCGATGGTCCAGAATACCGGCTTCACCGGGTCGGAAGAGAAAGTAACAAAATAGTCTTTCACATAAGCAGCATCGCCCTGGATACCACCCATCAGACTGGCATAAAGATACTGCAGACACCAACCTGCCACGACGGCATAGAAGCCAAGGATAATCATGGAGGTAAACACACCCATATAACCCAAAAAACTCCACCAGGGTTTTCCGCCAGAAAGGTTGCGGTAGGAACGTGCTGCATTGGCAGCAGAATGACGCCCTACGATAAACTCACCCAACATTCCCGGCAAACCGAGCAGTACGATGCACACTAAATAGATCAGGATGAAGGCTGCGCCTCCGTTCTGACCCGTCATATAGGGGAAACGCCATACGTTACCCAAGCCCACGGCACTGCCTGCCGTAGCGAGGATGACACCCAACTTACTACCAAAACTTCCTCTGTTTTCCATCATCACAAGAATTAGATAATACCCAACTGGTTAAGGAACACCGCCAACATACAAACCGGGCATACAAACCTGATAAGGAACAGGTAAATACTGAAAACGCCACCATTGACCGTTCCCCAGTTGGTAAACTCGTCCTTGACAATCTTACGGGGCACATACCAACCGATAAACAGACAGGTAAAGAAGCCCACAATAGGCAGGAACACCTGTCCGGTAACGAAGTCAAACCAGTCGAAGAGACTCTTCCCAGCAAACGTTAGAACGTCTGTCGCCCCCAAAGACAGAGAACAGAACGCACCGATGACAGCACAGCTGACGGTAACGATCCACGCGCCTTTCTTACGGTCTATCTTCAACTCCTCATAGAAGAAAGCGGTATTGACCTCATGCAGAGACATCAGTGAGGTAAGAGCAGCCAACGAGAGGAGCACATAGAAGAGGAGAGACACCACCCACCCCAACATAGGAACGGAAGCGAAAGCCTCGTTGAAGACATTGGGAAGGGTAATGAATATCAGTGACGGTCCACTGTCGGGGGACACGCCTACAGAGAATGCCGCAGGGAAGATCATCATACCAGCCAATATCGCCACCATCGTATCGATGACCGATATCTGGAGAGAAGACTTGAACAGGTTGGTGTGCCGACTGAAATAAGAGGCATAGGTACAGATACATCCCATACCGATACTCAGCGAATAGAACGACTGACCGAGGGCACCCAAGAACACATTGCCGTCAAACTTGCTCATGTCAGGTTTGAAAAGGAACTCCAATCCCTTGCCAGCATTAGGCAAGAGGCAAGCGGAGATCACGATGACCAAAAGGAGGATAAACAAGGTAGGCATCATCAACTTGGATGCCTTCTCTATGCCACCCCTCACACCATGGATAATGACGAAATGACAAATCAGGAAGATAGCCACTGTCCAGACAACAGGACGAATAGGGTCTGTAGAAAATGTGGCAAAATAATTGGAGACAAAGGTGGGGTCACCATGCAACTTCCCCATCACCGAGGCGTAGACATACTCCAAGCACCAGCCAGAGACGACGGCATAATAGCTCGTGATAAGGAATCCGGTAAGCACCTGGAGGTAGCCTATCCACTTCCATGCCGTACCACCAGAGAGCTTGGTGTAGGCACGTGCCGTGTTGGAGGCACCATGCCTGCCGATGATAAACTCGGATATCATACAGGGAATGCCCAAGATGCAAACGCACAACACATAGACCAAGATGAAGGCTGCGCCGCCATTCTGACCCGTCATGTAGGGGAATCGCCATACGTTACCCAATCCTACGGCACTACCCGCCGTGGCAAGTATCAATCCTAACTTACTACCGAAGTTTCCTCTATCTAATTCTGCCATAACATACTATTTTGTGTGCAAAATTATAAAATATTCTCCACTTATACGCACAAAACGAAAGTAAAATGGCAAAAAACATACATATTCCTACATTTGGAGGCAGAGCAAGCTACTACCTATACTCTTCGGGCAAGGTATCACGCCATAGACGGAAAGGATAGGAAAGCATATGGGAATTATAGAAGCGTTTGTCGCCTGTGACCTCCACACCGATAAAGGATGGTTTCTCAAAGGCTTCTGCCTCGTCAGACAATTCGACCTCGGCGAGGACAAGGCCTTCGTTGTCGCCATAGAACTCATCCACCTCAAAGGTATGGCTGCCACTCTTCACCAAGTAGCGTCTCTTGTCTATCACGCCGCCCTTGCAAAGGAGCAAGAGTTGGCGAGCCTCATCGAGCGTAATCTCCTTCTCAAACTCATAACGTGTCATACCGCCATTGACAGACTTCCCCTTAATAGTAAGGTAAGCCTTGTCATCACGGGTTCGCACACGCACGGTGGCACCATCGGCAGGGATATAGCCCTGTTGGATATGACTACTGGAAAAGGCGACACTCTTGTAAGCATCGCCTTTCTTTACCAAAAATTTACGTTCTATCTCTAATCCACTCATATCAGAATGATGATAGGTGTCCCATGCCTAAGCATTGAGACAGGTATACACCATGAATGCTATCGCTAACACCAAGAGTACACCGATAATATACTTAATGACCTTCTCGCCCTTCTCGGCTTGTTTCTTTTCATAGGCCTCATGCTTGGCCTTTCTTAAATCTTTGTTTGCGCTCATAGTCGTTATGTTTTTAGGTTATTGTTCATTGTCAGTAGGGAACTCCATGAGGTATGCCTTGATGAAATCATCGATTTTACCGTCCATGACACCATCGACATCAGAAGTCTGGTAGTTGGTACGATGGTCTTTCACACGGCGGTCGTCGAAGACATAACTGCGTATCTGACTACCCCACTCTATCTTCTTCTTGCCAGCTTCTATCTTCGCCTTTTCCTCCAGGCGTTTCTTCATAGCACGGTCGTAGAGCTGACTCTTCAGCAAGAGCAAAGCCTTCGCACGGTTCTTGGGCTGGTCGCGCGTCTCCGTATTCTCGATAAGGATTTCCTCCTCCTCGCCAGTATCAGGGTCCGTATACCAATAACGGAGGCGGACACCCGACTCCACCTTGTTGACGTTCTGACCACCGGCACCACTGGAGCGGAACGTATCCCACGAGAGTTTGGCAGGGTCGACATACACCTCTATGGTATCATCGACGAGCGGAGTAACAAAGACACTGGCAAAGCTCGTCATGCGCTTACCCTGCGCATTGAAGGGCGACACACGCACAAGGCGATGAACACCGTTCTCACTCTTCAAGTATCCATAGGCAAACTCATTGCCCTCTATCGTCATCGTGACACTCTTGATGCCAGCCTCATCACCGTCCTGCAGGTCGGTAATGGTAGTCTTGTAGCCATGAGCCTCCGCCCAGCGCATATACATACGCATCAACATGGAAGCCCAGTCCTGGCTCTCTGTACCACCAGCACCAGAGTTAATCTTGAGCACACAGTCCATCGGGTCTTCCTCCTGGCGCAGCATGTTCTTCAGTTCCAAGTCTTCTATTGCCTTGACAGCCTTGGCATAGTCGGCATCCACCTCTTCCTCGGACACCATCTCGTCCTTATAGAAATCGAAAGCCAACTGCAGTTCGTCGGCATACTGGCGCACCGCCTTATATCCATCGAGCCATTTCTGTATACCCTTCACCTTCTTCATCTGTTCCTGGGCATACTTAGGGTCATCCCAGAAATCGGGAGCCTGTGTGCGGAGTTGTTCCTCCTCAAATTCTACTTTCTTCTGGTCTATATTGAGATAGCGATGGAGAGCATCGGCACGTTCCATCACGTCTTTCAACTGGTCAGCTGTTATCATTAAAATGTATTATTAATAATATATAATGTATAGTTACTCTTCGTACATCTTGTCTATCTCCGCCTTGTAGTTCTTGCTAATGATGGGGCGGCGAATCTTCAATGTATTGGTCAATTCACCCGATTCCATCGAGAAATGACGAGGCAAGAGGGTGATGCGTTTGATCTGTTCGTAATAGGCAAGTTGCTGCTGTAGGGTATCGATACGTTCCTTCAGCATCTTCCTCACCTTCTCGTTGGCACACAGTTCCTCTCTACCCGAGAAAGTAATGTGATGCTCACAAGCCCAGTCTTCCACAAGTTTGAACTCAGGGACGATCAAGGCAGAAACGAACTTGCGCTGGTCGGCGATAACCACTACCTGATCAATATATTTATCGACAAGCAGCAACGACTCCACCTGTTGCGGAGCGATATACTTTCCGTTGGAGGTCTTGAAAAGATCCTTGATGCGCTCTGTCAAGAAGAGTTCTCCATCCTTCAGATAACCAGCATCACCAGTATGGAAGAAGCCGTCCTCGTCAAAAGCCTTCGCATTGACACTGTCACGATGATAATAGCCCTTGGTGATGGTCGGTCCCTTGAGCAACACCTCGGAGTCCTCACCTATCTTAATCTGTATGCTGGAGATGGGGCGTCCCACAGAACCGATGGTATAGCGTTTGTCCAAATGGTCGCAAGACACAGTGGCAAGACTCTCGGTAAGTCCATAACCCACCACCATGCCGATACCTACGGAATGGACAAACTCCTCTACCTCAGGACTCACGTATGCACCAGCCGTCGGGAAGATATTAGGATTCTCCAGTCCGAGTTGCTTGCGCACGATGCTAAGGATGGTCTTGTTGATAACCTTATATTCCAGTTCGAGAGTCAGAGGCACTCGTCTTCCACGGCTCAGGTATTCGATGTTACGCTTGCGCCCAACGGCAAGGGCATGATAGAAGAGTTTCTTCTGCAACGGACTGGAATCATCCATCTTTGCCTTGACGGCGATATACACCTTCTCCCAGAAACGCGGCACACTGCACATACAGGTAGGGTGAACCTGGCGCATACTGTCCTGGATCTCATGAGGATCGGTATTGATAAAGAGTTGGGCGCCCTCACTCAGACAGAGATAAGCCCAACCGCGCTCGAAGATATGCGTGAAAGGAAGGAAGTTGATGACACGGTCGGACGTAGTGACGGGCACACACTCGTCATTAGCCTTCAAGGCAGCGTAGTACTGTCCGTATGTCAACATCACGCCCTTGCTGTCGCCCGTTGTACCACTGGTGTACAGGATATTGGCAAGTTCATCCATGGATGCCTGCTTATAGAGTTCCTCCACCTCACTCTGGCGCGGCAGGTTCTCTCCCAAGGCAATAAAGTCCTTGAAATACATGGCAGCACTGTCATGCGTCCCGATGTCGACACTGTTGTCAAAGACGATGATACGTTCCAACGATGGACAGAGGGCGAAGATGCGGCGTGCCTTGTCATACTGTTCCTGTTCACCGACGAAAAGGAAGCGCACCTGTCCGTCGTTAATCATATATTGTATCTGCTGTTCGCTACTCGTGGCATAGAAAGGGATAGAACATACCCTGATGCCATAAGCACCGAAGTCTGTGTAGAGATAATGTACGCAGTTCTGCGAGAATACGCCAATCCTGTCCTTCGGTTTGGCACCGAGGTTGAGCAGCGCATTGCTCACTTGTTTTACTCTCTGCGAGAAGCGGTTCCACGATACCGACTGCCACTGGTCTGCCCCAAACTTCTTGAAGGAGAGCGCTGGCTTGTCACCATATTTCTTTGCCAAGTCGTGAATCAGCACCGAGAGATGACTATTGATTTGCATAAGCATAATGTTTTATTGCTTGCAAAGATAATAGAAATCATTAAGAAAACAAAATAAATCTTGTTTTTATTTTCCATTCAACCTATTTAGCGTAACTTTGCAGTCGCCCCAAAGCATAACAACAACAAGGACATGACACAAGAAGAATATGTACACGAGGCAGTAGAACTGCTGAAGAGGCTTATCGCCACACCGTCCGTCAGCCGCAACGAGAAGGATGCTGCCGACATCATGGAGGAGACCATTCGCAAAAATGGTTATACCCCACACCGCGAAGCCAACAATGTATGGGCGATAGACCCACACTATACTGAAGAGAAGCCTACGCTGCTGCTCAATGCTCACATCGACACGGTAAAGCCCGTAGAATCATGGAAAAGACAACCCTATGTCCCTACGATAGAGGGAGAAACACTCTACGGATTGGGCAGCAACGACTGCGGTGGAGGTCTCTGTTCTCTGCTACAGATGTTCAGGCTCCTCACGTCCCGTCCACAGGCATACAACCTCATCTATCTTGCCTCCGCTGAAGAAGAGGTGTCGGGGAAAGACGGCATCAGTCGTGCCTTACCCCTGTTGCCCCACATAGACGTTGCCATCGTGGGTGAACCGACAGGCATGCAACCAGCTGTCGCAGAGAAGGGGCTGATGGTGCTCGATGTCATTGCACATGGGAAAAGTGGGCACGCCGCCCGCAACGAGGGAGTGAACGCCATCTACGAGGCTCTTGCCGACATGCAGTGGATCAAGGACTATCAATTTGAAAAGGTAAGTGACTTCTTGGGGCCTACCAAGATGACACTCACCGTTGTGAATGCAGGCACCCAGCACAACGTGATACCCGACACCTGCACGATGTTGGTGGACATCCGCACCAACGAGTTTTATGACAACGAAGAACTATACCACTTCATCTGCAGTCAACTGAAGAGCGAGTGCAAGGCGCACAGCTTCCGTCTCAAGTCATCGCACATTGACCCCAGCCACCCTTTAGTAAAGAAATGTATAGCCATGGGCATGAAACCTTTCGGCAGTCCCACACTAAGCGACCAGGCATTGATGCCATTCCCCTCCTTCAAATTAGGTCCAGGAGAGTCGTCTCGCTCCCACTCTGCCGATGAGTTCATCCGCATCAGTGAAATAAAAGATGCCGTCAAACAGTATGCGGAACTATTAGACGGCATGGTATTTTAGATGCATCATCTATACAGGCTTCTATTCAGCCTGTATACCGAAGTATTCATTCAGTTCTGCTATGGCGGCACCATCGGCATTGGGTAGGTCTTTCACCAATTTGCCTTTCTCCAACAAGAGGATGCGAGACGAGATGTCGGCGACAAAGTTGAGGTTATGACTGGAGATGACGACAGTGGTGCCCTGTTCCTGGCAGATGTGCTGTATGAGATGGGCTATCGCCATCTGTGACGATGGGTCGAGATAGTTGAACGGTTCGTCGAGGAGCAAGACTTTCGGATTGACAATCATTGCCCCGATGATACCAATCTTCTGGCGATTTCCTTGCGAGAAATCGCGGAGATACTTCTTCGTTCCCATGATTTCATCGTGCATGAATCCCTCAAAAGGAGCAAGACGTTCCTTGAGCGTTTCGGCATCCAACTGATAGACATCGGCTATGAAGGAGAAATACTCCTCCGGGGTTAGGAAGTCGATGAGAAAACGACCATCGATGTAACTGCCCGTATACATTTTCCAGTCTTCACTCTCGTTCACTTTCTGTCCGTCACTCTCCACATAACCGTCATCTGCCTGGATGAGGTCAAGGACGAGACGCAGCAAGGTGGTCTTACCCGCACCATTGTTGCCGACAAGTCCTATCAGTTCTCCCTGTGCAATATGCAGCGACTCTATGTCGAGAACTGTATTGCCATTGTATATCTTCTTAAGATTCTGTATATTGATCATTTTACTTTGAATATTAAACGTTTAACTTACCACCTTACCCACAAGGGCAATTGGATTCTTCACTCATAACTCTTATCTCTTAACTCTTCACTTTCCTCACGCTTCCATATATTTTTCCATCCGCTGATATCTTCGGCGTTCATACAGTCCTGCCACGAGGGCAATAACCTTTTTATGGAAGAAGAGGCAGACAGCGGCAACAAGGACACAGGCAAGGAACCATGCCATCTCACCCCACATCCAATAGATGCCCGCAAATGCGGCGAGGGGCAAAAGGAAGAGCAAGCCATAGAGATTGATCTTGGTATTGGCTCCCTGCATGTTGAACATCGAGTTGGAGAAGATCTCCAAACGGGAAGAATAGAGACAAGTAGGAAGATTGGCAAGGTTGACAGCCACTGCCATCGCCAAAGCGCCCAACACCGTGAGCACCGTTACCTCTTTGCTCATCAATAGAAAAGTGAGCGAGACAAGAGCCATCACACAACTAATGCTCAGATAGAAATAGTAACAGTTGCGGAGAAGTCGCTCCACACGCACGGGTTTGGTGAGAAGTCCCTGGAAGTAGTTGGCCTCAATGCCGAAGGTCCACTGCGAAAGGACTACGGAGGGCATGAGTACCAAGCCCACCACATAAATTGCCAATGACTGCGTAACCTCACCATCATCGGAAGGCATCCATGCCATGAGAAGGGCATCAAGGAAAAAGACCACCACCATCACAAGCACCATATTCCTCACCCGTTTGGCACGTAGCAATCCGATATACTGCAGACTATAGAGAGTAGTATGTCCGAAGGTGCGGAAACGCGATGTCTTGTTGTGCTGCTCGTTGTAAATCTTCAGTCCGTAGAGATAAGCCAACAGCCCTACCAATATCAGCACAGCCCACACAAGCATACCGAGATTGACGGCGACAGCAGGCATCCATGAACTTATCACGAGGTAAAAAGTCAGCACACCTCCCATAAACAACCACCCCACAATGAGCGGCCATCTCAGCATCCACTCGTTGGTCTTGCGGTAACACGTGACATAAAAACCGTCAATGTAAGAGTATAACTGCATGAGCAGATAGCCAGCAATGGCATTGGGCACAGACATCATGCACAACAAGACGGGCAACATCAGCAAGGGCAAGAGATAGTTCCATACATTAAACAGGTTGGTGAGGAGCAGGAACTTATTCCACACCCTTTCGGGCAAAGGCCTTGCCTTGATATAGTCATCCATGGCAGTAGAGTCGCGCTTCATGATACCTTTCAGGAAAATATCAGGAAGGAGCGTCACCAACACCATGATGGCAGCAAGCGATGACGGCGCACCATCAGGAAAGAGTTCTTCGCCATCGGATGTGGCACCCCAATAGAACCCGACACCCATGGCAGCATAAACAAAGACGATATAGCTTCCTGCAAGGATATCTTTCCACGTTGTGTTGCGGCGCTGCTGCAACCACCACAGACGAAGCAGTAATTTGAGCATAAATGATAGATTTGATGTATACTGGCAGCAAAGGTACATAAAATATACCACAGAAACGATTAATAGAAGTAAAAATCTTATGAATGGTACTATATAAACGAAATAATGAGAATCTCTTCACTAAGAAATTCTCATTATTTCAAAAAATCCATTGTATAAGTAAAAGATGATAAAAGCGTTTCACAACGCCCTGTTGTTTCTAACTGTTGCAAAGGTAGTATTTATTGATATCCATGGGGTGTAATAATTCTCTTCTATGGGGTGATAACTGTTTTTTAGTACCCGAAAAGTTAACTATTACCACCATAAAGGGGTGCATTTAAGCGAAAATGTTATCAGTATCACGTCAGTCTGTATCACATAAAACTACTTAGCACTAACAAAACTATACTGACAAAATGAAGGCAAGCTAATCATCAGCAGGTGATTCAAACGGCATTCGAATACTGTCCGAAGAGAAATAAAAGGCAAGAAAAAGGCGATGCATCATCACGACGCACCGCCCTTGATATAGTTATGTTTAACCCTTTAAGCCATTACTTGTCTACAGAGGTAGAGACATTGTTCTTCTCGTAGTAAGCCTTGTAGTCGTCACCACCGAATTCCAGTCCGAGGTCTTTGCCTGCGATACCGTCGCAAAAGCCCTTGTAAGCCCACTTGCGCTTGTAGTTGCTGTCGAAGAGGTTAGGCACCTGACCTTTGAGCCAGTATTCGTGCTCAGCCTCATTGTCGGACAAGCTCCAGATAGTGATACCACTCTGCTGTGCCGCAGGGACGTTAGCCTTGTACGACTCTACGATCATGCGGTAGCAGTCGCTCTGAGCCTTGTACTGATTAGAGGAAGGAGTACCCGTTCCGAGTGAGAGGTCTAACTCTGTAACACGTACCAACTTGCCAGTGGCAGCCATGGTCTGGAACATAGCGTCTATCTTCGCCTTCAGAGCCGCGATATTCTCAGCATTCTTGTCAGCATCGTCGCTGCAAGAGAGGGTGACGTGCATCTGGGTACCGATACCATCCACGATAGGACTGCCGTTCTTGGTATCAATGTCTTTGACAAACTGAACCAAAGCGGCGAGTTTCTCGGGAGAAGTCTCCAAGTTGTAGTCGTTAACGAAGAGCTTGGTCTCGGCAGGCAGATACTTGCGAGCCAACTGGAATGCCTTCAGGTGATAGTCTGGCACGTAGTAGCCCCAGTAGAAGTGGTTGTTACCCCAGTTGAGGTTAAGGCCGTCTTCTGTTGTCTCCTCTGGAGCAGCATCGTAGGTCGTGTTGCCGTCGTCGTCAGTGACACTGCCCCCGAAGACACCTTCGTCAAGACCACGGTACTTGCAACTGCCGTCAGCGATAGGTTCGTTGACAACATCATAACCATAAGGAACGACATTCTTTTCGGCAAGGTGCTCGGCAACGCCCTTCACCCAAGCATCCATCACGCTTTCGAGAGCTGCCTGTTTCTCAGCTGCACTCTTCAAGACATAGTATTTCTTGCTTCCAGCCCTTGCTGCCTTGCCTCTCTTAGAAGCTTTGACATACTGTACGCCCTTGGCAGCAGAAGACTGGTCTTTTGCGAGACCAAACTTGATGTTGTCAATCTGGTAAGTACCACCCACTTTACCGAAGTTGAAAAGGATGCGGTTTACATCGTCGTAGGCAGGAGCAAAGGTATACTCGCATTTGGTCCATTCCGTACCTACGGCAAATGTATTGTATCCGCCCTGCGAACCGTATGTGCTACCGTTCTGATATTGGAACTGCAGCTCACCAGCAGAAGTAGAAGACTTGGCATAGAACTGTATCATATACTTCTTGCCGTTCTCAAGATACTCATCGAAAGTATAGGCACACTGGGCTTCCCAGGCATTGCCGTCGCCCACATTCTCAAGAACAAGGCCCTTCGTGTCCTTATATCCTGCACCATCTTCTACAGACGCACTCTTCTTGCCGCTTCCCCAGGAGCTCCAACTGCCAGTGGTACCACCCTCGAAGTCGCTGTCATCACCAGCCAAGACATTGGTCATGGGGTCTTCCTGTTTCAAGCCGAACTCGATGTCATCGATGGTGTAAGTACCACCCACCTTACCGAAGTTGATGAGGATACGGTTTACGTCGTCATACTTCGTGATGGTAAACTCATATTGGAAGGTCTGCCAAGACGAGCCCACACTAAACGTATTGTATCCACCCTGTGAACCATATGTGCTACTGTTCTGGTACTGGAACTGGAGTTCGCCAGAAGCAGAAGAGCACTTCGCTTTGAACTTGAAGACATAGGTCTTGTTCATCTCTAAATAGTCATCGAAAGTATAGGCACACTGGGCATCCCAGGCATTACCGTCGCCCACATTCTCAAGAACGAGGGCTGCCGAACCGTCCTGTCCTGCACCGCTTACGACACTGGCACTCTTCTTGCCGCTACCCCAGGAGCCCCATCCTCCAGTCGTTCCACCGTTGAAGTCGGAAGCGTCACCAGAGAGGACATTGGCAATGTCACCATCGCTCTCCACTACAAGGGTAGGGGCGATGACCGATTTCAGGTAAGTCTGGTTCTGCTGGGTGTGCCAGAAGAAATTGTGGCCATAGAGTTTCATCTCTTTAGGCATGAGGGCGATGAGGTTGTCTACGGTGGTGAACTTCAAGGCGCCGCTGTTGCTCATCAAGGCGTCGCCCTTCATGGCGTTGCCTGGGGTGAACATCTGGTAGTTGGCGTTGGCCAAATCGCCCTCGCCATTCTCATTGTTGATATAAAGGTCTGCCCCCATTCCGATACCGATGAGCATATTGGGAGTATACTGCTGGGCGTAGTCCTTGATGTTGCCGTAGTTGGCTATGACTTCTTTCACGGCGAGCGGAATCTCGGCTGTGGTAACGGCTGCCTTGTCGTCGCCCCACTTCATGATTTGGTCGTCGCAACCAGTGAGTAGCATCGCCGATGCTACTACTGGTATCATTATCTTTGTGATTTTCATCTTTATTCTCTTTTAAAGTTTTAGAAATCAGAAACAGTTACCGCAGTGATTGGCACGATGCGGAAGTTGTCCAAGTAGATTTTCTTGTTGAAGGTTACTGCTGGATACTCTGGGATCTCTGCATCCTTGCTCCACTTCAAGTCTGGGTTGCAGAAGAGCACACCAAAGTTGCGATAGCTTCCAGCGTTCTTGTCGTCGATGACATTTTGGAAGTTCCAGGTCAACTCTGTGTTGGTGTAGTTGCCAAACTCTGTGAGTGGTATGGTGATGGTCTGCCATCTTGCACCAGTGGTGAATGGAGTAGACTTCCCTGTCTCACGGTTCAACCATGGTACCCATGCGTATGCTTGGTTCTTGTAGTCCTTGTTGTAGGTGGTGCAACCAGAGCCATAGCCATAGTTGGAGAGGTTGTTCTGCAGTGTAATCTCTATCTGGCCGCTTTCGTTCCATTCTTCTGGGCAGTAAACATCAAACTGGATGGCTACTGAGTCGAGAGGAGTTGCGCCAGGGATGAAAGAGGTCATGCGGTTCCAATCGTCGTCGGTAGCATCGTTGCCGGCAGTATAGAAGCCCTTGATGTTTGACACGCCAGCCTTCACACCATCTGGATTCTCTTCTAAGTATGAGTCGGGGATGATCTGAATTACCTTGCCTCTGCCAGAGTTCAACGGGTCGTCTACCAAGTCTTCTGCCTTGAAGGTTGCGCTCCAGCCTCCCTGTGTGCCCTTGCCATCAAAGTTGATGATGTAGCAATCGTTGTTGTTGAAGTAGGCTGGTGACTTGGCGATACCATTGGCACCCTCTGTGGTGATGCTGCCACTTGTGGCTGCCACTCCACTAGGCATGGTGAAGGTGACCCACTTGCCATCTTCATTGTCGTTGACGATGTCATTGGTAACTTCTGTTCCGTCTGGAAGGGTGATCTTGGTGGTGCCATCAAGATTGGAACCTGTAATCTTCACAGTCTCGCCAGCCATAGGCAAGGTGTTGTCGATGTCTGTGATGCTAGGGGCAGCGGCACGGATGGTGAACTTGTAAGTGGTCTCTGTGCCATCCTTTACAAAGCGGATGGTGTTGCGCACGCTCTCGTCGGCCTTAGCCACAGGGGTCTTGCTGTTGAGAGTGAGCCAAATGTTGTTGTCGGTCATCAATGCATTGTTGAAGTATGTCTCCAAGCCGTTCACATAGACTTTCTTCAAGCCAGTGAAGCCCGAGCCTTCGATGCGGAGGGTCTGACCGAGTCGAGCAAACTCCACCTCGCGGTCGTAGTTGCCGTCCTTAGCCTTGGTATCCTCCAAGTATACCTTGTTGATGGTCATGGTGGCAGATTGGTTGTCATCGTCATCGCTGCAAGCTGTGAGCGATGGCACGATGGCGAGCAGCATCAAGGGAACCAAGCCCTTGAACGCCTTCTCTACCTTGTTATATATATATCTTTTCATGATCTTACTCGTTTTTTATTAGTCAAATAATGTTGCTTCGTCTACCTCACGCTCGCCAAACGTATACTTCACGGTCTTGATTTCACCGTTGGCATCGGTCTTCAAGTTCGGGTTCTTCGTCTGGTCGGTGTCAGCCATAGGCAAGGTCAAACTCTTGGCGGTAGCTGTTGCCACACCTGAGCCAGGGGCTTTGTATGTGTCGCTAAGCTTGTAAGTCTTGCTGCTGGCATCCCAATAGCTGGCATTGCGCTCCTGGTTGTTGCAATAGTTGACAACTTCCTGCTGCTGGTAGTAACCCCGGCGAACGAGGAAGTACCAATACAAACCCTCGAAAGCGAACTCCACACGGTTCTCGTGGCGAAGGTCTTCGTAGCTGATCTTGCTCTTCTCAGGCATTCCGGCGCGCTTGCGAATGTCATTGAAATACTTCTTTGCCTCGGCATCGCTGGTGCTCTCGCTATTGCCCATCACAGCCTCCACATAGTTGAGGTAAACCTCGGCAAGGCGCATCATATAGGTGTTGATGCCTGAGTTGTTTGGCACGCTGAAGCCATTCACCTTCTTGGTGCCAATGACATACTTCTTGATGTTGGCACCCTGACTTCCTGCGCTTTCCGTTACACCATAGATATATGGGTCGGAAGCGTCTGTGCTCAACTCTGGATACTCCTCTGGATAAAAGGCTATAGAACTGTGGCGACGCTGAGTGTCCACGACATCTTTCTCGCCAGAAGCCTCGTTGGTGTAATCGGAGAGTTCTCGCCACAGATCCCAAGAGCAATAGGTTGCTCCTCCCCAGGCATTGGTGTCGGCTACCATGGTGCTCCATGCCAGGAAGCGGGTCATGCTCTGAGCTGCGCCACCTGCGCCATCGCCCTTGATAAACTGCAATTGGAACATTGCCTCGCTGTTGTTGTTGATGTTGCTATAGATCCAAAGGTCATTATAGTTGTCGAGCAACTTGTAGCTACTTTCCTTGATGACCTTGAGGGCTGCCTTCTTCGCCAAGTCGAGATAATACTCATTGCGAGTACCACGATTGAAGTCGGTTGCCACATTGGTACCATCGTAAGCGCCACTAGTGGTCAGACCAGCCATGGAGAGATAGAAACGGCTCAGCATACCGTAGGCGGTGTATTTGTTGACACGACCAGCCTCTCCTTGCGAAGCAGGAAGGTGCTTGGCTGCATATTCCATGTCGCGGATGGCGAACTCGATGACATCCTCGCGAGGTTGTGCAGGAACTACATAGTTGTTCACCATATCCGAGGTGTTCTCGTAGATGATGCCACATCCCCAAAGCGTTCCGATGTACCAGTATGCCAAGCCACGCATGAAGCGAGCTTCGGCGATGCCTTGTATCTTGGCGGTCTCGCTGACTCCAGATGTGCACTTCGTTTGTAGGTTGGTGATGGTGTTGTTGCTCTGTGAAACAACAGAGTAAAGCGAACCCCATGCCTCGCTCAAGCCTTGTGAGAGAGAATTCTCCGTGAAGTTGGTATATGGGTAGATATAGTTGGAATACTGTGCCGTGATGTTGTTGGCGCGTCCATCGCCCATACCATAATAGAACTTATCGTTGAAGTCGTACCACACATAGTTGTAGAGTGGGTAAGTGGCAGATGCTACTGCATCATCAGAATCATAGTAGTTGTCTGGACTCAACTGGTAAGAGTTCTTCTGCTTGAGGAAATCTTCCGCACAACTGTTGAACGAAAGGATTCCCGCCAAAGCTACTGTATATAATAATATCTTTTTCATATTGTAAGTCTCCTTTCTTGTCATTAGAATGTTACGTTCAAACCGAAGGTGTAGATGCGTGGTGAAGGATAGCGACCGTAGTCGATGCCGTTCATCAGAGCATTGCCCCAGAGGCTACCTACCTCTGGATCGTATCCCTTGTACTTGGTCCAAGTGTGTACGTTCTGGAGGTTGCAGTATATCTTCACATTGCTCAAGTAGATATGCTTGAGCCAGGTGCGTGGCAATGTATAAGAAAGAGAGATGTTCTGCAAGCGGATGTAGGAACCGTCCTCCACGTAGGCATCGCTCACCCGGTCGTTGCGGTTGCTGCCGCTCGATGTGTAGAGGCGAGGCTGAATGGTCTCGGTGTTCACTACGTGATAGTTGCGGTAGTCGTCAGGACCGTTAGGATCAATCTTCTCGACACGGGCATAATCCATCACGCTCTTCAAGAGGTTGGAGGTGGAACCTGAAACTTCCAGGCTGCGACGACCGTAGTTGAGTATCTTGTTGCCGTAAGAGCCACTAAACTGGATGGTCAGGTCGAAGCCTTTATAAGAGAAGGTGTTGCCGAGACCGAAGGTGAACTTAGGCTCAGGGTTGCCGATGAAGGTCTGGTCGTCGTTGTTGATGACACCATCGCCATTGAGGTCGGCAAACTTGTAGTCGCCAATCCATGTTCCGCTTTCTGCAATCTTGCTTCCCTCCGGGATTGCCACCTGCTTCACGTTGCCATTCTCGTCCTTGTAGTAGAAATCTTCTGGCTTGTCGAAACGACCGATTACCTTGTAACCCCAAAACTGTCCGATAGGTTGGCCTACGATGGTGTTGGTGACAGTTGCTGTCTCTGAGCCAATCTGTAAAGTCTTAGGTAGGGTGCCAGTGGCAGTATCGAGCGATACCACCTTGTTGCGGTTCAGGGAGAGTACGGCATTGGTGCGCCAAGAGAATCCCTTGCTCTCGATGTTGTCGGTGTTCAATGTGAACTCGACACCCGTGTTGCGCAAGCTACCAATGTTTCCCCAAGGGTTGCTTGCCACACCATAACCAGAACCTGCGCCTGAACCCAAGAAAGCAGGAAGGTCGAGTTTCAAAAGCAAATCCTTGGTCTTCTTGTAGTACCAGTCGGCGATAAACTCGATGCGACCATTGAAGAGGCTGAGGTCGATACCGATATTGGTGGAGTAGGTGGTCTCCCATTTCAATGCAGGGTTGGCATTGTTGGCATTCAATACGCCCACGCCCCATGGGGTGGTATAGGTGGCGAGCAGGGCAGTGTAAGCCCAGTCTTCTACGTTCTGGTTACCGGTGGCACCCCAACCTAGGCGAAGTTTCAAGTTGCTGATTACCTTGTTGTCTTTCAGGAAAGCCTCGTTGCTGACACGCCAAGCCAAGGCTGCTGATGGGAACCAACCCCAGCGGTGCCCCTCTGCAAACTTAGAACTGCCATCACGACGGAGGGTTGCGGTCAAGAGATAACGGTCGTCGAAACTATAGAAGGCACGACCAAAATATGAGAACAAGGCATTGTTGTTCTGATAACCTGTGGAACGGCTGTCGGCATAGCTACCTGCAGAGATGTCGGTGGCAGAATTTGAGAGGTAACCAGTAGTGGAACCTACCTGTGTCTCCCAGTGGTTGTGGCTCATCTCCTGACCCACCATGATGTTCATGTTGTGTTTGCCGAAAGTGTTGGCATAGGTCAAGATGTTGCGCCATGACCAATACTTGGAGTTGGTCTTGGTCCACTTACCTGTGCGTACGTCGTTGGTTTTCACGCCAAACTCATAGTCTGGTTGATAATAATAGTAGTTGTTGAAATTATAATCAGCCGAAAGTTCGGTCTTGAAGGTAAGTCCCTTGATGATGGTAGCCTCCAGATAAGTGTTGACACGGAAATTGGTCTTCTTGTTGTGATTGTCGGTAATCTCAGCAAGAGCCACAGGGTTGTCTGGCATCCACTGGTCGTCTGGGCCATCATAACCACCCTCCGGGTTGCGAACGGCCACAGAAGGCTGCGATGTCAACGCTGTCATAATAATATTATAGGTGGAAGCTGTCTGCTGCTTGCTGTCTGCGAGCGAGAAGTTGACGCCTCCCTTGAGCCACTTCTTAATTTGTGCGTCTACGTTACCACGCAAGGTCTGGCGCTTGAAACCAGAACCGATGGCAATACCATCTTGGTCGAGGTAACCAGCACTGATGGCATAGGTAATGTCTTTGTTGCCACCGCTCATGCTCACGTTATGACTGGTCATGAGCGCCTTGCGGTAGAGCTCGTCTTGCCAATCGGTGCCGTCACCCATCAAGTCGCCACGAATCCATGTGCTGGAAGCTGGTTTGATTCCGGCATCGGTAATGTCTTTGTAATGCTGGGCATACTCACGCAGGTTCATCACGTCGAGCTTGCCAGGCATAGTCTGCCAGCCCACGTATCCATCATAAGTGATGTTTGCCTCACCGCTCTGACCGCGCTTGGTGGTAATCATGATGACACCATTGGATGCACGGGAGCCATAGATAGCGGTAGCAGAGGCATCCTTCAAGATGTCCATGCTCACGATATCTGATGGGTTGATGAGTGAAAGAGGATTGGAGTTGCCATCATCACTGCCTGATGAGTCGATGATGACACCGTCGATGACGAAGATAGGCTGTGAGGTGGCGTTGAGTGAGTTCGTACCACGAATGCGGATGGTGTTGCTACCGCCTGGCGTACCTGTGTTGGCCTGAATCTGTACACCAGCTGCACGACCCTGGAGTACTTGGTCGATGGAGGTGGCTACCGACTTCTCGATGGCTTTCTCACCTACGGAAGCCACGGAACCCGTCAAGTCTGCACGTTTCATCTGTCCGTAACCTACGACTACCACCTCGCTCAGTGCTTGGGCGTCAGCGATGAGTGTAACGTTAATTGGGCCGTTGCCCACTTTTACTTCCTTATCTTTATATCCAAGATAAGAAATTTGCAAGGTTGCGCCTTTAGGGGCGTTGAGTGTAAAGTTACCGTCTAGGTCGGTAACAGTAGCCACCTTTGGCGAACCTTTCACACGAACAGTCGCTCCGATGACAGGACCATCGTCAGCGACAACCGTACCCTTAATATTATTGCTCTGAGCGAATACCCCCCCATATGGGAATATAAGCATGATGAAGAGCAATGAGAGGTACTTTAAAGCATTATCTGCATGTCTCATGATTAATTGGTTTTTAATTTAACTGGTTTGAATTTTCAATTTTCTGCTGCAAAGATAGTCTTTTATTTGTTAAGTGTGGTTAATTATTGTGTCATCCGTGTTTCAGTTTGTCTCATTTGAAGCAAAAAAGCGCGAATAGACATATAAAAAGGGGATATGCAACATCATATCCCCTTAGATTGTTAAATAGGTGTATTTTTGACTATTTTTATTTTAATATTCATAAAGCTTGATATGGAGTATCTTGTTCTCGCCGCAAGAGATGCGGGCGTGGCGGCCTTGGTGGTCTTGGTCGCCATTGTCGCGGCGGATGAACTGTAACTTGCCGTTCTCGTCCACCTCCACCTGGTCCACGTAGCTGATGCCGATTCGCTTGCCCTTGAACTGGGTGGCTTTTTTTGTGGTGGACTCCGCGCTGCCGTTGTCCACGAATCCATCCTCGCCCAATTCCTTCTCTTCGGCCTGCTGCTTCTCTGTCTTGCTTTGGAATACCACCACGATGCCGTTGCCGGCCACGAGATATTCATTCTTGCCTATCTTCTGTATGAGGCCTCCGCCTTCTGGCCATTTGCTACCGTCGGTGGCGCGGGGATCCCAGGGTAGGGTGAAGAAATGGCGGCATGTCATCACGAGGTCGCCATCCTCTATCACGCGCTCCTTGTCCTCCTGGTCGAAGAGCAATCCCCAGCAGTTGCCCTTGCCCTGGTGCTGAAGCAGGATGGGGGAGAGCTGGTGGAGCAGTTGGTAGGAACCGTTGATGTTGCCCTTCACCTTTTCGGCTGCTTGGTCGAGGGCGAAGGGACTGAAGCTGATGGCATCGGTCTCGCCGAAGGTGTAGTATGCCTTCACGCCGCTGTTGGTGTCGCATTTTACTTCCGGCGTGAGGAAGGGGTTGTCGGCGCGCTTGTATTTCGCCACCCATCCCTTGAAGCCCGAGTCGTAGATGTCGGGGGCGTAGACGTCGATGCTCGGTGCGGCGCACTTCCATATATTAATAAGGTGGGCGAGTGGACCGGCCGATGGATATTCCCCCGGCTTGCGGCCGCGGCTGTCCATGGCTGCGTTCACATACATCGGAAGGTCGTAGATGGCCTTTCCGGCTTTGGCCAGTTGCTCCACATACTTGGCGTAGTGGTAGGCCTGGAACTTCTCGTCGGCGTAGCGGTCGGTGCCGAACACTTCGGCCCAAGTGCCCTTCTTGCTCTGCTTCAATGCCTTGAGAAGGTCGGAGGGCACTGGTTGTTTGTAGGCATTCTCGGCTAGGGGCGAATAATCTCTGGCGGATTCCAGCATGCCTATCTCGTTCTCCACCTGCACCATCACCACGGTGTTCTGCTGTTCGTCCACGGCCTTGATGTGCTTCATCAGTTCGCAGAAGGCCCGCTTGTCGGCTTGCAGGAGGTTATCGCTGAATGCGGAACATATCTCCAGAGGCTTGCCCGTCTCGGTGAGGGCGCGGGGGAATCGCTTCGTGTTCTCCTTCACCCACAGGGGGGCGTAGCAACTCATGGAGTTCTTCCATGCGCCAAACCATAGGAAGATGACCTTGGTGTCGTGCTTCCTGGCGGTTTCGATCACGTTGTCCACCAGGGTGAAGTCATATTTGCCCTCGCTCGGCTCGATGAATTCCCAGTAGGCGGGCACGAAGACGGAGTTCACGCCGCTCTGGCTCATGCTCTCGAAGGCGGCTGCGATGTCGGCGGAGCTGGTGCCCGCCGAATTGCTGAGTTCGCCGGCCAGGAGCATCATCGGCTTGCCATTTACCATGAGTTGGGTGGCTGTGCCTTGCTTTTGCAGCTTCACGCTGGCGGAAAGCATGCCTAGGTTGGCCAGCAGTATTGCCGTTATGATTGCGATTCTTTTCATGACAGTCTTCTTTTATGGTTGTGGGATAGCTTGATGGGAGAAGCCCTGGAAATACTTGAGACAGACATCCCTCCACTCCTTCGCATTGTCGAGCTGCACGTTGAGCAGCG
>CAVCDC010000005.1:0-5661 GCA_963600865.1 Firmicutes bacterium CAG:103
CCTTCAGGTTTTGTGTCAAGGGATTCCCCAAGCTGTCCACCAACTGTCCCGTGGCTTGCGCCATCATCTGTGTCTGTACACTCATACCGAGAAGTACCAAAGCTGCAATCCTTTTCATATCGTTCTTACTTTTCATTATCCTTATTATGCCAATATATGGGCAATAAGCGTGCCAGAGCAGCTATGTATCTGATAATAAATAAAAATCGCAGAACGTCCATCAAACAAACTGTCCAATAATTAGACACAGCCGTCTAATTATTGGACAGATATTACGCAGCAAAGGTATTAATACTCCCTCTCGATCAGTTCGAGGCACATACGGCTGTTATGGTATGGGCATTTCCAGAAGCCAGCCTTGTCATCGTCGAGATTGAGCGAACCGTCTTCAAGCACGGCCCAGTGCCACTCACCCTGACGGGCATCGATGAGATGCTTCTGCACATAGCTCCAGCAGTGGATTGCCTTTTCCAACGCCTCCTCATTGCGGAAATACTGGTAGAGGTCGATATGCCCAATGATATTCTCACACTGCACCCACCACTGGCGCTGCAGGTCGAAGCGGTCACCATCCTTCCAGTGCTCGTATACCATACTGCCGTCAGGACGCAGTCCCTCGTCGGCAGCATCGGCGATGCGGCGAATGAGTTGTTCTATCTTCTGCAGCACAACCTTGTCACCCAACACAAGGGCGGTCTCGTGCAAGAGCCATGATGCCTCGATGTCATGACCATAGCTCTCCACATTGCGCTTGCCATTCCACTCATCGTCGAAGAAGAGGTCCAGATGGTAAGTCTCCTTGTTCAACAACTTCTCTGTAAAGATATCAAGCAGGTTGCGAATGCTCTTCTCCAGTTCGGGAGTCTTCCACACACGGTATAGGTTGGTATATGGTTCTATGACATGCAGATGCGTATTCATGGTACGCGACCCATTCTCATCCTTGTCCGACAAGCGCATATCGGCGATAGGTTTCCACTCACGGGTGAGCGCCTCTATATATCCATTGTTTTTGGCGTCATAGGCATGCTCCTCGATGTCATGATACAGAGAGATGGCGATGTCGAGAGCCTCCTTGTCGCCAGTAGCGCGGGCAAACTCCGAGAAGCCATAGACCGCAAAACCGATGGCGTAAGTCTGCTTCTTGGTGTCAAGAGGATTGCCGTGGCAGTCCACACTCCAGTAGATGCCCCCATACTCAAGGTCGAGGAAGTGGGCAACCATATACTCCTTGGCGCGCTTGGCAGCCGCAAGATACTCCGGCTTTTTCAGTACACGGTAGGCTGCAGAGAAAGCCCAGAGGATACGGGCGTTCATCACAGCGCCCTTCTCTGCCTCCGGATGCACCACGTCATGACCGTCCACACGTCCATAGTAGCCACCGTTCTCATGGTCCGTCACCTTGTCTATCCAGTAGTTGAGGATGTTCTGTTCCAGGACATCCCTCATGGCTTGTTTCAAGTTTTCCATACTTTTGTCGTTAAGGGGTTATTTCTTGATGGGGAACTTCCACGACAGCACCATCAGCAGGAAGGCGATGGCAGCAGGGAAGAGAGAGAAGAGCGACCACACCATGGTGAGGACAGAATCGGTGACACTTGCCGGGTCTATCGTCGTATTGCCCATGGCGTCAGTAATCATGTTGGCACCCGCCCATCCTAAGAGGAGAGCAATCAGCGAACCGGAGATGGCGGTACCAAACTTCTGCGACATCGTACCAGACGAGAAAATAAGTCCTGTGGCAGAAGTACCGAAATGCTCTGTATGATAGTCAGCCACGTCGGCATACATAGACCACATGAGAGGCGAATAGATGCCGATACCTACAGAGGTAAGAACCACCAACGCTATCATCACCCAGATATACGCTGGATCCATAGGCAGGAAGAAGAATGCTATCGACAGGACGAGGCAGAGGAAAGCCGACCAGAAGAAAGCCATGCGCTTGCTGCCCACCACCTTGGTAAACCAAGGAGACACGCCGCCGAAGACCATACAGGTCACTTCTCCGAACGCCATGAACACGGTGTAGTTGATGATGAGTCCCTCTATCGTCACATTGCCATGGAGACAATAGTCGAACATATAACCGGCAACAGCGTAGCGGAAACCATTGAAGAAGTTGGTGCAGACAGCAATGGCTGTCATGTAGAGCCAAGCCTTGTTGTGTACCAAGTCAACAAACTGGCGGAAGGAGAACTTCTCTGCGCGCTTGGGCTGAAGACGTTCCTTGGTGAGGAGTCCGCAGGCAAGCGTCATCACCGCAGCCACAATACCGAGCACGGCACCAATGACAGCATACTGATGGGCAGGCGTACCGCCCACAAACTGCTGTAGATAAGGGAAGGACAACAAGGTGACGAAGCCCATGGCATAGGCACCCACCATGCGGAATGAAGAAAACTGGTTCTTCTCGTTGTCATTGTCAGTCATCACACCGAGCAACGAACCGTAGGGCACGTTCACCATGGTATAGATCGCCATCATGAGCAGATAGAGGGTATAGGCATAGACCCGCTTTGCCGTAGGTCCGAAATCGGGCGTATAGAGCAGCAAGGCGAAAACGAGACCGAAGGGAATCGCACCGAAGATAAGCCATGGACGGTATGTACCCCATCGGCTCTGCGTGCGGTCGGCAAGGGTACCCATGAGCGGGTCGGTCACCACATCGAACATACGTGCCACCAACATCAG
The DNA here is from genome assembly GCA_963600865.1 of Firmicutes bacterium CAG:103. Classification (GTDB taxonomy): domain Bacteria; phylum Bacteroidota; class Bacteroidia; order Bacteroidales; family Bacteroidaceae; genus Prevotella. The sequence goes on from CAVCDC010000005.1 coordinate 2,695, forward strand.
CACTGCCGCATCGGCGAAGGTAAGGCCAAACACGTTGGTAAAAAACAGAGGAAAGGCAATGCTCATCACCTTCCATACGATACCGCCGGCAGCGGCATCGCCTAATGCATACGCAATCTTTTCTTTCAAACTTGCCATATCTGTATCTATGTGTGTAAGTATTATAGTTAAGAGAACCTTCCCCCCACCCACAAAGGAGCAGGAAGAAGGTATCCCGAAATCTTTTTAACCTTAAAAAAGGCGGGGCAGAGACGATTCTCCATATATATAATACGAAGAACGTATCCCTTTCCCTTATTACTCATCTTTTACTTTTACAACTTTCTTTTTGCAATGACTATCAGGAGTAGACGAAGGTTATTCACTCTCCGTCACCCCCTCATATGCGGAAGAATTATTTCCCGAGAGTCTTCTTGTTCTTTGCCACAAGACTCTTGATGGTCTCCACGCTGAGAGCTGTGCGATAACCATCCTGCGGCGTGTTCATGCAGTAGTCCACGAGGCGGTCGATGGTAGATGTCGCCACATGCATACGAGTGTCGGAAGAGGCATAGTAGATGAACACCTTACCGTCCTCGTCTGCGATCCATCCGTTGGCAAACACGACATTCATCACGTCACCGATATACTCACCACCCTCAGGAACAAGGAGGTAACCGCCTGGTTCGGCGATGACCTTGGTAGGATCTTCCAAAGAGGTCATATACATATAGAGCACATAACGCAGACCACTGGCGCAGCCACGCACGCCGTGAGCCAAATGCAACCATCCCTTGTCGGTCTTGATGGGGTGAGGGCCCTCACCGTTCTTCACCTCCTGGATGGTGTGATAGTGGCGGGCGTTGATGATCTTCTCTTCCGTTATCTCGGCATGAGTGATGTCGTCGACAAGTGCCCAACCGATACCACCACCGGAACCAGTATCAATGAAACCATCCTGCGGACGGGTATAGAAAGCATACTTACCGTCCACAAACTCAGGATGGAGCACCACGTTACGCTGCTGACTCTTGGTCTTCAGGTCGGGCAAGCGCTCCCAGTTCTTGAGGTCTTTGGTACGTGCGATGGCTGCTGTCGCCGTAGCGGCACTCAGGTCGCCCGGCTGTGCGTCGTCATGACGCTCAGCGCAGAAGACACCATATATATACCCGTCCTCATGGGCTGTGAGTCGCATATCGTAGATGTTGGTAGCGGGAACGATATCCTCAGGCATGGTGATAGGCTCATCCCAGAAACGGAAGTTGTCCACACCGTTAGGACTCTCAGCGACAGCAAAGAAACTCTTGCGGTCGGCACCCTCCACACGTACTACGAGGAGATACTTGCCCTGCCACTTCATGGCACCCGAGTTGAGGGTGGCATTCATCATGATGCGCTGCATCAGGTATGGGTTATCCTTCTCGTCGAAGTCATAGCGCCACTCCAATGGAGTATGCTCTGCCGTCAAGATGGGGTTCTTGTACTTCTCGTAGATACCATTCCCCCACTCTACGGGTTCATTCTTGCGGCTCAACAATTCTTCATGATGAGCGCGAAGTGCTTTCACTTTGTCTTGAAATGTTGTCATAGTTATCTTGTTTTTATATATTTCTTATGGAGTTAGAGAAGTTAAGAAGTTAAGGAGTTAAGGAGTTAAGGAGTTAAGGAGTTAAGACAACAGCCTTTGTGGGTATTGGATTCTTCACTCTTCATTCTTCACTCTTCACTCTTCATTCTTCACTTCATTTTTTGAACTTCTTTTGCAAAGAGAATCTTCTTGTCAGCCTTGAACGCCTTGAAGTCGTCCACGATGGCACCGTCACCTACTCCTGGAAGGTAAGCCTCCGCAGCAGGGTTGTCCCATGCATTGCGCCAGAAGAGGACATAACTCAGGGGATAACGCTTGACTACAGGCAGGAGCACCTTCGTAAACCAGTCTTTTTTCTGACTGATGCCACGGCATCCTGTCTCGGAGAGCGTCACCATCTTACCCGTCTTCTTACCGGCAGCCACCATCACGTCGAGCGTTTCCTTCAGGTTTTTGCTATAATTGTCGTCGTTGTTGTCAAACTCATAGATGTCCACACCTATCATGTCAACCATCTCGTCACCGGGATAACGCTCAAGGAAAGCCTCTATCGTCTTGTTGTCACTGAGGTTGGGCGACCAAGCCCACACCACATTGTCACAACCGGCAGCCTGCAGGGCATCATGCGTAGCCTTGAAGAGACGGGCATACTGCTCAGGGGTACAACTGTTGGCACCCCACCAGAACCAGCCACCGTTCATCTCGTGCCAAGGACGGAAGATAACAGGCACCTTCTCCCCACAACAGGTCTTGAGGGAGTTGATGAAGGTAGCCACCTTACCGAGCCAACTGTCAAACTTAGCCTTCTGACTGCCTTCGAGCACTTCCTTCACGGCATCACCCTTAGGGTCCCAGGCATTCTCACCCGTGACAGGGTTCCAGGGATGCCAACTCAGTGTGACGATACCGCCACGGGCATGCTGTGCCAATATCTCCTTGCGCATACGGTCGAAAGGAACGGCATCGAGGTTCTCCTTGCTGTCAAGTTCTATCTTGCCGAGGTCGAAGCCCATCACGGCAGGATAGTCGCCCACCGTGAGGAGCACGTCACTCTTGCCCTCGTCCCATTTCCAGGTCGTTCCATACATGGTATCATCCTGATGACCGAGCATGATACCGCGCTTCAACAGTTTCTGCAGGCGCACCTTCAACTGCGCTGCAGGTGTCTTGCAACACTCTTTCTTGCCTTTGCTGCAAGAAGACTCGCCAGTCTGCATGGATGCGCCCGTCACGCCATCCACCTGAGCCATCGCTCCCTGCAGTGCCATCAGACAAGCTGCACTCAACAAAAATCTCTTTAATACCATGGGATGTAAATGATAAATGATAAATTACAAATTATAAATTGTGGGGAAGTTAAAGGAGTTAAGGGAAGTTAGAGGGAAGTTAGAGGGAAGTTA
>CAVCDC010000005.1:5767-63278 GCA_963600865.1 Firmicutes bacterium CAG:103
TTTTACCTTTAGTATCGTCTCTTCACTTACTATTGGATTCTTCACTCTTCACTCTTATCTCTTCACTTAAGAAGTTGTGCTTCTATCCACTGTTGCCACTCGTCCCACTGCTCCTGATACCAGTAGTGTCCTGTCATTTGGTAGACGCTCAACTGCTTGGGAGCTTTTACTATATTATATAAGCCGTAGGAGGATGTCGGTGGCACCACCTCGTCGTTGTAGCCAAAGCTATACCAGCCGGGGACAGTGATGCGGCGAGCGAAGTTCACACCGTCATAATAGCGTGCTCCTCCTATGCGAGCCTGCATGACAGCATTGGGCTTCACCACCTTTCCTTGATTGTAGAAATAATGTGGCCATCCACCAGCTACACCGTGCAGTTCTGCCTCATAGTCACACATGGCATCGTGCACCGGGGCAAGGAAGGTGACACGCTTGTCGAGAGCCGCCACTGCCAACGACAAGAAACCGCCTTGCGAAGAACCTGTCACACCGAGTGTCTTCCCGTTCCATTCGTCGAGAGTGGCAATATAGTCTACCGCTCTCACAGCACCTGTCACGATACGTTTGTAGGGATTTCGGTCACGGTTGTCCACGTTGCAGTCCCAATAGCCGTTGAGTGCCCCGTTGCCAAGGTCTGTATACACCTGTTGCGGCATGGTGACAGAGATGGCATGAACACCTATCTCAAGTACGATGCAGCGGTCGGGAGCCGTATAGGTATCACCCTGGTAGGGACGCACACCGGCACCCGGTACCCGAAGGAGGGCAGGATACTTGCCCGGTTTGACAGGGACGCTCAGTATACCATACATCTTCGAGCCCCAGGCATTGTTGTTGAAACTAATCTCATATACATTCTTATCCTTCGTACAACGCTCCGGAAGCAGCACCTTGGTAGGATTCAGATCGGTCTGCCGTGCCTCAGTTAGCGTCTTCTGCCAGAAGTCATCAAAGTCTTTGGGTTCTTGCGCATAGGGTTGTATCTTCTCTGGCGAGAAGGCAGTCGTGCAAAGACCCTCATAGTCCTTGCCGCCTACATGAGCCACCACCTTCAGACGGTAGAAACCAGGCTTGGTCATAGCTCCGCTCCACTTCATCGTTCCGTCCTTGAGAGTGGTCTGCTTCTTGACATCGGCATACATCTCCGGACCAGCCTCATAGTCCACCTTCACATTGTCCAAGAGAGTACCGCTCTTGCGCACGTTCACGACAAAGTGAGCCTTCTCCCCTACCTTGTAGTTCCAGTCCTGATGGTCGGGAGTAACACTCACAACGATATTGTTCCCCTTGATTTGCGCCTGAGCCATAAGAGGCATCAGCATACAGAAGAGGATACTCAACATGACCTTTCCTAAAGTCTTCATCATATCTATATGGTTTGTTCAGTTAGTGGTAAAGTGTAATTTTCGTTTGCAAAGATACAATGTTCCCAATGATAACCCTTGTACTTTTTTGACCAATCATTACACTTTCTTTAAATTATAAATGATAAATGACAAATGATAAATGCGATACGCTAAGGCATGCAGTCCGACACCACAGAAAAAGGGTGGCCTTCAACAGGTCACCCTTTCCTTTATAATCCAAACAAAAATCACTTGACGCGATTCTTAACCATTGCATTAACGATTGGCAGTTGCTCCTCTATCCAAGTGCTGGTAGAGCGGTCGATCAAGTCTGACCACCAGAGAGCGGCTGTCCTCTTCTCATTACACTTCGCTGTGACATAATCAGCATACTTCGCACGCTCAGCCATCTCGACATGGTCGCCGATGGCACCAAACTCACCGAAGAAGTAAGGAATGCCAAGGGAGCTGCACTTGTTGTCCACGCGGTTGAAGATCTGGTCAATCTCAGTCTTCTGGTCATCCTTGAAGTCGTAGATATAGTACTTCTCCTCTTCGTCAATCTTCTTCTTCTCAGAAGCCGACTCACCGTCATGGTGCTTGTTACCATTGCAGAACCAGTAAGGGTCGTAGCTATGGAAGGTAGCACAGATATGATGTGGATGAACATCCTCAGGAACAGTGATAGCGTTGACCACTACGTCATTTGTAGCACCGTCGGCATAACCCGTTATCAAGAGGTTGCGATACTCGTTGTTACCACCTGTAGCACGAACCACGTTCACGAAGTCCTGCTGCAACTTGTTGATGGTCTGGAATGCCACGTTACCCTCGGCAGGAGCAGTCCAACTGGACTCCTTGTTCAGGATCTCATTGAATGACTCGAAGATAACCTTGTCGTTGAAGTCCTTGAACTCTGTAGCGATCTGCTTCCAGATAGTCTGATAGATCTTGGTGACATTGTCGTAGTCATCGTCAGCGTGGAGCCAAGCAGAGTTGGGGTCACCACTGCCGTTGTTGGCACCAGCGTCGTGCTGGATATTGACGATGCAGTACATATCCTCATCGTTGACCATCTTCACAACTTCCTTGACACGAGCCATCCAAGCAGCGTCGATCTGATAATCCTCATCCTTGGTATAGGTAGAAGAGAAGTTGGGGATATGAGGATACCAGGTGACAGGGATACGGATGACGTTGAAGCCCTTCTCCTTCAGGGCAAGGATAGTAGCCTTGCTGATTTCAGGCTGTCCCCATGCTGTCTCCCAGTCTTTCACTGTCTTCTCAGCTGGTTTCCACCAACTGCCGTAAGGATTAGACTCCAAGTTGTTGCCCATGTTGTAACCGAGCACGAAGTTTTCTACCATCTCCCATGCACTCTCATGACCGTCGCTGTCACCAGATATGCCAGCCTGGTTAACGGTAATGACCTTGGTCAGACCACCGGCTGTAACGGTAAGCGTAGAAGTACGGGGAGCCTCCACGTTTTTCTGTACCGTCACCTTGAAATAAGAACGGTAGTTGGAAGCCGTACTGTCGGAGATATTCCAGCCATAACCGGAATGAGGAGTCACACTGAGCCACGACTGGTCGGCAGCTGGTACAGAAACGCTCCATTCGGCATCGGTGTTGACACCCAACATGACGGACGTTTCTCCCAAGGGCATGGAGAGTGACTCTATCGCCGCACCGTCCTTGGTGACGGTCAGTCCTGTGGCAGAAGTATTGTCGCTGTCTTTGCAGCTCTGCATGACGAGAGCTGCAATGAACAGGAGGGCGAAACTAAATATATTCTTCAATTTCATAATCTTCAGTTTTTACTTTTTAGGAATGTAAATCACGCGGATGTTGTCGAACTTCACATCAATCTTACCAGAAGAGGTACTCTGGTTGATGCTCTGTATGCGGAACTGATTCAAACCTGTTGTCTTGATGTCAGAGAAAGACTTGCCTGTATAACAGCTAAACTTGCTCAATGGCACAATGGCGCGATACCACTTGTTCTTGTAGTTCTTGCCGTTGACATCCTGGAGCACAGGACCGTCAGGGAAGTTACCGATGCCTTCACTATAGTCTTTCCATCCGAAGTTGTCATACTGAATCTCGGCATCACCCAATGGCTGAATCATGTAACGGAGATAGCCCCAGAACGAACCGTTGTTGTAATCACTGGCATCATATACGTTCATGGTGAAATACAACTCGTCGGCAGTTGCCGTCGTAGGAATATTGTCTGAGAACGAGAAGGAGTTACCGTTCCAGTCCTTACGGAAATAGATCATGGTACCCCACCACTGCTGATACTCTGTTGCCACATTGATATGCGCATACTTGCCATCGGCATTGCCAGCATCAACATAGGAAGCATTCGGACCCCATCCATTGTCGGTGGCATCACCGTCGAAGGTGGTCAGGATAGTGCTGTAGTCATAGAAACGATCCACTGTTGCCGAACCGGCAGGGTTGGTGACGGTCAGTACCATATTGTAACCCTCTGCAGAAGGCTTCGTCTTGAATGGGATGAAGATGGAGTCTTCCGACTCAGCAACCGTATAGTCGCCATCAGCCAACTTCAAGGTTACGTCACCATAGGTAATCTGGTCTATCTGCGTAAAGTCACGACCAGTCAGTACGAGTGTCTCACCAATCTCAGGCATATCGTTAGAGCAAGTAAAGACAACAGGCTTGCCTGGCAAGCGGTTGAAGTTCAGGTAAACAGTACCTGAAGCACACTCAATGACGAGAGCGCCATGCTCTGGAGCACCCTCTGGGACGGTCACGTCGATAACAGAGGTAGTACGATAGGCCTGGTTATCGGGATTGATGGCATGGTCAGACTTCACTACAGAGTATTCACATGCTATATGATTGCCAGGCACATCACCTACCCAAGCAGTCGAGTCAAGGGCATCACCAGTGACATCCGTCAGGTACACCTTCTTGATGTCCACCAAGTTGTATCCGTAAATCCTCATGACATCTCCGGCAGAACGTGGATAGGAAGCGGCGATACGCTGCATCACAGGAGAGGGAGCCAATATCTTGAACTGATAAACGGCGGTACCATGCGATGTCTCTACACGGATCTCATCCTTCAGGTTGCTGTCGAAAGCAGAAAGCTTAAAGCCATCCTCCTCTTTAGGAACGGTGACGATCAGGCTGTGCGAGGTGTTCATCGTAGAGTTGAAGCTGACGCTCTGGTCGTTGATGTAAACGGCACGCACATCACTCAGGTTGTTACCGATGATGGCAAGTACCGAACCGCAACTTGCCTTGTCAAACAAACTGTCAGCCTTTGCAGGGTCACAGGAACGGACACCCGTAATCTCGGGAGTGCCGTATCCCTCCTCACTCTCCTTACAGGAAGTAAAGGTGACAGACAGCATTGCCAGCATGAACAGTGCCAACAAGCTAAATCTATGTTTCATTATATTCTTAGTCATAAGATTTTCTATGTTAATGTTGTTACTTGTCTGTTACATCCCAAGTAAAGTCATAAGCGACAGGACTCATGCTGAGATATTTGTTCTGGATGACATCACTCTCAGGATAAGGCATGAAGATGTTGTTCTCGGAAAGAACGACAGCCTGGTAGCCTGTCACATACTTGGCAACGAGTTCGTTGACATTGTATGTGTAGCCGCCCTCCACCTTAATCGCAGTGTTGTCGTCTTCACTCTCAGCTAACTTGTCGTTCCAGTACACATGACCATCATTGTCCTTGATATACCAAGTACCTGTTCCAGGAGGAATGACACGGTAAGAGATGCTACCATCGGCATTCTTGTAAAGACTGTTCTCACGTATCTCGTAAGCACGGTGCTGAATGCGGTTGAAGTAGTTGAGCATGGTCTGTGGCTTCCAGCGGTACCATGTCACCATATCCCACCAGTTGAAGTACTCCATGCAGAACTCGATGCGGCGCTCGTTGATGAGGTCGGTCAGCGTAAGACTTTGTACGTCGCTTGCCTCAACGGGCACGACACGTGCACGGTTGTGAACAGTCAAGTAGGCATTGATAGCCTCTGGGTCGGAAGTGCTCTCGTTGTTGCCGAGGATAGCCTCAGCCTTCATTAGGTACACATCAGCCAAGCGCTGGATGTATGTGTTCAGCGGAGAAGCCATCTGCGCCAAGTTGGCAGGGGCAACGTCAGCCTTGGTACCAAGGACACCCTTCTTACACTGCATCCAGTTGTGCTTGTAGGTGTAACCACCGTCAGCCTTCTTGATGTAGCTGTAGTAGGTGTTTGGTGTAAACCATGTCGCATTGCGGCGAATGGTGTCGGCGGGGTCGGCGTTATACAGGTCTATCATGTCGCATGATGGAGAGAGGTTACCACCCCATACGTTGACATCTGTCACCTCTGGGAACGCCAAGTCAGAATAGGTAGCATTCATAGCGCCCCACTCACCAGTGTTCGGGTCAGCCCAACGCATGGCAAGTATCGTCTCGCTGTTGTCGTTGTTCTGTGCCTTGAAGAGGTCCTCGTAATTGGGCATCAAAGAATACTGACCGCTATTGATTACCTCATCACAAAGTTGTCTTACCTCCAGCAGAGTTGCCTCGTTGCGCTGGTGGTCAACCTGAGAACCTTCCTGCCATCCGCTCTGCGCGAGGAGAGCCTTTGCCAAGGCAGCCTTTGCGGCATACTTGGAAGCATGGTGGTCGTTTCCTGTCTCTGGCAACAACTGTGCAGCCTTGCGGAAATCGCGGATGACGAACTTCAGTACGTCAGCCTCGGTATTCAACGGTTGGACAGGGGTTTGCACCAACTTGTTGTTGTCCTCGAAGAGGATGTTGTCACCCCAACCGCGGAGCAGATAGAAATAAGCCCAACCGCGCATCAGGTAGCACTCGCCCTCGGCAGCGTTCTTTACAGAAGCGGAGACACCACTACTGCAATAATCCTGGAGATTGCTCAGTGTGGCATTACTCATTGTCACCACATTATAAAGAGCAGACCATGCCAAGCTCAACTCTTCTGTCAAGGCAGTCACCTTGAAGTTGGCAAACTCAGCATTAACGTATGGGTTCCAGCCATCGTTGGCACGAAACGAGCCCATACCTATCAAGGCACGACGGTTGAAATTGAACCATGCCTTGTTATACAGTGGCTCAACACCCTTCATGACAGCTTCATCAGACGAATAGAATGTCTGTGCGGTATAGTTGCCCGTAGGAGTCTTGTCGAGGAAGTCTGAGCCACAGCTTGTCGTCATGAGCGAGATACCCGCCATGGCAGTTGCCATCAATATATGTTTTGTTTTCATTGTGAAAGATCTTAAATATTAGAACTGTAACTTCAAACCAAAAGTATAGATTCTCTGAGAAGGATAACGGTAGTTATCGATGTTCTGCAGAAGGACGCTCTGGCTGGATGCACCGATTTCAGGATCGTAGCCGTCATAACCTGTAATGGTAAACAGGTTCTGGATATTTCCATAGATGGCAAGGCTGCTGATGCCGAGTGGAGCAATCCACTTCTTCGGGAAGTTGTAAGTCAGCGAGATGGACTTCAGACGGAGGTAAGAACCGTCCTCTACGAAGCGGTCGCTCACACGGTTGTTGTCGTTCTGGTTCTGTCCTGCTGTACTGATACGCTGTACTGTTGCCGTACCTGCGTTGGTAACATATACATTATTAATATCTGTAGCCGAGCCGTTGGGGTCGATAAGACCTACCTTGGCATAGTTTGCCACTTCGCTCATCATGTTACCGTAAGTCTCAGGGTTGGTATGCTGCTGGCGTACATAGTTGTAGATGTCACCGCCCACGCTACCGTTGAGGAAGAAGCTGAAGTCGAAGTTCTTCCAAGTGATGGTGTTGTTCAAACCGAAGGTGAAATCGGGGTTCGGGTCACCGATGTAGGTACGGTCGTTGCTGTCGATCTTACCGTCGCCGTTGATATCCTCGAAGATGTAGTCACCTACCCAAATGCTGTTGGGAGCGATGGGGTACATATTGCCGTCACCGTCAGCAGGACGAGGAGTAGGAACCTTGTTGCCTGAGGCATCAAGCAGGTACTCACCGTTGCTGTTCTTCTGGTAGAAGTCGCTGGCATCCTTGTACATACCGATGACCTTATAGCCATAGAAGCGACCTACAGGACCTCCGACAGTAGACATGGTGAGTGTCTGTGTACCGATAGTACCGGTCTTCGTACCGTCCTCACTGTTCAGACCAGTCAGTTTGTTGCGGTTGATGGAGAGTGTTGCTCCAGTGCGCCACTGCCAGTCGCCCTTGTTGATATTGACTGTGTTCAAAGTGAACTCCAAACCCTTGTTCTCGATAGAACCAGAGTTTACCCATGGTGCGCTCATACCCTGCCAGTCGTTGTTGATGACATAAGAAGGAAGGGAAGCCTCCATCAAGAGGTTGTCTGTCTTCTTCAAGTATGCGTCGACGATAAACTCGATGCGGTTGTCAAGGAACGAGAAGTCCATACCGACGTTCCAAGAGTTGGTGCTCTCCCACTTCAGGTCAGGATTGGGGAAACGTGCAGGATAGTATCCTGTACCCCATGCTGTAGCCACGTTGTTCATGGTAGCGCCATAGGCGTAAGAGCCAGTGCTCTGGTTACCTACGAGACCCCATCCCAAACGGAGCTTCCAGTTGCTCAACCATTTAATGTCCTTCATGAATGGTTCCTGGGTGATACGCCATGCGATGGCAGCTGAAGGAAACCATCCCCAGCGGTTGTTCTTACCGAATGAAGAAGAACCATCGGCACGGAGGGTAGCTGTAAACAGGTATCTGTCGAGGAGGTTGTAGTTCAAACGACCGAAGTATGACTCGATAGACCAGGGCGTACCGTCGTCACCTGTATTGGTAGACGTAGAGGAGTCACCCACGTTGAGGGAGTGGAGGTTGTCTGTGATGTATCCCTTGCGAGAACCAGACAGGCTCTCCCAGTTACCCCACTGTGCCTCGTGACCCAACATAATCTGGAAATGGTTGTTCTTGAACGGGTCGAAGTCGTAGGTAGCATACTGCTTGAAGGCGGTATACTTGCTCAGGGTCTTGGTACGTGTGCTCTGGCTCTCCACCTTTATATTACCATAGCTATACTCTGGCACAAAGTAGTAGGTGTTGCCCCAGCCGCGGTTTCCACCATATTCGATACGGATGTTCAAACCCTTGATGGGCTTGATATTGGCAAAGACGTTGTAGTCCAACTGATAGTTGTTGGTACGGTTTTCCTTCATGTTTGCCTCGAAGATAGGGTTGCTATAAGAGGTATTGAAGTCGTTTGCCTCTGGCACACCGTAGCTACCGTCGGGGTTGCGTGCTGCCACATCAGGGAACTGGTTCAGTGCTGTGTTGATGACGTTGCTCTCAGAGAAGGTCAGCGTCTGCTTGGTATTGGCATAAGCCGAGTTGAAACCGATCTGCACATATTTATTAATGTTGACATCGAAGTTGGTACGGAAGCTGGCACGTGTAAAGCCAGAGCCTACACCGACACCGTCCTGGTCGAGATAACCACCGGAGATGGAGTAGTGCATATCCTTGTTACCACCATTGATATTAACGGCGTGGTTCTGCATGAAGGCAGTCTGGAAGAGTTCCTTCTGCCAGTTGGTACCGTCTGTCAGAAGCGATGGGTCCTTGAAGTCTTCTCTGACTCCATAACCGCGGGCTGTCTGACGGGCATTGTAGAAATCAGCATACTCCTTGAGGTTCATCACGTCAAGGTACTTGGGGATAGCCTGCCAACCGACATAACCGTCGTAGGAGACCTGTGCCTTACCATCCTGACCGCGCTTGGTGGTCACAAGAACGACACCATTGGAAGCACGAGAACCGTAGATGGCTGTTGCGGAAGCATCCTTCAATACCTCGATAGAAGTAATATCCGAGGGGTTGATGCTTGCCAACACAGAGGTATTGTTGCTGGTGTTACCACTGACAGGGATACCATCGATGACATAGAGAGGTTCGTTACCATTGAAGGAGTTGATACCACGAATCTGCACAGAGATACCACCACCAGGAGTACCAGAGTTCTGTGTCACCTGCACACCGGCAATACGACCTTGCATTGCCTGTTCCATAGAGGTATTGACACCCTGCTTGATGGCTTTCTCGTCGATGCTCGACACAGAACCCGTCAAGTCGGAGCGCTTCATCGTACCATAACCTACGACAACCACCTCGTTGAGGGAGTGGGTGTCTTCGGTCATCACGACATCAAGTTTGCCGTTTGCCGGTATCTTGGCACTCTTGGTAGAGAAACCGATGTAAGAAAATTCCAAGGTCTGTCCAGGTTTGGCATTAATGGTATACTTACCATCAAGGTCTGTCATTGCGCCAACACCACTCTGACCCTTAATCTTGACACTGGCGCCAATCACCGTCTCACCATTGGCATCGGTAACGACTCCCGTCACCTTCGTCTGGGCGAAAACTGTCAAAGGCAACAGCATCATCAAGGATAGTGCAAGAAGTCTCGCAAAAGCTTTCTTACACTGTGATTCTAATCTGTTGTGACTCATAATTGTTGATTATTTATGTTAGGTTTGTATTTTTGGTTTTCGGTTGCAAAGGTAATACCATTTTCACATACAACATGATGTTATTTTGCTTAAGGCTTGTTCAAATTTGCTTTCGGCTGTATGTTGTGATTGATAATTACATGTGCAAAGGTAGAGTATTCCCTACCTCGCAAATGTACGATTTGGTTAATTAGTTACGTATAAAATGTTACAAAGTCGTTTTTGGGGCCTGTCAGCCCAACCTTTTATTATAAACAAAGAATGAAGAGCAATGATACTGAAAGGGAAAAGGCAAGGACGCCCGTCTGTTGTGCACCCCTGCCTTTTAAACAAATACCAATAAAAAACTTTATCTCTTATATTACTTCTGAACGAACTTCTTGCCGTTCTGAATAACAACGCCCTTATAAGAAGAGTCTACCTTCTGACCAGCGAGGTTGTAAATAGCTGCGTTAGCGCTTGAGAGAGGTGCAAGAACGGTGTTGGAAATGCCAGAAGTAGATGTCACAACACGTGTAATCTTGTTAACTTTCACTGCAAAAGGAAAACCTTCTTCACCGTTTGCCTTCAGATATATCTTTGCTACATCAGTAGGCGTCTCTTCTGAAACAGCAGTTTTTGTGCTCACTTCAAACTCTATCTTTTCTGTACCTGCCTCAAAATTATTCCAAGCAAATCCACCAGAAGCGCCATCAAGTTCTATCGTAAGAACGTTTGTAAGCGGAGCTGCAAGATCAACAGTGTATTTATATACCAAGTCTTTATCTGCCTCATGGCTAAAGGTACAAGAATTGCCGTCAGTAGTTACGATTTCCAATCCACCATACTGACCAGTAAATGTAATTGTTGGAGCAGCGGAAGGACCCAAGCTACGTCCCCAACCACCACCAGCATAGCTGGTAACAGGTTCTTCTGTGCCATCTTCCTTCACCAAATAGAATCCTGTAAGATGGAGAGTTTGATCAGCAGCCTTTGCCTGCAAGTTAAATTTGGTCAAAGACTCGTATGACTTAATATTGTCATTGAAGTCAGATTTCAACTCAGTTGCAGTTGGATCCAAATCTAAATATTGGTCTTTACCACTGGTTTGTCCGATTGAAGTTTGAATCCACTCGCCAGCAGTAGCTGTAGGATTAGCGTCATAAGTCAATTTAAAGCCCTTGTAATCGGCAGGATTGATAGCGTTACTTGAACCTATCAAGCCAAACTCGCCCCACTGACTTGTAAATGTCAAGTTGATATCCGAACCAGGATCGACTTCATAATGCCATGGGTAAGCATCTATCTTCAACTCAAGATTCTCTGTTGTCTGAGCTGTAGCACCACATGCAAGAGCCAGTACACATACTAAAGTAAATAGTTTTTTCATAAGCTTTAAATAGTTTAGGTTTATATTTATTAATTGGTATCATCGTTAGGTTTTATCGATTGCAAAGTTACCACATTATAGGGTAAATATATGATATTATTTTTCCTATTACTGATACAATTTTGCAAAACATGCCGTTCATAGCACATTCATGTACCGCAAGAGGAAACTATTTTGTTTTACCTATTTTCTTCATCCTGTCCACTTGGCTCTTCACGACATCAAGGGTGGAGCGGTCTGTTGAGAATACCGAGTTGAGACCTTGCGCTTCCTGTGCCGGGTCACCAGTATAGTCATCACCCACCTGCCACTGTTCATGCTGTGGATTGGCAAAGCCGCCCCATCCCCAGAAGTTACAGCCGGCGAAGTAGCCACCCGTCTCGGCGTTGTCACCCACCAAGGCAAACACATATTTATAATATCCGTCACGACCCTTGGTAGAGGAAGAGGGAGAGAAGGAGAAGCCATCACGCGGATAACCGAACTCCTCCATGACGAGCGGTTTCTTGATGCGGGCACATACGGCAAGATGCTGGTCGATATACTCCTTGGTGTTCTTGCACGACACATCGAGGTCGTCGATGAGATGGTCCTTGCGAGCCCAACTCCAGTTGTAAGGCCAGAGGTGGACATTACAATAGTCCACATTACGGTCGGCACAGATGCGCTCATAGCAGTTGATGTCATTCTCGCATCCCCAACTGCCCTCGCTACCGATGCTGATGAGGTGGTTCTTGTCCAACGACCGTATGAGAGCACTTGCCTCGGCAAGCCATTTCTCGAAAGCAGGGAGAGCCTCCTTGCTGAAGGCGCGCGGTTCGTTGCCTATCTGCCACGACATGATAGCCGGGTCTTCGGCATACGGTTTGTGGGTATAGCGGTTGGTACGTCCTATGATAAAGCGCACATAGTCATAAAAGAGTTGGTGCGCCTTCTCGTTAGCAGCATACTGCGACACGAAGTTCATGAAGGCAGGATAGCCATCCTCATTAGGGCGCGGAGCCACCCCTACCCCAGCATGTTCGAGGTAGAACCCATAGCCGCCGCTCCATTCCCACGAGTTGTTGAGATAGAGCACAGCCACCATCTTACGCTTGCCCATCTCCATGAGCAGGTAGTCGAGACCGGCAAGGATGGTATCGTTGTAGACACCCGGTGCCTCCTGCAGTGTAGGCTCCACCTTCGTCTTCACACCCCGCTTACCATCAGAACCGACGAGGATACGCAGGTTGTCTATGCCAAGCGACTTCATCTTGTCGAGTTCGCGGCACAGGCGCTTGCGGTCACCTCCCTGTCCTTCTGAACCGAGGATGGCACCATACCAAAAGTTGGTACCCACATAATAATAGGGTTTTCCGTCACGGACAAAATGCCCGTCCTTCACCTGTATGAAGTTCTGCTTGGCGGAGAGTCCGCAAATAGTGAGGGTCAGCATCATCGCCAACAAAAATATCTTTTTCATGTCGTTAGAATAGCATTAGAATAGCGTTAGAACTGCATTAGAACAGCATCAGATAATCATCAGGAAAATCTGCGTTTCACTTTTTACTGAGCCTCCAAATAGAGGACACGAGACGACCAGTCTACCTTCTTACCCCAGTCCACCTCGTTGGTATACGGCATTTCGAGTCCATGCTCCATGAGGTATTTTCCTGAGTAAGACTTTCCTTCGCAGTAGAGCGGCTGCAGGTCGATGGCATCCAGTTCGCGTACCTTATACATACGGTTGGCGTCAAGACCAGCCATCTTCACACGTGGCAGATGGACATTATAGAAGTTTGCCATCTTCCACCAGTAGAACACAGCCTTGTCCTTTGCCTCACTGACATACATCAGCGATGCCAACCCCTCGTTGTCGAAGGGAGAGACGAGACGGTAGAGGTCACCCAACTGCACCACGGGGCGTATCTCCTTATATTCACTGATAGCCTTCTTGCAGAGCGCCTTCTCCTCGTCGGTCATGTTCTTGGGTTGTATCTCCATGCCCAACCGTCCGCTCATGGCGACATCGATGCGGTACTTCAGAGAGGTAGTGCGAAACACGGTGTGGTTGGGCACTGCCGAGATGTGGCATCCCATGGCGATGGAGGGGAAGAAATAGCTGGTTCCATACTGCATATAGATACGCTGCAAGGCATCGGTGTTGTCGCTGACCCAAAACTCGTCGAAGCCACGCAGGAATCCCCAGTTGGCTCGTCCGCCACCACTGGCGCAGCACTGTATCACCACATCCTTATACTTGGCGCGTATGCGGTCTATCACCTTGGAGAAGCCTTGATGATAAGCGATATACAGATGACTCTGGTCTGCCATGGGGAGATACTGGCTTCCGTGGTTCATGATCGCCATATTGGCGTCCCACTTGATGTAAGCAATCTCGGGATACTTCGTCAAGAGGTTGTCCACGACACTGAAGACGAAGTCCTGCACCTTCGGATTGGAAAGGTCGAGCACGAGTTGCGTACCGCCACGTCCCTGTACGGCATCACGCTTGGGAGCCTTGATAATCCAGTCGGGATGCTTCTCATAGAGTTCGCTGGTAGTGTTGGTCATCTCCGGTTCTATCCAGATACCAAACTTCACGCCGTTCTTCTTGGCATCACGCAGGAGTCCCTCTATGCCATCGGGCAGTTTCTTGCCGTCAACAGTCCAGTCACCCAATGCACAGTTGTCACTGTTGCGCTGGTACTTGGTGCCAAACCATCCGTCGTCCATGACGAAGAGTTCACCGCCCATACTATGAATGTCTGCCATCATCTGGTCCATCCCCTGCTGGTTGATGTCGAAGTAGACACCTTCCCAAGAGTTGAGGAGGATGTCACGCAACTGCGAACCATGGGCAAGGACATACTTACGTCCCCAACGGTGGAAGTTGCGGCTGGCTCCGCTCAGTCCCTCATCAGAGAAAGTGAGAGCCAAGGCTGGAGTCTTGAAGGTCTCCCCCTTCTTAAGATGGTATTCCGAGTTTTCCTCGTTGATGCCGGCGAAGAAATAATGGTACTCCGTATCATCGGTGACCGTCTTGAGCTTGTAGTTGCCACTGTAAACAAGAGCTGCGCCAATCACGCCACCTTTGTTCTCCTGTCCTTTTCCGTCGAGCGAGAACATCACCTCGGCATGGTCGGTATGCGAGGGACGTGTACCGTCTGTGTTGCGGATGACAAACTCACCGGGAGCCAACCGCTCATTGCTGACACGAGCCTCACTTGCCCACGAACCGGACAGGTGGCTCATCCATACATTCCCCCTACGGATGGGGAGCATGGCAGAGGCGAAGGTGGTTAGAGTCACCGTTCCCTTCTCGTTGTTGGTGATCTCACTCCACGCCTCAATGAGGTCTACATCATTGTAGGCACGGTAACAGAGGTCTACCGTGACAGGGTAGACGGCATCCTTGAGGTGTACCACCGTGACGGTCGCATTGGCTTCCTTGCGAGTGGAGCATCCTGTGGCGACAAGAGCTGTCGACATGTTTCCATCGGCATGACGCATGGCGAGAGCCGACTCGGCGGGAGTATTGAGACCATAGGCAGGATAGACATCCATGCGTCCGTTGGCAGTCACCTGCAGGTTGGCTTGGTCACGCCCATCGAGTTTACTTCCAAAATAGAGATACTTGGCGGTCTGCCCGTTCTCCACATCGAGGACGAGAGACATACCCTTGGTATTCACTGTCACCTGTTCAGCCATCGCTGGAAGGGCAGCGGTGAGCATCAGCAGAGCTAAAGACTTTATCTTCATAAGGTAAGAAAATAATGTTACGTTTGTCAGTTAATAGTTATTTCGAGTGCAAAAATACGAAATATTCTACTTACCTGCACATACTTTCTTGCTCATTAATAGCACTGACAAGCACAAAGTCATTATTTCACTACAAACTTCCTGTCATTACAGACATAGACACCCTTGGAAGCATGGGAAAGAGCCGAACTTTTGCCTACTGCCACCCCTGAGAGATTATAGAAAAGGGCATCCGCTTTGTTGTCCTGCACGCCTTGGACATAAGTGACACCTGTCACCCCAGGAGAATAATACTTGTTGTAAGCCTCACGTGCAGCCTCAGCCCCTTTCTTGATGGCATCCAAAGCGCCATTAGTCGTATTGGAGGCATCAGTGAGTGTCCATGGGAGAACTTTCAACTGAGCACGGTCAATAACTGCCATACTGGGATAACCCGTATATCCAGTATCCCAGGCAAAGGGTATCATACCACACTCCATGGCATACTGCGTAGCCTTCTCATACCAGAACGCCACAGATGCGTCGTGCATGGATTGGCTCTGCCCACTCATATTCTTCACATTACGGTGGTTGGCGCCATACTCGCCCAAGACAACAGGGATACCCTTGTCGGTAAACTGCTTCATCTTTTTGTAGTAAGCAGAGAGCGACTTCTCATTGTTTCCATCGTCAGAGGCATTGCGTCCTGACCCAGATACACTCTTGTCTGTACCCCAGTAGTAACGCATCTTGCCCCAACTCTCGTCCTGCTCCAATCCGCAGAAGTTCCAAGGGTCATAACTATGCACCTCCAACATCAGTCGTCCCTCGACATTGTCGGAAGGCATCTCACCGAAAGTGTTGTAAGTATCGTCGATGTTGGTACCTGGCCCTTGGACTATCAGCACACGCTTGGCATTGTTGCCACCAGTGGCACGGACGGTATTGACGAACACCTGTTCATAGGTCTTCAGTGCCTTGATATAAGCAGAGGCAGTAGTATTATAGTTGGAGTGAGCCGGTTCGTTGAGTCCTGCAAAGAGGAGTCGTTCGTCATAGTCCTTGAACGCATTGGCTATCTGCGTCCACACCTTTTCCAACTTCGCCGACTTGGCTGCGACGGTCGCCTCGCTCACATCGTTGAACGAGTCCTCCAACCATCCACCGTCCCAATGGTCGTTGAGGATGACATAAAGGTCGGCATTGATGGCATAGTCCACCACCTCCTTGACACGTGCCATCCACTTGGCATCGATGGTCGTAGTGGCAGCATCGGAGATGTGCCCCATCACCCAAGCACAAGGAATACGGATGCTCTTGAAGCCCTGCGACTTCACGAAGTTGATGATTTCCTGTGTCGTCTTGTTGTTCTGCCAACTGGTCTCCGCAGCGAGTCCTCCATAGTTGGTGTCATTATTATTACTGTTGCCGCCCTCCAACGTATTGCCGAGGTTCCAGCCAGGAGCCATATAGTAAGCCAACTGGGATGCAGTAAGATCCATGGTCGAAATACGATTGTCGTCCAAGGCATACCCCGTAGCCGACAGGGCCAACAAGGCAAGGGATAGTAAAGTCTTCTTCATAACAAATAATAGGTTTTTATCGGGATAATGAGGGAACACCCTCTGTACGTTGGCAAAATTAGGACATTTTTAGCCTAAGAAACGTGCGATTTCGTTAAATTGATACGTACTATATGTTGCAGAATACGGCTAATTATACCCTCTCGAAAAAACACCCGGGTATTTTCGTCGTGAGACCCGGGTATTTTTGTTACGAAACCCGGGTATTTCATATACGTATACCCGGGTATTTTTTTCAAAAGACCCGGGTATATTTTTGAGCAGTACGGTGGCACTGCACTTACGCCCTATTTTCAAGGGTAAAACTATGCGTGATCTGTATGATATTTAATCAAACCATCCATAGGAGAGGCAAGCACTTGATGAATGAAGAAACGCCCGTCTTGCTCGAACAAGGGTTCATAGTAAGGACGGAAATGATAAGCCACACCACCCACAAGAGCAAGGGACATCTTGTCGGTTGACGAGGCGGGTTGCCATACTGACTTTTCCCTATATATATTATATAAGGTGTAACACTTCTCATAAAACTTGGCAAAAACATCCCGTACCCCCTCTCTCAGAAGTTCCCTTGCCTCAGCGAGATCACTGTCAGAAGGTGTCTGTTCTGCCTCAAGCTGCTGCAGCACAAAAGGGGTAAGGGAAGCCAAGAATCGGTTGCCAAAAGGTTGGCGGTACACCTTATTTATAATAGTAGGCAGGTCAAGTCCAGTCTGCTCCGTGAAGAGCCGTTGCAACTGCGCTGCTTCCGGACGCGTAAAGAGAATACGGAGAAGCCGTTTGCCTATCTCTACCCCACTGCCTTCGTCACCGATGATATATCCGAGACACGGCAAACCAGCAGTAAGATTGTTTCCATCATAAAAACAGCAGTTGGAACCAGTACCAAGTATCGCAGCCATTCCCTTGCTTCTGCCCAAGAGGGCACGCGCAGCACCAAGCATGTCACTCTCGGCATGTACCTCAGCGCAACCAAATGTGCGCCTCAATACATTCTCCATCCGTTCCTTCACACTTGGGATGACCCCACTGCCATAGAAATGAACAGCAGAGGGTTGGCAAGAAAGGTGGAGCTGGGTACGCAAAACTTCTTCTATTTCCTCATCAGAAAGGACAACAGGACTAAGTCCTGCCGTTTTCTGACGGGAAAGGATCACTCCTCTTTCATCCAACAATGTCCAGTCGGCCTTCGTTCCGCCACTGTCGCATATCAGTATGTTTGTCATATTTCGGTTATTTTGTTGTTTGTCCTATGCAAAAGTAAGCATTTTATCTCTGAAAACGGAAGGCAGCGAGCAGTTTATGTTAAAAAGGTTACGTTATTTTTGCATTCTCCTTGCTTTTTAGTAACTTTGCAC
This sequence comes from Firmicutes bacterium CAG:103, assembly GCA_963600865.1. Taxonomy (GTDB): domain Bacteria; phylum Bacteroidota; class Bacteroidia; order Bacteroidales; family Bacteroidaceae; genus Prevotella. Next base: position 23,643 of record CAVCDC010000005.1, read on the forward strand.
ACAAAATGCAACTGAAATAACAATGAAAAAGAAGCTATTCCTCCTCTTTATACTCCTGATAGCAGTGTTCACCCCTGGACACGCCGTTCTGAAGGAGGCGAACCTTGACACTACGCTCTATATGCTGCGTACAGAACTGACACAGTATCACCTCGACTTCGAGATGCAGAACAAGGAAGCCAAGCAGCAGCAACAGGTACTCATAGAAGACCTCCTCAACATCATGAGGCAGGCAGACCAGAACTCGCTGATGCTCTACTCACAGCGAAGCGGTTATATCTTCGACATGACCTATGCCTGTCATGAGGCTACGGAACTGTTCCATAAGTTCAAGACAAAGGCAGCCCCCTTCCGTACCATGATAGACAAGAACAACTTGGAGGTGGCACGCTTCGACTCACTCATCAACTACCTGTACGGCATGAACACCATGTTCATGAGCGACGAGGCACAGACCAACCGCAACGTCGACCTTACCCTTGCCGTAAACATACGACGTCAACTGCTTGAGAAGCAACAGCAGTTGAAGGAGTACATACGCGCCTACACCATGACCGAGCACAAACTGAGGGCGCTCAACGACTATGCCAACCTGAGATATACCGACATACAGACAAGCATCTTCAACAATGGTGGCGAGAACTACCTGAAGATATTGACCAACTTAGGGAGCAACTACAACGAGGCGCGAGCCTCCATCAATGAGAAATACCGGCCTGCCCCGGGCATGATGTCGCAATGGGATGTGCGTATCATAGGTTTCCTGTTCAGTATCATTCTCTTCTATGGATTCATCTCGGTGGCACTCAACCTGCTCACCATACGGGTCATCGTGACAAAGCTCGTGAAGAAAGGTCTCTTTGAGAAGATCAAGGATAGTTTCATGGCGAAGCGCCCCTGCATCATCATGGCTATGACCATCATCACCTTTGCCATCATCCTCGGAATCATACGTGTAACGGTACACCAGAACTTCCTCATCATGGCGTGCGGACTCTTGGTGGAGTTTGCATGGCTCATCGGCGTGATTCTCATCTCACTGTTGTTGCGTGTGGGCAACGACCAGATCAAGAGTGCTTTCCGCATCTATTCCCCTCTGATGTTGGTGGGATTCATCGTCATCACGTTCCGTATCATACTCATCCCCAACGACCTTGTCAACCTGATCTTCCCTCCCATCCTACTGGTCTGCTTCTTCTGGCAGTGGAATGTCATCAAGCGACAGAACAAGAACGTGCCCCGCAACGACATGATATACACCTGGGTATCGTTGGCTGTCTTCGCCGTCAGCACCGTATGCTCATGGATAGGATTCACGCTGCTCGCCGTACAGATCATCATCTGGTGGATGATGCAGCTTGCCTGCATCCTTAGCATCACCTGTATCAAGGACTGGCTTGCCGTATATGCTGAGCGCAAGAACCTGAAGAACAAAGCGATAACAGACAAGTGGGGATTCCGCTTCGTCAACAAGGTGATGCTCCCCATTGCCGGGGTCATCTCCTTCATCATCGCCATCTACTGGGCTGCCGACGTGTTTAACATGAGCGACACGACATGGATGATATTCAACAAGGAGTATATCAAGACAAGCAACTTCACCGCCTCGCTGTATACCGTGAGCATGGTGGCTTGCCTGTACTTCCTCTTCAACTATATCAATATCACCACCAACGACGTGCTGCGCCATCACTTTGAGAAGCAAGACCCTCTTACCGCCGCTTCGAAGATCGTGATGTTCAAGAACGTGCTGCAGGTCATCATCTGGGGTACCTGGCTCATGGTTTCCCTCTCCGTCTTCAACGTAGGAAAGTCATGGTTGCTCGCCATCTTCGCCGGTTTGTCAACGGGTCTCGGTTTTGCATCGAAAGACATCTTGGAGAACATCTACTACGGTATCTCGCTCATGATGGGACGCGTCAAGGTGGGCGACTACATTGTCTGCGACGGAACAAGAGGTCGTGTAAGCAGTATCAGCTATACGTCTACCATGCTGGAAGCCACCGACGGTTCGGTCATCGCCTTCCAGAATGCGCAGTTGTTCTCCAAGAACTACAAGAACATGACCCGCAACCATGGTTATGAGCTTGACATCTTAGAGGTGGGCATCGCATACGGCAGCAACATCAAGGAGGTGAAACGCATACTCATCGATTCCCTCAGTAAACTGGACTGTATCTATCACGAGAAACCGGTTCGCATCGTGCTGAAGAGCTTTGACGACAACTGCATCACGCTCAAGGTGTTGGTATGGGTGAACGTTCTCACACAGTATACTGACGACGGAGTCATCATGGAGTGCATCTATGACACACTCAACGAGCACGGCATAGAGATACCATTCCCACAGCGTGAGATTACCATCAAGACCGCACCCGAAAGTCCTGAAAAGGAATAATTCTACTATCAACCTCTCAACATTGGAAAAAATGCCAACATTCATAGCCGGTCCCTGCGTCATCGAGTCGCAGGAACTGTTGGACACCGTAGCATGCGAACTGGTTCGCATCAACAGCACGCTCGGCACAGACATCATCTTCAAGGCTTCCTTCGACAAAGCCAACCGCACCAGCATACACTCGTTCAGAGGTCCCGGACTGGAGAAAGGACTGCAGATGCTTGGTGACATCAAGGAGAAGTATGGACTGCGCATCACCACCGACATCCATGAGAGTTGTCAGGCAGAAGCAGCCGGTGAGGTGTGCGACATCCTACAGATACCAGCATTCCTCTGCCGTCAGACAGACCTGTTAGTCGCTGCCGCCAAGACTGGCAAGGTGGTAAACATCAAGAAAGCACAGTTTCTTAGCGGCAAGGACATGCGCTACCCCGTGGAAAAGGCATTGGAGAGTGGAGCCAAGGAGGTGTGGCTCACTGAACGCGGCAACTGTTTCGGATACAACAACCTCGTGGTGGATTTCCGAAACATTTCTGACATGAAGGAGATTGTACCAACGGTCATCATGGACTGCACCCATAGCGTGCAACGTCCGAGTGCCGGAGACGGCAAGACCGTAGGCGACCGCAAGTTTGTGCCAGCCATGGCTATGGCAGCCAAGGCATTCGGAGCTACAGGCTACTTCTTCGAGGTACACCCCGACCCAGACAAGGGATTATCTGATGCCGCCAATATGCTGGAGCTAAACAAGCTGGAAGCACTTATCGGCAATTTAATCACAGACATTTAAGTTACTTGCCAATGTATCTTAAGATACTTTGCTATGTATCCTAAGATACTTGGTCAAGTATCCTAAGATACTTTTTATATACTAAATTTGCTGAATCTTACGGAATATGGCTGATAAGATAAACGATATAGACGAGAGGACCGTTCGTGGTTGGGGCGAACAAGCCCTCAGGGAAGAGGCGCAAGCCATCCTCGACCAGATTGCCACGCTTGACGAGAACTTCGAGAAAGCGGTAGACATGATGTACCACTGCGAGGGGAAAATCATCGTCACAGGTGTCGGGAAGAGCGGACACGTCGGTGCGAAGATAGCAGCGACCTTGGCATCTACTGGTACACCCGCCTTCTACATCAATCCTCTCGATGTCTACCATGGTGACTTAGGTGTCATGACCCCTAAAGACGTGGTCCTTGCCCTCAGCAACAGTGGACAGACCGACGAACTGCTTCGTTTTATCCCCATGGTGTTGCACATGAACGTGCCCATCATCTCCATTACTGGCAACCCTCACTCACTCTTGGCAAAATACTCCGACCACCACATCACGGTAAAAGTCAAGAAGGAAGCCTGTCCACTGAACCTCGCCCCCACCAGTAGTACGACAGCAGCCTTGGCGATGGGCGACGCTTTGGCGATAGCACTGATGCAGGTAAGACACTTCCAGCCACGCGACTTTGCGCAGTTCCATCCCGGTGGTGAACTCGGCAAGCGTCTGCTTACCACCGCCGAAGACGTGATGCGCCACGAAGACTTGCCCATCATCCCCAAGGAGATGCACCTTGGCGAAGCCATCATACACGTAAGCAAAGGAAAGCTCGGACTGGGCGTATCGCTCGATGAAGACCACCATGTCATCGGCCTCATCACCGATGGTGACATACGACGCGCCATGGAGAAATGGCAGGCTCAGTTCTTTGACAAGACGGTCAGCGACATCATGACCACTCATCCCAAAACGGTCTTGCCGAACACCAAGATTACAGAGATTCTAAAAATCATGCACAAGAACAAGGTTCACACAGTATTGGTTGTGGACAAGGACAACAGACTCAAAGGGATTGTCGACCACTATGCTTGCATGGTATAAGGAAAACAGACCAAAAGAAAGAAGTAGATTCATGGAAATATCATACATCAAGAATGTGACAAAGCAGGCGAGAGCCCTTCTTCTCACATTGGCTTTGCTTCTCCCCTTGTCGGGAAGCGCACAGACAAGCGACTCACTGATAGTAAGTCAGCTACGCGAGAAAGGCATACACTTTTCACACAACAATTCCGTTACCCTCTTGATGAACGGACAGGAAAAGTTTGATGACCTCTTCCAGGCGATACGACAAGCGAAGCGAAGCATACACATGGAATACTTCAACTTCCGCAACGATAGCATAGCCGGACTCCTCTTCGACCTCTTGGCACAGAAAGCCAAGGAGGGTGTGAAGGTGCGTGCCATCTACGACGGCTTCGGAAACAGTTCCAACAACCGTCCACTGAAGGCAAAGCACCTGAAAAAGATACGTGCCAACGGCATCGAGATCTATGAGTTCAAACCACTAAATTTTCCTTGGTTTCATGCCATCTTCAATAGAGACCATCGCAAGATTGTTGTCATCGACGGACAGATAGCCTATACAGGTGGCATGAACGTCGCCGACTACTATATCAAAGGAACAGAGGTAGTAGGGTCTTGGAATGACATGCACTGCCGCATAGACGGTGACGAGGTGAATACGCTGCAGGCTATCTTCCTAAAGATGTGGAACAAGGTGAGTGGTCAGAACATCCATGGAGCGGAATACTTCCGTGCCAAGAAACAGGACTACCTCGTAGAGGGTTTGAAGCCCGACACCACGGCAACGGCATACCACAAGATGGTGGGCATCATCAACCGTGAACCGCATATCTCCAAGGACATCATACGCATTTTCTATGTGAACGCCATCAATGACGCCAAGGACAGCATCAAACTCATCAGTCCGTATTTTACCTTGAGTCACAAACTGAAGAAGGCATTGAAGAATGCCGCAAAACGTGGCGTGAAGGTAGAAATCATGCTGTCTACCAAGAGCGACGTGCCCTTGACTCCCGACTGCGGTTTCTACAATGCACACAAACTCATGAAGGCGGGATGCCATGTATGGATGTACACCCCGGGATTTCATCACACCAAGATCATCATGGTTGACGGCAAGTTCTGCACCGTAGGCAGTGCCAACCTCAACTCACGCAGTCTGCGATGGGACTACGAGGAGAATGCCGTCATCGTAGACCCCTGCACCACGGCACAGCTCTCCAACCTCTTCGACAAGGATAAAAAAGACAGTTTCCTTCTCAACGAGGAGAACTGGCGCAAGTGGCGGACAGGCGGACAACGCTTCAAAGGGTGGTTTGCTGCCACCTTCCTCACCATGTTCTTGTAATTATAAACTACCAAGAAAACGGCATCCCCATAAATTGGGAATGCCGTTTTCCTGCTATAGATACCTACAAAGAGGGATAGCAAATACGATTTATACCATTACCTCCTACAGTTTGACGGAGGAAATATCTACCAAATTATTGACAATGGCATAGATGGTAAGACCTGCAGCTGAATGGATTTGCAGCTTACGGGCTATGTTGCGACGGTGGGTAATGACGGTATTGATGGAGATATACAGATGGTCGGCTATCTCCTTGTTGGTCATACCCTGTACGACGGCGATGATGACATCACGCTCGCGATCACTCAACTGCTCCTCACTCTGAGGAGACTGATTGATCATGTTCGAGATCTTGACACTCACATCATTCTGCTTCAGTTTGCGTTCCTCATTGCGTATGGCAGGAATGAAGATTTCATCCTCCACAAGCGAATGTTGGTTGAGCCACTCCTCATTATTATATATATCATAGAGCGTAGCACTGAGTTGGTTGTTGTGCAAACCATCAGAAGGCAAGTACTTGATAATGATATTCTTGAGCTCTTTCAACTTCTGGTCAACCTGACCATGATGCTTGGAGAATGTCTCTATGTCAAATCCAGCTGTAGCAGTACCGTCAATAAGCGCCTGAACATAAGGGAAAACTGTCTTTTCCTCATACTTCATATGGTTGGTTATGCTGTGTGCATACTCATCATAGAGTTTGAGGATAAGGCGCGCCAAATTATCCTTTTCATCGAGAGCCTCGACGAGTTCCTTTCGAATAAAAGGCAACTGAAAATCAATATAGTAGGCATGTGAAGCCTTAAGATAATGCAGCAAGGTAGAGATAGAGAGGCGGTCGGCATTGTCATACTCCTTATAGCCGTTGATGGTAAAGTTGACAACAGCAAGGAAGGTATACGTATCCACACCCTGCTCATCGCACACCTCACGCACCGTCTTGTCGCCAAAGCCGAGGTTAATGCCGAAACTGCCCAAACTCTGGAGAATGTTGTAATTGTCACGAATAATGCTGATCATCTTGTCGTCAGCCTCATACATCTTCTGATTCTTCATCTTGTTCACCTTTTAATTCCTCTACTGCCTCGCAGTGCCACACCGAGCCTTGAAGACATCACGTCTTCGGGAGGGAGGGAATACCACACGGGACATTCACAATGTTTCTCTCTTTCGGGCGCAAAGTTACAAAATTATAACGAAACACGCAATACCTAATTATGAGGATGAATTTGTTTACCGACTTTTAAGTATTGCAAGCTTTTTTAAGACTCTGTACCTTTGCACCCGAAATCGAAAGAGGGGAGCGGCGATGATTGCCACTCCCGAGCGGCAACACCTTGCGAAGCCTTCCAAGAAAGGAACTGGCAGGGGTTTGAAGTCGAGACCGCAATGAGCAACCGCCCCCTTTTCTTTTTCACAGAAGAGATAACAAAAGAATACAAATATTGAGATGAACAGATTAAGAATTGGTTTTTTGTCAGCTGCATTGGTTGCAGGAATGGCAACTGCTAATGCACAGACGACAGCAGCCGACAGTGTATTCCAACATGCGAAAGGTAACAGACTGAGTGTTGGTGGATATGGCGAAGTAGCTTTGACACGTAATTATTATAGCGACAATGTTTATCGCTATGCGCGTCCTAAGCAGTATGCCAATGACCCAAGCCATGGACGTTTCGACATTCCACATGCAGTGATTTACATCGGTTATGACTTCGGAAAAGGATGGACCGTGAGCACAGAGATTGAATTCGAGCACACAGGTACTGGCTCTGCCAACGAGAAAGAGTATACCGAAGGTGGTGAATGGGAAACAGAAACCGAGAAAGGCGGCGAGGTGGAATTAGAGCAATTCTGGATTAACAAAGAGTTCAAGAAATGGGCCAACATCAAGGTTGGTCACATGGTAGTGCCTGTTGGTATGACTAACGCACACCACGAGCCCCTCAACTTCTTTACTGTTTATCGCCCCGAAGGTGAGGCAACAATTCTTCCTTGCACATGGCATGACACCGGTATTAGTTTCTGGGGTAGAACCAAGCACTGGAAGTATGAAGTTCAATTCTTGGCAGGTTTGGATGCTTTCCAATTCAACCGTGAGAATTGGATACAGAAGGGTGCTGGTTCATCTTATGAATTTAAGGTTGCCAACAAGTACGGATTTGCAGCCCGTGTAGACAACTATTCTATTCCAGGTCTTCGTATCGGTTTGAGTGGCTACTACGGACAGGCCATGCACAACGGTTATCCTCACGACTTGGAAGGTGACAAGTACAACAGCAATGGTGAGAACCAAGGCAAGTTGCAATATGACGGAATAAAAGGTGTTGTTGCCATCGGTGCCATAGACTTTACTTTCAACCGCTACAACTGGATTGTAAGAGGTAACGCCGACTACGGCTATGTGGGAGATGCAGAAACCATCAACTACATCAAGCGTAACTTGGCTGCCAACAACTCTCCTTATCAGAAAACTCCAGTGGGCAAGAATGCTGTAGACGTGGCTATCGAGGCTGGCTACAACGTATTCTCACAAATAGAGAAACTTCGACAGCACAACCAAAAGTTATATCTCTTCGGTCGCTATGACTATTACAACTCGTATATACCATCCAAGGATCAGGCGCAATACGAGTACACAAAGAAGAACGTTATGAGCTTCGGTGTCAACTACTATCCACTTCCACAGTTGGCAGTAAAGGCAGAATACTCCAAGAGATTCTTGAAGAGCCAATACAATAACGAGCCATCCGTATCCATCGGTATTGCTTACGAGGGATTCTTCCTATAACAAAGAGAAAGCAAATTACATATCACAAATAACTCAAAAGTCAAACAAAAATGATTAAGAAGTATTTTAGAACATCATTGTTCGTAGCACTCAGTGCATTGATCACTTGCGGATTCTCTGCTTGCAGCAGCGATAGCAACAATGACACAACAACTTCAACTTCGGACAAAACTGTTGAGATGCAGAGCATTGCTACTCAGTATGTCAACAACACAGTAAACCTCACTTACAAGCAGCTTGCAGAGCAGACCGGTTCACTTTATGACAAGTTGGCTGCCGTTACTACAAAGTTCAAAGATGATCCCAATAGCGTAACCCAGAGCGAAATAGACGATATCTGCACCACATTCATTGAGGCACGTGCCACATACGAGGAAAGCGAGGCATTCCTCTTCGGTGCAGCAACAGATTTCGGAATAGACCCACACATCGACACATGGCCACTTGATCCAAACGGTTTAGCAACATCCCTGAGCAACGCAGAACTGGTATCTCACCTTGAGGGTGAGGAAGGTATTGCATATGCAAGCGGTAAACTTGGCCAGGAGCTTCTTGGTTTCCACGGTATCGAGTTCATCATCTTCCGTGACGGTAAAAACCGTACAGTAGAAGCTCTTCGTGCCAATGAGACAGACGAAGCTTTCGCTGGCAAGACTGTTACTGGTAAGCAGGAGTTGATCTATGCAACAGCTGTTGCCGGTGATCTTCGCGACAGATGCTGGCAGATGGAGGTTTCCTGGAACGAGAGCGCTCCAGAGGAACACGTAGAGCGTGTAGCTGGACTTGAGTTGCCTTACACTGTAAATGGTGGTGATAAGTCGTATGGTCAGAACATGTTGCTCGCTTCTAAGGCTGGCAGTACATACGCTACATGGGCAGAGGTTATGTCTACTATCTTGGTAAGTGGTTGCCAGAACATCTCTAACGAGGTAGCTAACGTTAAGATTGGTAACCCATACTCAGGCGAGGATGTCAACTACATCGAGTCTCCGTACAGCCATCGCTCATTCATCGACTTCAAGGACAACATCATCAGCATCAAGAACTCTCTCTATGGTGGTCGTGAAGGAAGCAGAGACGAGAGCAAGTCTATGATGACGTACATGAAGAAGCACAACTACGAGAACGTGACTACTCTTGAGAACAGTTTGAACGAGGCTATCAAAGCCTTGGAGAACTGCCAAAGTCAACTCGGTAGTTTTGTAGGCCACATCAATGACCCATTGGTTGGTACCGCACAAAACAAGGTGAAGGCTCTTGACACTCAGTTGACATTGGCAGGACAATGGTTCGCCACTCAGAAGTAATCAAGAACTGACAAATTACAAGATTTGAATTCTGGGAGTCATGGATTTTTTCCATGATTCCCTACTACGCTGTAGGATATATATATAATTACAAAATATTATGAATAAGAAAAACGGTTTATATCTGATGATGCTTGCTACCATGGCATTGTCTCTCGCTTCTTGCTCAGACGACAACAAAACTGCAGAAACCGAGACAGACGCAAGCTATATAGGTAAAGCCACTGGCAATTTCACTGCTGATGAGTGGTATCCTGGTGGCAAACTCGGAACAACAGATAATACGACTGCTGGCTGCTATCAGGATGAGACTCCAGCCGTAACAGGCAATATGCTCACAGCTTTCCACAAAGGAGAAGCTTTGTTCGAGCGTAACTACAACACAGGTTCCGGTGCCTTCAAGGGACTTGGTCCAGCTTACCTGCGCACATCGTGCTTGGACTGCCACCCTGGCTATGGCCATGGAAAGGCACAGCCAGACGGAACCTTGCGTGCCACATTCGGCAATGGCTACTTGATGGCTATCTATCACCCAGCAGCTGACGGAAACAATGCAGATGGAGACCAAAGCAACAATGGTAGTTACATCTCAGAGGTAACAGCTATGCCTCAGCAGAAGGCCACCTCTCCATTCCTCCCTCCTATCAATGAGGATGACATCAAAATCAAGTGGACCGATGTTACTTCCATGCCAAGTGGCATCCCTATGAAGTTTAAGGATGGCGAAACATATAGCTTACACTATCCAACTGTTACCATACCAACAACCGCATTCAACACTTCCCCTCAACCATCTAACATCGCTGTTCGCCTGGAATCAACCATCGGCATCATCGGTACTGGTTTGATTGACGCTATCCCTCAGGAAGATATTATCAAGCAGTACGAGGCAGAAGCTAAGCAGTTCAAGGAGAATGGTTTGAAGGTAAGCGATTACTTGAATCCAAATATGTGGGATGCAGAAAAGGGAGAGATGGCAGCATCTGCATGGTATAGCAATTTTACAGCATCTGGTGCCTTGGCTGATGGTACAAAAGTCACAAAGCTTTTGAAGCGTTATACATACGCTTTGACCCGTGCGACCTTGCAGGATGGCCCTGGTGCCAACGCTATCTGGAACATCACCAACGTATCTCGTAGCGACCGTCCTAAATTGTATTCTACAGACGCATGGGCTAAGGCCATGTCAGAAAATGAGTCTGTCATCAAGGCTATACAGGCTGACCCAAGTTCTCCATACTATGCTGACGGAACACAAGAGGGAATTTCAGATGCTGTACTTCATTTGCTCAGCCCATCAACTAATCAGTTTAACAACCAGTGGCACAATTTCACCGCTGAGCAGACTGATGATGATTACTATGCCTTTATGGTTTGGCACCGCGGTTTGGCAATTCCACGTGCCCGCAACTTGAACGATCCTACCGTACAGCGTGGTAAGGAGCTCTTCATGCAGATGGGATGTGCCAGCTGCCACCGTCCATCATGGACAACAGGTGATGACAACTATTGGATTTCCGACAACATCAAAGGTAAGGAACTGCCAAAATATCCCAACCAGACCATTTACCCATACTCAGACTTCATTCAGCACAAACTTGACATGATCAACGACATCCACGGTTCATGGTGCCGTACCACTCCACTTTGGGGTCGTGGTCTCTCACTTGCCAACACTGGTGCAGAAGAGCGTTTGCACGACTGCCGTGCCCGCAACGAGGTTGAGGCTATTATGTGGCACTGCTACAGCAAGAACAGTCATGCTTATTGGTCGGCAAAGCAGTTCTACGACTTGAGCAAGTCCGATCGTGACGCAGTAGTTAAGTTCTTGCGCTCTATCTAAGCCAAAGCAAGACAGGCAATAGAATTTAACATCGAGAATGAATGCTCCTCAAGGATGAAGGTTCGCTTTCATCTTTAAGGAGCATTCTATCACTTATAACAACAGAAGGTATGAGAAAATATGGGACAGCTTGCACGACTGCTGAGCTAAGGCGGTCATTGAGGCGACCTTATCCAAAAGACCATAATTACCAAGTTCTTAGCGATTTGGCTATCAACTTCTCTTACTGCAACAAACCATTATAAAAGTTTGCATTTTTCAAAATAAAGTAGTATCTTTGCAACATCATTCAATAATTCATAAATAATAGGAGGAAACGAAGTATGGCAAGACCTATCAGAGAAACACCGATACTCTACGGCAAGAACGCAGAACGTTTCATGGAGCACATGAGACGAGTGGACAACATGACTATCGAAGAAAGAAAGGAGAATACAAGAAAGGCTCGTGAAGCATGCAAAGGCTTCATTACAGAAATTATTTATGCAAGAGACAGAGAATAATGAAACTTATAGAAATTAAAAATGAAAATGACATAAAGCCATTCGATTGCGGTGATGCCGACTTGAATGGCTTTCTTATTGATGATGCCATTGCCTTTCATAACAAGCATATAGGAAAAACATTCCTCTTCGTAAACGATGAGGAAATCATAGGATATTTTTGTCTTTTGAATGATAAAATTACAAAGATTGAAGCATCAAACAGCGCATGGAAAAAAGTAAAGAAACTTTTTCCACATGACAAACATTTCAATAGTTATCCTGCCATAAAAATAGGAAGGCTTGCTGTTTCTTTAAGATACAAGGGGCAAGGAGTTGGAAGCAAAATTCTTTGGACTATAAAAACTAACTTAATAGATGAAGTCAATCTTTCCGACTTCAGTTTTCTTACGGTTGATGCTTACCTATCAGCTGTTCCTTTCTACGAAAAGAATGGATTTAGATTCTTAGATGCAGATGATAAGAACAAACATACTCGCTTAATGTATTACGACATGAACGAAATGTACTGATTTGTATGGTAAAAAAGATTATATCCACCCTTTACATTCTTTTACTCGTGTGCATGGCTACTTCCACGATAGTGGAAAAGAGCCATGGCACGGACTATGTCCATGACCACTACTACGGGGCATGGTGGTTTGTTCTGCTTTGGGCAGTGATGACTGCTCTCGGCGTTTTCTATATTATCAAGAGAAAGGTAAAATGTGTCTCGACACTCGCCCTTCATGCCTCTTTCGTCATTATCTTATTCGGGGCTTTGCTGACCCATGTCTCTGCCAAAAGGGGCATGATACACCTACGTGTAGGAGAACCCACTGATACCTATATAGTTTCTGACGGCGAACAGGGCATGAAATTGGAAAAGCTACCCTTCTCGCTCTGCCTTCTCAGTTTCGAGACGAAGATGCACGACGGCACACAGGCCGCAGCCGACTATACGTCGCACTTTACCGTAACAGATGGCAACGAGAAAAGTGAAGGGATGGTCTCCATGAACCATATCTATTCACGAGATTCCTACAGATTCTATCAGTCTTCATATGATGAAGACGGCAAGGGAAGCGTTCTCGCCATCAATGCAGACCCCTACGGCATCCCCGTTACCTACACGGGCTATGCACTGCTCTTCATCTCACTCATCTGGATACTCATCGACCCCAAGGGCGGATACCGCAGACTACTCAGAAGTCCGTTGCTCAAGAAAGGGGCGTTGGCTTTTGCCCTGTTGCTCTGCATGGGGAATACCCAGCGTCTCTATGCCGCAACAGAGACTGACCAACTGCAAAACATCGTATTGCCGAAAGAGACCGCCAAGAAGTTTGGCGAACTATACATCCTGTACAACGACCGCATTTGCCCTGTACAAACCTACGCCACCGACTTCTGCAAGAAGTTGTATGGTGCAACAAGCTACGAAGGACTCTCCGCCGAACAGGTGATGACAGGATGGATATTCTATGGGGACGCATGGAGCAATGTGCCATTCATCAAGATCAAGAGCGGACCTCTGAAAGAAACCATGGCACTACCCGACTACTGTTCACTGAGCCACTTCTTCAACCATGACATGGGTGGGTACACTTTAGGACAATACGTGCAGGAATACTATAACGGACAACAAGACAAATTCCACCAGCAAGTGGCTGACATTGACGGAAAATTGCAGCTCATCATGGAACTGCGACAAGGCATTTCCCTGCAACTGCTGCCCTATACCTTCACCAAGAACGTGAGAGCCACCAAGAGTCATCCATTCATCAAGGCTGGCACGACGACATGGTTCTCACCAGCGAGTACACTACCACAAGAGGTGGAACAGCAGCACGCCCTCTATATCAAGAATGTCTTCTCCCTGCTTTACGGAGACGTACTTGCCGGCAACATGGAGCGTGTCAACGTATACTTTGACAAGATGAAGAAATACCAGGAGGTGAGCAGCGGCAATACCCTACCCTCACCCTTGCAGTACAAGGCGGAGCGCATCAACAACGCCTTCCCCTTTGCCACCATCCTCTTTATGGTCAACCTCACCTTGGGATTTCTCGCCCTACTCTACACCATCTATCGCCTTACACACCACAAAGAATGGAAGGTGATAGACCATACCTTGTTAGTACTGCTGATACTGTCGTTCCTTGCACTCACCTTCGGACTTGCACTGCGCTGGATTATCAGCGGCAACATCCCTATGTCCAATGGTTACGAGACGATGCTCAGCGTGGCATGGTGCGTACAACTGATAGCCATCTGCCTACAACACAAGATACGCATCGTACTGGTGTTCGGTTTCCTTTTGTCAGGATTCTTCCTGTTGGTAAGCCATATCAACCAGATGGATCCAGCCATCGGTCAGATGATGCCAGTACTGAACAGTCCGCTGCTCAGCGTGCATGTGAGCATCATCATGATGAGCTACGCCCTCCTGTCGCTCACCTTTCTCTGTGCCATCATGGGACTCACCATGCAATCCCATGGCGAAGAGCTGCAGGCACTGAGCCGTCTCTTCCTCTACCCTGCAGTAGCAACCCTTGGCATAGGCATATTCATCGGTGCCATCTGGGCAAATGTGAGCTGGGGTAATTACTGGAGTTGGGACAGCAAGGAGACATGGGCGCTCATCACCTTCATGATTTATGCTGTAGTGCTGCATACACAGAGCTTGCCCGTCTTCCGCAAGCCCATAGCCTACCATATCTACATGACCCTCGCCTTCCTAAGCATTGTCATGACATACTTTGGCGTAAACTATTTCCTCTCGGGCATGCATTCGTATGCGTAGACCTACGTATGGATATTTACTTTCTGCTCCACCAATGCTTGCGCTTGGGCGGTTCCTGCGTTGAGCGGAGGCTGGAGCGGAGCAATTCACGATAAGACGTACCGTGGGTTATCATTTGATAAATCTGTCCCCAGTCGGGCAGTCCTCCCACGTTACGGTCGTCGATGAAATAGTCAGCCTTGAGCTTACGTGAGAAATGATTGTTATTCTCAAGACTCTCCTCGGGATAGTCTTTGTTGACAGCCCAGAACTCCACTCCACGATCCTTACACCAATCTACAGCGTCTTGCAGCAGTTTACCCTCACGCACACTCCACAGGATGAGTCTGTGGTGGTCGCGGATGAGCATCTTGAGTGTCTCTGTAGCAAAAGGTATCTCCTTTCCTATCTCTGGATATTCGTGAGTAACAATGGTTCCGTCAAAATCAACTGCTATTGTTGCCATGATGTTTCTTATTAAAACAAATGAGGGGTGGTGATTCAAGTTTCACCACCCCTGTTATTTTACGTATTATCGTTTTACACTATTATCGTTCTTGTCTGCATAGTGGCTGTTGCCATAGTTGCCGTAAGTACCGTACGCCGTACTGCCGTAGCTCTTGTAAGAACCGTAGCCATAACGACCATACTTGCCGTACTTACCGTAGCCATAGTAGTAACCATACTTCTTCTTGGAAAGGTCTACACCATTGAGTACCAACGAAATGTTGGGCAGTTTTTTCTCCTTGCTCAAGCTATTGATCAGGTTGAAGCTTGACTTAGCAGTATAGTCTGCGCGACAGAGATAGATGGTTGCATCCGCCAAACGACCGATTTGCAACGTGTCGGAAACCAGTCCTACTGGGGCGGTATCAATGAGTATATAATCGTAGTGCTCCTTGAGTTGGTCGATGATATTATCAAGACTGCTACGTGCTATCAACTCAGATGGGTTGGGCGGAACAGGTCCCGACATGAGGAGGTCGAGGTTGTCATTGATGCCCGACGGAAGAATCTGTTTCCGGATGTCCTCCCAACTGTTGGTATCATTCAGCAGCAGCGGAGTGACACCATGATGGTGGTCGTCTATCTCGAAGAGTTCTGCCAAGCGCGGTTTGCGGATGTCAAGACCCACGATGATACACTTCTTGCCGAGAAGTGCAAAACTGATGGCGATATTAGAAGCGGTAAAAGTCTTGCCCTCTCCCGAAACAGTAGAGGTAAAGAGAATCACCTTCTCGTTCTTTTTCAGCACAAACTGCAGGTTGGTACGCAGACTGCGGAATATCTCCTCCATCAAGTTGTTCTTGTTCTCATGCACCACAATGTCAGCCTTGCTCTTGGCACTGTCGCTCGCTATTGCCACATCGGCAAGGATGGGGAGAGAGGTGAGACGTTCCACATCGTCATGTCCCTCTATCTTGTAACGGAAGAGGTAAACGATCAAGAGGATGATGGCTGGGATAACAATACCGATACCGAGGGCTGTGAGCATGATGTAGTTGTCATTGGGACTAATCTTCCCCGCATAGCCCGGTTCATCGAGCAGTTTACCCTTGTCGGCAGTGGCAGCAAGGGAGATGGAGTTTTCTTCCCTCTTCTGCAACAACATGAGGTAAAGACCCGACTTAACCTCCTGCTGACGACCAATCTGGTTGAGGATACGTTCCTGCTCTGGAGTATCGCCTATCTGTCCCTGATACTTACCAGCCTCCGATGCGATGGTTCTACGCTGAATATTCATACTGTTCCGCGCCTGTTTCATAGCACGGCGTATGGAGGTGGTGAGGTCTTCAAGTTGAGCGGTGAGCGGTGTCACCGTTGGAGAGGTCTCACTGGCACTGTGCAACAGTTGGAGGCGTTGCAGGGCTATCTGGTTGTACTGGTTGATGAGCGCTGTGGCACTGGCATCGCCAAGACCGACATTGGAAGGGATAGGCTGCAACCTGTTGTTGGGGTCATTCATATACTTCTGCAGTTCGTCGAGCAGAGCAATCTGAGTATTCGCCTCGGTGAGTTGCTTATTATAGGAATCGGCATTGCTGAAAGCCTGTGAGGCATTCATCTTCAGCTCAACCATCTTGTTGCGTTTCTTGTAGTTTTCGAGTTGTCCCTCGGTACTACCCAATTCGGCATTGATTTTCTCCAGACGACTGTTGATGAAGCGTTCTGTACGTACAGCGATTTCGTTTTTGTCCTCATTAGCCTGTCTGTTGTAAGCCACCGCAAGTTGTTTGAGGTAGTCGATACCACGCTGTGGGAATTCATCGGTAAGGATGAGCTGTGCAATGGTGGTTGTCTTCTGTGCCTGTGCCACGGAAAGGCTACCAGCATACTTACCAGCAGCCATGGAAGGCGACATTAGGCTCACCTTCAACTGTTTTCCTTCCTGGAGTAGTAGGTTACCGTTACGAGTGAAACTCACCACACCAACACGTGTGTTGATGTTAGCAGGCAGAGAACTGAGCGTAACGTCTATGGTCTGTACGCCAGGCTTATAAGCGTTGTCGTCTATTGGCACATAATAACTTCCCGTGACATGATAGCCCTTTGCCGTACGCTCTATGAGGAAGTTCATCGGTGCATTGAGCTTTGTCAGATGAGCCAAGTCCATATCAACACTGATTTCCTGCGTACGGTAGAGCTGCTCATCCTTGATACGACCGATGTGCCAGTAGTTGGCATAAAGTTTCAAGTCGGTCACGACCTCACGTGCCAACTGGTGGGACTTGAGGATTTCCATCTCGTTGTCAATACCGTTGGAGTTGGAGATGATACCGAGGTTGGAACTGTTCATGACATTGTTTCTGCGGCTTTGTCCGCTTTCATCCTTGATGAGGAGTTTTGCCTGACTCTGGTAGATGGGCGTAGAGTAGCGCAGGTAGATATATGCAGCACCAAGACAGATGATGACGGAAAGGACAAACCATTTCCAGTTCAACATGAGTACGGTGTAGATGCGGCTGAAGTCAAAGGACGACTTCTCCTCTACGTCATAGAGGTCTTCCTGCTCGCTGTAATATGCTTCTTCCATTATAGAGATGTGTTATGCTTCTTGTATATATAATATAATAAGGTGGACTTGCTGCATAATTGTTCCCAACAAGTCCACTCATCATTTCCGTTTATCACTCCTTGGTGGCAAGTTCGTAAAGATACTTTCCGTAGTTATTCTTCATCATAGGCTGAGCGAGTGCCTTGAGTTGGGCGGCATCTATCCATCCCTGCTTGAAGGCTATCTCTTCCAGACAAGCCACCTTCAGTCCCTGTCGCTTCTCTATGCACTCAATGAACGTACTTGCCTCCGAAAGGCTGTCGTGTGTGCCCGTATCGAGCCATGCAAATCCTCTCTGAAGGGTGCGAACCTTCAGGCGACTGCCTGCCAGATAGTGCTGGTTGACGGTGGTAATCTCCAACTCTCCACGTGCACTGGGCTTGATGTTCTTAGCCACCTCTACCACATCGTTCGGATAGAAGTACAGACCCACTACAGCATAGTTGCTCTTAGGATGTTCGGGTTTTTCCTCGATGCTAAGGCAGTTACCTTCCTTGTCAAACTCGGCGACACCATAACGCTCGGGGTCGTTGACATAATAGCCAAACACACTTGCCGTTCCCTCTTCCGTAGCCTTGACACTCTCACGGAGCAGACCAGTAAAGCCAGCGCCATAGAAGATATTATCACCCAAGACCAGACAGACATTGTCATCACCAATGAACTCTTCTCCGATGATGAATGCCTGTGCCAGTCCGTCGGGAGACGGCTGCTCAGCATAGGAGAAGTGAACACCCAACTCACTGCCGTCGCCAAGAAGGCGCTTGAAACCAGGTAGGTCATAGGGCGTAGAGATAATAAGTATGTCTTTGATGCCCGCAAGCATAAGGGCTGAAACCGGATAGTATATCATAGGTTTATCAAAGATAGGGATGAGCTGTTTGCTGATGCCCTTCGTTATAGGATAAAGGCGGGTACCTGAGCCGCCTGCTAATACGATTCCTTTCATGTCATTATATTTTTTGTATTATTATTTTTTACCTTTTTACTTTTTTACCTTTTTACTTTTTTACCTTTCCATCAATACGCCTTCTTATCGGGGAAGATGATGCTCTTTGCCGTAAGGAAGATGATGCGTAGGTCGAGCCAGAACGACCAGTTCTCGATGTACCAGATGTCACGGTGTATGCGTTTCTCCATCTGCCACAACTCGCGGGTCTCACCTCTATAGCCAGTCACCTGTGCCCAACCAGTGATGCCCGGTTTGCAGAAATGGCGCACCATATACTTGTCTATAAGTTCGCCATACTTCTCCGTGTGATAGAGCATATGCGGGCGTGGTCCCACAATACTCATGTCACCTTTCAGGACATTAATAAACTGCGGGAACTCGTCTATATTCGTCTTGCGCATGAAGTTACCGAAGGCAAACTTACGCGGGTCATCCTTGGTAGCCTGTGCCTTGTCGGCATCCTTGTTGACATGCATGGAACGGAATTTCAAGCAATTGAAAGTGGTGCCGTTCAAACCAGTCCTTTTCTGTTTGAAGAAGAGTGGACCAGGACTTTGCCGTTTGATAATAAAGGCTATGACTGGCATGAAGGGTAGCATCACAAGACATACGATACCACTTACCGCAATGTCGAAAGAACGTTTCAGCACCTTGTTGCCAAGACTGTTGAGCGGTTCTTTGTGACTACTAAAGACTCCCATGCCCATCATGGTCTTGGGGGTGAGGTTGAGTTGGTATTCACCAAATGTACGAGGGATGTAGTAGAAGTGAACAACATTCTTGTTACAGAACCGCATAATCTTCACTATCTCGTCCGAGAAGTCATGCGAGAGACTACAGAACAGCTCATGCGTATGGATGGGCGTACCGTGGATGGTCTTGTCCATTGTACCATCTATCAACTTGTTCAAATCGTCCATAGTACCGAGATACTTAAACTCCTCTGGAGCTTTTTCCATCTTCTTGTCGGCATAGTAACCCATGATGCGATAACCGGCAGCTGGATCTTCAAGGAGGCGCTGGTACATATTAAGGACTGCGGGGTCGTTTCCAACGAAAACTGCGGAACGACTGTTGTAGCCCTTCATACGGAAGTAGTTCAGGACGGAGCGTTCAACAACACGCGTCAATATGAGCAGAACATAGAACGTGGCAAGGAACACTGTGCAGAAATAGAGCTGTCCACCGCTATTGCTGAGCAAGCGCACAGAGAGGAAAAGGAAGAAAGTGGTGAGCACAGCTAAATTGAACGTGCGTTTGAGGACATCCGCAAAACTGACCTTCCTGACATGGATAATGGTGGAATAGCTCATCTCTGCAACCAACAAGGAAATGTTGGCAACAAACAATGTGAGTTTTGTTGCTTGCTCAAAGAACTGCGGTAAGATATCAGGGGTAAGCTCCAGAAAGGCTATGATTGTAGCATTCAGGATTATAAAGTCCATGATGGTAACAATCCATTTCACAAGAGTGTATCCATTGTCTGCTTTCTTCATATAGAATTTATTGATTAGCTTATGTTTGGTTGTCTTCCTATCGGTTATAAATCGGGGCAAAGATACACTTTTTTATCAAAAACAACAAATAATGTGATAAGAAAAAACAGTTAAGAACCCGAAAAAGCACCTTTTCAGATAAAAAACATCAACATATCTTTGATAATTTACGATTTTATTGTATTTTTGCAAAATAATTTTAACGATACGCATTAAACAAATTTGATAAATGGGAATATTCTCTAAGCTATTCGGCAAAAAAGCCGAAGAGACAAAAGTAGGAGGCATGGAAGACTACATGACCCTTGTCCGTGTGTATTTCCAGGCAGCCTTGGCTTCGCAGTTGGGTATCACCAACCTTGCCATGCTGCCCGACTTGCGCATGTTCAAGACAACTCTTCACGTACCTACCGTCAACAATAAATTAGGTGTAGGAGAAAAGACTCACGTCAGGAAGATGATGAAAGACATCTATTCCACCGACGAGGCATTTTTCAAGGAGATAGACCAGAGTATACGCAAGAACTGCCACAAGATGCAGGATGTCAACGTATACTTGATACAGTTCCAGACCTTCACCCAAGACTTGATGATGCTCATGGGCAACCTCATGAAGTTCAAGCTCCGCCTGCCGGGATTCATGAAGAAAGCACTCTACAGCATGACGGAGAAGACCGTCGCCGACATCTTCAACAAGAATGACTTCAGTGATGCAAGTGTCGTAAAGACCGTTATGCAACTGAAGCAGGTAAACAAACGATTGGGCTTCAGCCAGAAATGGGTGACAGACTTCACCTACCAGGTACTGATGCTCGCCAAGAAGGAACCGCGTCCCTCTGACGAGGATGTGGAGAAAGCCAAGGCTAAGATGGGCAAATAAAGGAATTTTAGCAGCCAATAAAACAAATAGTGATGAGCAACAACGAGAAGACAGTGAATACGTTCGCCACGCGTGTAAGGCAGATGATTCTCAAGTTTGACGAGGTCAAAAAGGAGAATGAGGAACTTTATGCCATGGTGGACGAGCGCGATGCTAAGATCAAGGAACTGCAAGAAAAGTTGACACAGGCTCAGCACGACTACGACAGTCTCAAGATGGCTAAGATGATTACGATTTCAGACCCTGACATGGAAGGGGCACAGAAACGCATCGCCAAACTCATCAGGGATGTCAACAAGTGTATCACACTTTTGAGCGATTAGAAACATGATGGCAGAACAGGAACAAGAGAAACTCACTATCAGACTGCACATTTACGACACCGACCTCACCGTCAATATTCCAAGAGAGGACGAGGCATGCTACCGTAAAGCAGGAAAACTGATAAACGAAATCATCAATACCTACGCCAAGATATTCAAAGGCAGGAAAAGCGACAAGGAAATTCTCTACATGTCGCTCATTGACATTGCCTTGAGGTACGAGAAGGAGGCAGACCGCAATGATACGGCCCCCTTCCTTGATGTTCTCACCAAACTGACTACCGAGATAGAGGATGTCCTTAAATAATTAACAATATAGCAAGGACTTCCCGTCAAGATGTTTCGAAATCCCGCTCCAAAACAGTTTTAATTGGCTCTAAGAAATTTTAGTTGGCTCTGAGGAAAAGGATTTTTAAGTAACACATATAATAATTATAATAATCAATGATAGTAACAATCATAATTGCCCTTGTAGCTCTTATCTTAGGAGGTGCAGTGGGATTCTTGATTTTCCGTTATGTTCTGACAGGAAAATATAAAGAAATGATGGATGCCGCCAACAAAGAGGCGGACGTAGTAATGGAAAAGAAAATGCTTGAGGTGAAGGAGAAATTCCTCAACAAGAAAGCAGAACTCGAAAAAGAGGTGCAACAGCGTAACTCTCGCATACAGCAGAGCGAGAATAAGCTCAAGCAGCGCGAGATTTCCATCAACCAGAGACAGGAGAACTTAGGTCGTCGCCAGCAGGAACTGGACCAGTACCAGCAGCGCATCGAGAACGAGAAGAAACTGCTTTCTGTAAAACAGCAGGACTTGGAGAAGATGCAGAAGCAGGAACAGGAGAAGTTGGAGGAGCTCTCTGGTCTGAGTGCCGAAGAGGCTAAGCAGCGTCTCATCGAGAGTCTGAAGGACCAAGCTAAGCTCGACGCAGCAAGCTACATCAACGAGATTGTTGACGATGCGAAGTTGAACGCCAACCAGCAGGCTAAGAAAATTGTCATCCAGACCATCCAGCGTGTTGCGACAGAAACGGCTATAGAGAACTCTGTCAGCGTCTTCCATATTGACAACGATGAGGTGAAAGGTCGCATCATCGGTCGTGAAGGTCGTAACATCCGTGCTCTCGAAGCAGCAACAGGTGTGGAGATCGTTGTGGACGACACGCCTGAAGCTATTGTTATCTCTGCCTTCGACCCTGTACGCCGCGAGATCTGCCGTTTGGCTCTCCACCAGTTGGTTGCTGACGGTCGTATCCATCCTGCCCGCATCGAGGAGGTGGTTGCCAAGGTGAAGAAGCAGTTGGACAACGAGATCATCGAGACTGGTAAGCGTACAGCCATCGACCTCGGAATACACGGTTTGCACCCAGAACTGATTCGTATCATCGGAAAGATGAAGTATCGTTCTTCTTACGGCCAGAACCTCTTGCAACATGCACGCGAAACAGCGAACCTCTGTGCAGTGATGGCATCGGAGTTGGGTCTGAACCCGAAGAAGGCAAAGCGTGCTGGCCTCTTGCACGATATAGGAAAGGTGCCTGACGAGGAGAGCGAATTGCCGCACGCACTCTATGGCGCTAAGATTGCAGAGAAATACAAGGAGAAGCCAGACATCTGCAACGCTATCGGTGCGCACCACGACGAGATGGAGATGAACACGCTCTTGGCTCCTATCGTACAGGTCTGCGACGCTATTTCAGGCGCACGTCCTGGTGCTCGCCGTGAGATTGTGGAGGCTTACATCAAACGACTCAACGACCTTGAGGCTATCGCAATGAGTTATCCTGGTGTTACCAAGACTTATGCTATTCAGGCTGGTCGTGAACTGCGTGTCATCGTAGGTGCAGACAAGATGAACGACGAAGAGAGCACCAAACTCTCTGACGAGATTGCTACAAAGATTCAGAACGAGATGACTTATCCTGGACAGGTTAAGATTACTGTCATCCGCGAAACTCGTAGTGTTGCTTACGCCAAGTAAAGACTTTAAAGTTTAAAGCACTCATAGAAAAGCCGCTTCTACGCACTGTAGAAGCGGCTTTTTCGTATATTATTCCACGGGCAGACACTATTTAAGCGTATAGGTCTTATTTTATCTGCAGAACACAAAACTCGGATAAGACTTAAGAGATAAAGGTTACACGAAAATAGAATTTGCTTTACTTCTTTATCATTTATACCCCCTAACCATTATTAATCTTTTACTCTTTACCCTTAGGCCTACACTCATTATCTTTCCCCTACTCTTTTTACTCTTTTACCTTTTTACCTTTAAATCGCCTTTTTACCTTTACAAAAAACGCAGCTCTACGAATAGAGCTGCGCATCCGCATAATAAACAATTAACAGTATCGGTGACTACATCGAGCCACCAACACCAACTCTGAAAAAATTCTAAATTAGAAGAAGAGATAACGGTTGTCCACTACGTGAGCATTGAGGTAAAGCTCGTTCATGAAGTTACCGGCATACTGCATAGCCTTCTGACGAGACTTCTGCTCCTGAGCCTTCTCATCAAACTTCACACTGCGGTTGGACTTGTCTGCAACCTGGAAGAGGTAGACACCAGCGTTACCCTTGACAGCGTGAGCTGCAAAAGCACCCTTCTTTGTTGCAGCAACAGCACCCGAGAGAGCTGGTTCGCTGGCACCAGAAGCTGCGATAAAGACAGGAGCTGCAAAAGTAATCTGGTTGACCTCAGACACCTTGGCACCCTTAGCCTTGGCAGCAGCAATGCTCTTCACACCGTTCACCTTAGCCATAATCTGCTCAGCCTTCTTGTCCTTGATAACCTCAGCCTTCACCATTTCCTTCACCTGTGGGTCTTCCAAGCCACGGTTACCTATGCGGTGAATCTTGTCAAGTACTACAACCAAGAGGTGGTTGTTGTCACCACACTCATAAAGAGGAGAAACATCACCCTCCTTTGCCTCGAAGATCCACTTCAGAGCATCACGAGTAGAGTGAATGTTAGCTACATAGTGTACAGAGGTGGTAACATCCTTCAATTCCTGCACTCTATAACCGTTCTTCTCAGCGTTCTTCAGGATGTCCTCACCCTTTTCGTTGGCACTTACAAAGCTTGAGAACTTATTGAAAGCTGCACGATAAGTAGCAGAAGAGAAGTCAACAGTCTTCTTCACAACGGCAGCAACATACTTGTCTACCATAGCCTTGCGGTCGCACACCTGCAGAACCACGTAGCCCTGACCCAACTGGAGTTCGTTGAGAGCATTGACAGCAGCAGTGTTGAGCGTATTGATGAAGGTCTTGTTGTCCTTGTCCATACTCTGTGAATACTGATACTGCTGAGTAGTCATCCAAGCCTTTTCGCCAGTCTGTCCGTATACCTTGGCGATAGCCTCGAAGTCAGCACCACCAGCAAGAGCGTTCTTGATGGAGTCTGCCTTGGTCTGAGCCTCAGCTACAGAAGGAGCAACGACCTGTATCATGCGATACTGAACAGAGTCAGGCAACTGCTGCTTGCTAACCAACTTGACGATATTGAGCGTATTGTCACCAGCATCAGCCTTGACAGCCGAGGTAGCGCCTACAGCAAGAGAGTCAAGGTCAGCAGCGATGTCACTTGGGAAAGCCTCTTTCTTGACAGGGATGCCAAGGTAAGCGACTGTAGATGCAGACTTGCGAACAACTTCTGATGGGTCAGCAGCTGCTGCAAGGTCTTTCTGATAACCCGCAAACTCCTTGTTGAGTGCAGCACGGTCACCCTGCGAAGCCTCTACAGTGATGTCAACATACTTGATGTCGCGGCTTTCTACAGGCTGTTTGAAACGCGCCTTCAGTTCGTCATACTTAGCCTTGAGGTCACTCTCTTCCACCTTCACCTTGTCGTCCTGGATGTCAGAGTAAGGGAAAGCAGCCAACTGAATCTTAGACTCCTCGTTTTCCTCCTCGAAAGCCATCTTAGCCTCCACAGGGTTTGACAAGAAGCAGTGAGCCAAGAGAGACTGGTATTTCTGCGCCAAAGTCTGCTGACGAAGTGTCTTCTCGATGAATGCCCAGTACTTGAAGATCTTGTCATACTGCTCCATCATCTGAGGATTAGCAGATGCGTTAGCCTTCTGAGCCTTATAGTCTGCGAGGAACTTCTGAAGAGAAGTTGCATCGAAGCGTCCAGTCTGCTGGTTGACGAAAGGAGTCTGCTGCAACAACTGGTTTGTACCAGTCTTGAGAATATCCTGGAGTTCTGCGTCGGTAACGGTAAGTCCCAACTTGCTTGCCTCATGAGCAATGATCTGATTCTGCACATAAGTGTTCCACACCATGTCCTTCACCTGGTTCATCTGCTCCTCAGGGAGGTTCTCCTGTCCCTGCTGCATCTTGATTACTTCGGTGTATTCGTCAACGAGCTTCTGGAAATCCTGTACGTTGATTTTCTCACCTAACACTTCACCGATCTGCTGGCGCTCATTGTTCTTTGCAGAATCACACGAGCGGAACGCTTCCTCGGCAATGAATGCGAAGAGGCCAAAACTGATGATACACACCAGAATAACACCTCTTTTTCTGATTGTTCCTAATGCTGCCATTACGTTTTAATTATTATTTTATTTTATTTTCTTTTTCGATAGAGTATCCTTCGCTGAGGGAGAAACCACCCCACAATCAGCCAATTGAGTGCAAAAATACAAAGAAAATACGAGAAAAGGGAATTTTTCGTTATCTTTTTTGGCAAATAGCCTAAAAAAGCCGAAAAATTCCCTTTCTATCCACAACTATTTGATGATGTGGAGTTTTACGAGTTCTATCTTGCGCGCAGTAGACTTGACGATTTTGAATTCGAAGCGTCCTGCCTTCACTACCTCGTTGAGTTTCGGGAGGCTCTGGTATTCATGAAGGATGAAGCCGCCTACTGTCATATATTCGTCACTCTCCGGCATTCCGATGCCAAAGAGTTCGTTCACCTTGTCTATCTCAAGTCTACCCGAAAGGAGGTAGTCTCCGTCTTCCGTCTTCACTGCCACATACTTAGAGGAGTCGTGCTCGTCCTCGATGTCACCGAATATTTCCTCGACGATATCCTCAAGGCTCACCAGTCCGCTGGTACCACCAAACTCGTCGACGACAACACCGATAGTTTTCTTCTCCTGTAGGAAGGTCTGCATGAGTTTCTGCGCCTGCATGGTCTCCGGCACAAAGGTAAGTGTACGGACATGATCCTGCCAGTGTTTGGGGTTACGGAAGAGTTCCGAACTGTGAATATATCCGATGATATGGTCGATGTCCTCTTCGTAGACGATGATCTTCGAATTACCGCTCTCGATAAACTTCTGTCGCAGTTCTTCGAGAGAGGCATTCTTCTCCACTGCCTGTATCTCGGTACGCGGCACCATACAGTCACGCACCTTCGTATCAGAGAAGTCAAGTGCGTTTTGGAATATCTTCACCTCGTCGTTGATATCTCCCTTGTTCTCTACACTGTCTATGCTCGACTGCAGAAGATAGTCGAGGTCTATCTTGGAAAAACCTTCGTCATTGCTCTCTGTCCCCATCTTCACACCCACTATTCTCAGAAGAATTTTACTGAGGAAAGTACTGAACTTACTGATAGGCCAGAGCAGCACATAACAAATGTATGCAAAGGGACTGAACACACTGAGCAACCGGTTAGGACTTGCCTTGAAGAGCGTCTTCGGCAAGAATTCGCCAGTAAAAAGAACGATGATGGTAGAGAGGATGGTGTCAGCCGGAACCGTGAAGGTAGGACTCATGCCCTTGAAGATGGTATTGTCGAACAAACGAGCGATGAGGATACCATAAACCACGAGAGCAATGTTGTTGCCAACAAGCATCGTGCTGACAAAGCCATTGGGATGGGCATAGAACAAGGATATCAACCGTTGGGTAATGCCATTCTTCCCGCGGTCCATCTCTGCCAACATACGGTTGGACGAGACGAAGGCAATCTCCATTCCACTGAAGAACGCCGAAAAAACCATCGTAATGACTATCCCCACGATAAGGGTCACATCTGCTTCCATATATTTATCTCGTTAGAATCCTATAAACCAATCTATTACCATCAGTGCAAAAGGGGAATGGTGTTGTTGGCACGTTGCGGCACAGCCCTCTGTCGCATAGGCTGCTGCAGTGAGTCGGGTGTCGTTGTCGTATCTGCCGGACTATCCGAGCCCGCCACATCACTCTTCACAAAACTACCCTTCGAATTGCTGACATAGTAACGCGTCATCCGTTCGTCGCTCCTGAAATAAGTACCCTGCAGCGTACGCTCAGGAGTGACCAGACGGCTAAACACATTACTGCTCAACTCATGTCGGTTTTCGTCCCACGTGAGTTGTTCACTTGCAAAGCGAAGTCCGTCCTTGGTAAGGATGCGCACCCTGCCGTAGAGTTTCCAGATACGCAGCTGGTCGTAATAATAAGCCGTATCGCACTGGATATAACTGTTGACATGGAATTTGTCATCAAACTGTTCGAGGAGCATGCCTTTGACAAAGGTCCACCGAGAAGGGTTCTTGACCGTATTCACCTCCCATCGTTCCGTCACAATGCGGTACTTGATGACGCCGGAGTCACTGATAAGCGTGTTTACTCCATAAGAGGTCATCATGTCCACAGAGTCGCGCGGTTTGATGGCAGGGGCAGTATGCTCCACCTGTTCTTGGCAAGCTGCCAAAACCAGTGCAACAAACAGTGCTATGACAATATTTCTCGACTTATACATCTTATATAATATAGAGGACACCTCTCATGCGGCAAGTTTTTCTTGACAGGACGACCCATAGACTTGCCACACACTAAGCCCCTACTATTGCATCTTCCACTTCTTAAACCAGTCCTCGTTGAATGTAAAGCCGATATTGATACGGAATGTATTTTCCTTGATGTATCCACTTGCATTACTCTGCACCCACTGTCCGCTGATATTGAGGAAAGAGCGGTTGTTGTAAGAGTTGACAATAGGAATACCGAAACCGGCACTTACAGACAAGTCCTTGGGACCGTCGTCACCATTTACTTTATAATAAGGTGTAGCATAGCTTACACCAGCACGGTACTGCACACGCTTGAAGAAATTGCGGTGATGCTCATCATAGCAGTACTGTCCACCCAAGTTTATCTTGTGTCTGTCAGAATAGAGTCCTTTCTTCAGCACATAGTTTGTACCATCGAAGTCGGGAGCCTCCAAACTGCCCCATGACTGCAACGTATAGTCGAGTCCCACCTTCCATTGTCCGGCATGATTCCACATAAGACCCACGCCATACATATTCGGCAAGGAGAGTGCCTTCTTGCTGTCGATCACATTGGTTGTGGAGTCCTTAGAACCTGTCATGGCATCCGTCTTGATCTGATAGAGGTTGGCCTTGGAGCCCAAGCCATGTCCAGGCGAGAAAGTCACACCAGCCGTCAACCAGTCGTTCTTGCCCAAGCGATGAGTATACTGCACACCGAAGTCGAGTTTATAGCTGTTCACCTGTGCATAATAAGTACGCGTCAAGGAATTGGCAGCCGAGCTGCTCAGTACATTCGTCACATTCTTGCTGTACTTACCCCAGACATAAGAAACATTGGCACCGACAGAAAATCCGCTGAATGGAGAGTAGCCCACACCGACGTAAGCCTGGTGCAAGCCGCCCTCACCAGAGAAGGTATTGGTATAGGAAACCTCCTTGCTAACGGAGTTTACCCACCCGGAATTGTAATAGCTATACCCAATATTGGTGAGAGGCACGACACCGAAGCTCAAACCCATTTTCTTTGCCAGTCGCAAGGCAGCGACAACATATTCGAAATTGGCGTTCTTGGCATTTTTCTTCACCCCGTTTTCAGCGAAGTTGGTAATCTGACCCGAAATACCTGCATCGAAAATAAACGTCAAAGAGTCTAACGCCGAATAAGATGCCGGGTTGATATAGTTGACCTGGTTATGCTCATGGAAGGCGAGTCCCACTCCGTTCATACCGCGGTTGAAGCCCGAAGTCTGGTCGGCAAGCACACCCAGTCCGTACTGGCTATAAGGAGAATTGATGCCCGTCTGTGCGCTGGCGAAAAGTGTGATTCCCAGCATGAGCGTGGCAAGAAATAGTTTTTTCATCTATATAAAAATACTTTAATTTACATTCAGAGTGCAAAAGTATTGAAATTTTTTGAGATAAAAGAAGGATAATCCAAAATAATAAGGTATTTTTGCATCGTGAAACGTTTTAAGACTATTTTCATAGCAATTTTTGCCGTTTTGTTAACCAATTTAACGACAACGGCAACTGCACAGGACACAGATGTGGCTTGGCTCGACTCGGTAGACATCTCTCTGCTCACCTGTGGCCCTGGCCAGGAGGTGTGGTCGTACTATGGCCATACGGCTCTTCGCATCAACGACAAGGCTCACCACCAAGACCTTGCCGTCAACTGGGGTATGTTCTCTTTCCAACAGGACTATTTCGTACTCCGTTTTGTCTTCGGACTCACCGACTACCAGATGGGCATCATGTCCATGGACAGTTTTATGGAAGAATATCGCCATGAGGGCAGATGGGTATTGCAGCAGCACCTCGCCCTCACACGACAGGAGAAGTCTGCGATTCTCTCTGCCGTCTGGGAGAACAGCAGTCCAGAGAAGCGCACTTACCGATACAATTTCTTCTACGACAACTGCACCACACGAGCCCGCGACATGATCACGAGTCACATGGGAAAACTCTCTTACACCAAGGAGTACCCTGCGGAGCCAACCACATACCGCAAGGAAATACATAGTTTCAATAAGAATCACCGTTGGGCACGTTTCGGTAACGACCTACTCTTAGGTGTTTGTGCAGACAGTCAAATAGACAGGAACGAATGGGAATTTCTGCCCGTCAACCTGAGCATGGAATTTGCCTCTGCCAAGAGAACTGATGCTCCAGGCACTCCGTTGGTTAGCAGCACTTCCTATCTAATTTCACCGACAAGCGTCTTTGTCTCAGCGCCAACAGAGTTAGAAGACACTCTGTCCATTACGCCCCGTTGCCTGTTCCTTGTCATCGGCATCGTTATTATGTTGCTTAGCGGCATGGAATCATGGCGGAAGAAGCGCCTTTGGTGGGTAGACACCATTCTGTTGCTCATCACTGGGTTCCCCGGTCTGATACTCTTGTCGATGGCCTTCTCACAGCACCCCACCGTACAGATCAATTTTCAGATTCTGCTGCTCAATCCGCTTAACCTTGTCTTTGTCTGGAGCGTGACCAAGAAAGCACGAAAAGGCGGCATCCACTGGTATTACCACCTATGGGGAGCCATGCTCTTTGCAGCACTTCTCGCCCAGCTGTGGCAGGACTATGCAGAGGGAATGGGTATTCTGGCACTATCTTTGCTGATAAGATACACAACAGTGGCTATCCGTCACAAATAATTCTCTAACTGGAAAAAATAATTTTCCCAACTGGAAAAATAAAAACATGAGGGTAAACCGATACATCACCGCCCTACTCGTTGTCCTTGCGGCAACAGGCATGGAAGCGCAGACCTACCAGCAAGCACTGAGGTTTGCGCTCACGGATTTATCCTTCGATGAATTTATCCAGCAACCCGAAGCCAAGGCGATAGAGGAAGACATCCTCTGTGCCCTAAAAGCCATCAAACAGGCAACGGGAGAAGACGAGCATATACACCGAAACACGATGGCGGCAACGCTGTCGGAGGCAGACTCTGCCACATTGTCAGTAACACCGACCCACATTTATTTTTCCGATATTATTGTACGGAAATATCGTTCGCCTTACGGCAGTATTGTTATTCGAGGCCCCGATTTGGGGCATTTGTCAGCAAAACATTGCTGAGTTACAGATATTTTTCTTACCTTTGCAAGCAAATTTGCAAAAAACATCAATTCGAATAACAAAAAGAACAAATACACACAATGAATCTCAACAAATTTCTCCAGTCGCTCTTCGGCAACAAGTCGACACGCGACATGAAGCTTATCCAGCCTATCGTGGAAAAAGTGAAGGCTGAATATCCCAACATCAAGGCACTGAGCAACGACGAACTGCGTGCCAAGACAAAAGAAATACAGCAGTACGTGCAAGATGCCGGCAAGGCACAGCGCGAAAAGATAGCCGAACTGAAGGCCATCATCGAAGACACTCCCATCGACGAGCGTGAAACCATCTTCAATCAGATAGACAAGTTGGAGAAGGAAGCTCTCGACAATTATGAGGTAGCCCTCAACGAGGTTCTCCCCACAGCCTTCAGCATCGTGAAGGACACAGCACGCCGCTTCGCCGAGAACGAAGAGACGGTGGTGACAGCAACAGACTTCGACCGCGAACTGGCTGGCAACCCTGCCAATGACTTCATCACCATCGATGGTGACAAAGCCATCTACCACAACCACTGGACTGCCGGTGGCAACGACCTGAAGTGGGAGATGGTTCACTACGACGTACAGCTCTTCGGTGGTACAGTGCTCCACCAGGGTAAGATTGCCGAGATGGCAACGGGTGAAGGTAAGACCCTCGTCGCTACCCTCCCTGTATTTCTCAACGCCTTGACTGGCAACGGTGTGCACGTGGTGACCGTCAACGACTACCTCGCCAAGCGTGACTCCGAGTGGATGGGACCGCTCTATATGTTCAACGGTCTGTCCGTAGACTGCATCGACAAGCACCGTCCCAACTCTGACGCACGCCGCAAGGCTTACCAGGCAGACATCACCTTCGGTACAAACAATGAGTTTGGCTTCGACTACCTGCGTGACAACATGGCTAACAGTCCTGCCGACCTCGTACAGCGTCAGCACAACTATGCCATCGTCGACGAGGTTGACTCAGTGTTGATTGACGATGCACGTACCCCTCTTATCATCTCTGGCCCTATCCCTAAGGGCGACGACCAGATGTTCGAAGAGTACCAGCCTCTCGTGGAACGTCTCTACGAAGTGCAGCGCAAGCAGGCTACAGAACTGCTCGCCGAGGCTAAGCAGAAGATTGCTGCCGGCACACAGAACAAAGACCAGAAACTGACAGAGGAAGGTTTCCTTGCCCTCTATCGTTCTTATAAGTCACTGCCTAAGAACAAACCGCTCATCAAGTATCTCTCAGAAGAAGGCATCAAGGCAGGACTCCTTAAAACTGAGGAATACTATATGGCGAACAACAACCGTGAGATGCCAAAGGCGGTAGAGCCCCTCTACTTCGTTGTAGACGAGAAGCTCAACTCTGCCGACCTCACCGACAAGGGTACAGACTGGTTGGCCAAGCAGGTGAACGACCGCGAACTGTTCGTGTTGCCCGACATCGCCACAGAACTCAGTGAACTGGAGACTCACACGGAGTTGTCAGACCAGGAGCGCTTGGACAAGAAAGACGAGTTGATGGCTCACTATGGCGTGCAGAGCGAGCGTGTACACACACTGCAACAGTTGCTGAAGGCCTACACCATGTTTAATAAGGACGACGAATATGTCGTCATGGACGGTGAGGTAAAGATTGTCGACGAGCAGACGGGTCGCATCATGGAAGGTCGCCGTTGGAGCGACGGTCTGCACCAGGCTATCGAGGCCAAGGAGCACGTCAAGGTAGAGGCTGCCACACAGACCTTTGCCACCATCACACTACAGAACTATTTCCGTATGTACCACAAGCTCTCGGGTATGACGGGTACGGCAAGCACCGAAGCTGGTGAGTTCTGGGACATCTACAAGCTCGACGTTGTAGAGATTCCTACCAACCGCCCCATTGCTCGCCACGACCTTGACGACCGTGTTTACAAAACAGCTCGAGAGAAATATCGTGCCGTCATCGACGAGATAGAGGAGATGCGCAACGCAGGACGCCCTGTCCTCGTAGGTACCACATCAGTGGAAATCTCTGAGTTGCTGAGCAAGATGCTCAAGATGCGCAACATCCCTCACAATGTGCTCAACGCCAAGCTGCACCAGCAGGAGGCTCAAATTGTGGCAGAGGCTGGTCGTTCCACCAACGGCAAGGGTGCTGTCACCATCGCCACCAACATGGCTGGTCGTGGTACCGATATCAAGCTTACCCCTGAGGTTAAGGAAGCCGGCGGTCTTGCCATCATCGGTACAGAGCGTCATGAGAGCCGCCGTGTAGACCGCCAGTTGCGTGGTCGTGCCGGACGTCAGGGTGACCCAGGTTCTTCTGTATTCTATGTATCTTTGGAAGACAAACTCATGCGTCTCTTTGCCTCTGAGCGTATCGCCAAGGTGATGGACCGTCTCGGCTTCGAGGATGGTGAGCGTATCGAGAGTCCTATGATCAGCAAGAGTATTGAGCGTGCTCAGCGCAAGGTGGAGGAGAATAACTTCGGTATCCGTAAGCACCTCTTGGAGTACGATGACGTGATGAACAAACAGCGTACCGTCATCTACGAGAAGCGCCGTCACGCCCTCATGGGAGAGCGCATCGGTATGGACATCACCAATGTCATCTGGGATCGCGTGCTCTATATCATCAACAACAACGACTATGAGGGTGCCAAGGAAGACTTCCTGAAGATTCTCGCCATGGAGATTCCTTTCACGGCAGAAGAGTTTGAGGCTGGCAACCGCGAGGAACTGAGCGAGCGTGCCTTCCAGGATGCCATGGCTTCCTTCAAGCGCAAGGTGGAGCGCATCCAGGCTACTGCATGGCCCATCATCAAACAGGTGTACGAGACACAGGGTGCCATCTTCGAGCGCATCATGGTGCCTATCACCGACGGCAAGCGTATTTACAATATTCCTTGCAACCTGCAGGAGGCTTACGAGAGCGAGGGTAAGAGCGTCGTAAAACAGTGGGAGAAGATCATCATGCTCCACATCATCGACGACAACTGGAAGGAGAATCTGCGCCAGTTGGACGAGCTGCGCCACTCTGTACAGAACGCCAGCTACGAGCAGAAAGACCCGTTGCTCATCTTCAAGTTGGAGAGCGTGAAGTTGTGGGACAGCATGATCAACGAGATGAACGACCGCATTGCAAGCATTCTGATGCGCGGACAGATTCCTGTCATGCAGCAGGAGCAGCCCATACAGGAAGCTGCACCCGAGGTAGAGCAGAAGCAGCAGTATGTGGAGCAGAAGGAAGACCTCGACGCAGAGCGTGAGGCTCAGCGTGCCGCTGCCAGCCAAGACACTCGCGAGGGTGCACAGCAGGTAAACCATACTCCTTATCGTGCTGAAGCAATGCCTCGTCCCAACGACCCATGTCCCTGCGGAAGCGGTAAGAAGTTCAAGAACTGCCACGGCAAAAACTTGTAAACTATGCGAAAGGTGAGAATTGCCTTTCATATATAAAAGGTGGATATTGCATAAAACCTCCTGGTTTGGCAATATCCACCTTTTCGCATCATCATTTGTAGGTATTTTAATGCTAAAAAGAAGGGGGAAGGACACTTTGTCCGCTTACTGCAACTTCGTTGCAAAGGAATATTTGTACCTTTGCAAACGAAAAGAAAGAATGACGTTATGAAGTTATCAGAACTAAAGACAGGTGAGAGTGCCGTCATCGTGAAGGTGGCAGGACACGGTGGTTTCCGCAAGCGCATCATCGAGATGGGCTTCATCAAGGGAAAGACAGTGGAGGTATTGCTCAACGCTCCTCTTCAGGATCCTGTGAAATACAAGATTATGGGCTACGAGGTGTCGCTACGCCATAGCGAGGCAGACCACATCGAGGTGGTGTCTATCGAGGAGGCACGCCATAACGAGAGTCTGCGCAACGCCCGCAAAGACATGAAAGAGCAGGTGGAAGAAAGTCAATCAGTGGATAGCGACACCGCTGGCGACAAGATGTTGGAGGCTGAAAGGGAAGCTGAACGCTTGCACCATGTCATCAATGTCGCCTTAGTGGGCAACCCCAACTGCGGCAAGACGTCACTCTTCAATTTTGCTTCCGGGGCTCACGAACGGGTAGGCAACTACAGCGGTGTGACGGTAGACGCCAAAGAGGGACACGCCGAATACGGTGGTTACCAGTTTAATTTGGTTGACCTGCCTGGCACTTACTCTCTTTCAGCATACAGTCCCGAGGAGTTATACGTGCGCAAACAGTTGGTAGAGCACACCCCCGACGTGGTCATCAACGTCATTGACACCAGCAACCTCGAACGCAACCTTTACCTCACCACACAACTCATCGACATGCACATCCGCATGGTGTGCGCCCTCAATATGTTTGACGAGACAGAGAAGCGTGGCGACAACATCGACTACGACAAGTTGGGCGAACTCTTCGGCATCTCCATGATTCCCACCGTCTTTACCAACGGCAGGGGTGTGGACCATCTCTTCGACACCATCATCAAACTCTACGAGAGCCGCGAAGACACCAATCCACACTATCGTCACATACACATCAGCCACGGTCATGAGATAGAGAACGGCATCACCCACATCCAGGAATACCTCAAGAGCGACGATGCCATACGCCAGCGCTACTCCACTCGCTACCTTGCCATCAAACTATTGGAGAACGACAAGGAAGCAGAACAGTACGCCTCACAGTTGAGTACCTCTAAGGAGATTTTCGAAGCACGCGACGAGGCTGCACGGCGCGTAAAGGAAGAGACGGGAGAGGACAGCGAGACGGCTGTCATGGATGCCAAGTACGGTTTTATACATGGTGCGCTTCAGGAATCGGGTTATCAGACGGGCAATGCCAAGGACACCTATCAGGTGACTCACCTGCTCGACCGCATCATCACCAACCGCTACGTGGGATTCCCCATCTTCATTCTACTGCTCTTCATCATGTTTACCACCACCTTCGTGTTAGGAGAGATTCCCAAGGGATGGATAGAAGACGGGGTAGCATGGTTGGGTGAGACCATCAGCACTACCCTACCCGACGGTCCTGTCAAGGACATGCTCGTAGATGGAGTCATCGGCGGTGTGGGAGCTGTCATCGTTTTCCTGCCACAGATACTGATACTCTACTTCTTCATCTCCTACATGGAAGACTCGGGCTACATGGCACGTGCTGCCTTTATCATGGACAAACTGATGCACAAGATGGGACTGCACGGAAAGTCGTTCATACCCCTCATCATGGGCTTCGGCTGTAACGTGCCTGCCGTCATGGCGACACGCACCATCGAGAGCCACCGCTCACGACTCATCACCATGCTCATCCTGCCGCTCATGAGTTGTTCGGCACGATTCCCCATATACATCATGATCATCGGTACATTCTTCGCACTGCAGTACCGTTCGCTCGTCATGATCTCGCTCTACTTGGCGGGCATCGTCTGCGCCGTCATCCTGAGCCGCATCTTCGCCTCCTTCGTCATCAAGGGCGAGGACACACCCTTCGTCATGGAACTGCCACCCTACCGTTTCCCTACATGGAAGGCTATTGGCCGCCACACCTGGGAGAAAGGCAAGCAGTACCTGAAGAAGATGGGTGGCATCATCCTCGTGGCAAGCATCATCGTCTGGGCACTCGGATACTTCCCCCACCACGACGAACTGTCACAGCAGGAGCAACAGGAACAGAGTTTCATCGGTCGTATCGGCAAGACCATCGAACCCGTCTTCACACCGCAGGGCTTCGACTGGAAGTTGGACGTGGGACTCATCTCAGGCGTGGGAGCCAAGGAGATTGTCGCCTCCACCATGGGCGTGCTCTACAGTGGCAACGACTCCTTCGGTGATGACAAGGACTACAGCGACGAAGACGGCAAGTATGAGATCTTGAAGAAGCAGATGACTGCCGACCTGCAGCACACCTACGGATACTCAGAACAGGAAGCCTCATCCAAGGCTACGCTCACAGCCTACTGTTTCCTACTCTTCGTACTGCTCTACTTCCCGTGCATCGCCACCATTGCCGCCATCAAGGGCGAGACTGGCAGTTGGAAATGGGCAGGCTTCGCCGCCGTCTACACCACCCTCTTGGCATGGGTCGTCTCGGCAATAGTTTTCCAGATAGGCAGTCTGTTCGTGTAGATTACTTTAAACAAATCTCCTGTTCATCCTATTTGTTTCATAAAAAAGCAGTACCTTTGCAAGAGATTTACAAGACAGGACAACAAAAGAATGAACAATTTGAGTGATTTGGCACGCAAGAGAGTAGCTGTTGCCGCCTATTATTTCGTACCGGGTGTAATCTTCGCCAGTTGGGCAAGCCGCATCCCCGACATCAAGCACCTTTTACACCTGAGCAACGGACAGTTGGGATCCGTGCTCTTCGCCATCCCCATAGGCCAACTGCTGATGATGGCTTTCTCGGGCATATTAGTCAGCAAGTTTGGTAGCCGTAAGATGCTCGTCATCTCTGAGGTACTATACGCCGTGGCCCTATTTGCCATAGGAAACAGCAGTACGGTAATGCACCTCATCATGGGACTAATAGCCTTCGGCATGATGGCAAACCTGATGAACATTGCCACCAACACACAGGCGTGTCTCTTAGAGAAGTTCTACGGCCGTAACATCATGTCGTCCTTTCACGGTCTGTGGAGCATGGGCGGATTTACCGGTGGCATCATCGGCGCCCTCTTTGCCAACACTTTGCTTCCCATAAGCGTCCATTTCGGCAGCATCCTCGCCATGGCTATCATTGTCATAGCCGTAGGATTCCGCCATCTCGTCAACGACGAACAGGCAAAGGCCGAGGAGGAAGACATACCGAAGTTCTCCTTCCGCACCATCGACCCCATCCTTTTCCTCTTAGGACTGATGGGCTTTGCCGGAATGTTCTGCGAGGGAACGGTTTACGACTGGAGCAGCGTCTATTTCTCATCGGTAGTAAAGCCCGACGATATGTTCATACGAGCTGGATACATCGCCGGCATGGGAGCGATGACGCTCGGGCGTTTCCTTGCCGACGGCTTTGTGACAAAATATGGACCGTCGAGAGTACTGAAGGTCTGCGGTGTCCTAATTGTCACAGGATTGTGGATGGCAGCAGCCCTACCCTATCTCGTACCAGCAACTCTCGGCTTCCTACTTGTAGGCTTTGGCATCTCCTCGTCAGTCCCCATCTGCTACAGCATAGCGGGCAAGTTGGGCACCATGAAGGCAAGCATCGCCATCACCATCGTCTCAAGTGTCAGTTTCTTCGGCTTCCTCGTAGGTCCTCCCGTCATAGGCTGGCTCTCTGAAGCCACCAACCTGCGCATAGCTCTCAGCATAGCCGCCTGCCTGGGACTGATGATCGCCCTCCTGTCTACAAAGGTAAGATTGAGAAAGTCCACTGAGTAAAAGAAGCCACGCAGAAGATAGCCGTGGCAGTAATGCCGGGATGGCAACGATTATCCGTCAATCATACATCGACAAGATAGAAAGGCATCTTGGCAAGGAGGACTTTAGGAGGAAATGCAAGCCAAATAGGTTTGCCGACTATGCTCAGCAGAGCTGCTGACTATAGTCGGCAGACCTGCTGACCCGGCTCGGCAAAGCTGCTGAGCATAGTCAGCACGCCGAAGGATATATGTTCTTTCACTCAGAGATATACTTAACTTGACCCACTAATATACTCTACTCAACTTGGCATCTGGTACTACCAACACACGTTTCCCCTACAATTTTCATGAAAAACATAGAAAAAAGCACCAAATTAATTATTTTCTTCCCTTTTCTTTCTTTTGTTTGAAGAAAAAGCCATATCTTTGCGATTGGATAAGTTGGTTGGGCGTATTCGTACGCACAATACCAATGCTTCCATGCCTCAGCACGCGCCGAGCCTTTTGTGGGTAAAATCCTGCAACAAAGGAGGTTGGGTGGGCAAAGAGGCAAGACATAACGAAGGCGTTTACTTGACGCTCTGTTTGAGACGAGTCGAATCTTGCAAATTCACGAATTGTTGTCTTGAACTTAGCAACGGTAGATGCCCCGGGTGTGATTATATCACCCCATGTGTTTTTACGCAAGCTATCATTATACCTATTTGGGTATGATGGTGTAAGTGTATCTTCCACATGGAGTTGATTATCATATCGGCGTGGGCTCTAACGTTGTCTGTTCGACAACAATAGGCAATGCAAGAGCCTCGACTCGTGGAACGGACAACAGATAAGGTTCACGCTTTTTCGTGTCAATTTATTAACTGGGTTCTGCTTAGAATAAGTTAACACCGATATGAAAATCGAGTAACTATTCAGCTGCCCCAACCCTTTATCCAACCGAGCCTTACGCAGACTTGTT
>CAVCDC010000006.1:0-58128 GCA_963600865.1 Firmicutes bacterium CAG:103
TACTGGAACCTCAGACGCAGTAAGGTCGGCTTTGGTGCGTCTGTGCCGTGACGGTACGCTCATGAGAGTGGCGCAGGGCATTTTAGAATATCTCGGTGAATGGGAAATGTTATATAATCCGAATTTTAATTATACCGAATTCGATACAATTAGAAATGCAGCAGGAAGCAACAACTTCGTGCTTTCTGTTAAGGCATGGATTCAAAGAACAGATGCAATCGGCATTATGGCAAAAGCTGGTCGATATGGTGGAACATATGCCCATCGTGATATTGCTTACCACTTCGGGATGTGGATTAGTCCTCGTTGGTTTAGGTAAAAAATCATTCAACTAAAATTTTAGGATACCATATGAATATGAGATATTTTGCAGTTATTGCGCTGTTTATAGCAAGCCTAACAGGTGCTAAAGCCAAAAACAACATCAGCGTCGACTATACTGAAGAGAGCGAATTGGTTAGCGTTATAGCCCACCTTGCCAAGGTGCCTGGATATGTATGGCCAGAAGGGCAGGCTGGAGTCATTGATTATTTTCACCAAGTAGACAGCACTTTCGCACCCTATTCCAATCATCCAATCATAGCTTTTGTGAAAGACAGTCTGGTGAAACAGGGCTTTGGCTATCATGTTCCAGTTTCCATGGCACTACGCCTGAAACTGAAAAATGGCAAGCTGCATTATAATACGGACTTGGAGCCTGACTACAACCATTACTATCGGGACATTACTCCACGACACGAGAAAAAGCTCATAGCTCTGCTTGAGGATTTCTATAAAAAAGCCCATTTCCATTCCTTCTTCAAGAAGAATCAGCCCCTCTACAATGCCTGTAAACAAGCCATGCAACAGCAGTTGGTCAACAAGATTGACTTGGATTGGTACAAGTCATTCTTTGGTCCTATCGACAATGTCTCATTCCATATCTATCTCGGTCTGCTAAATGGTCCAGGCAACTATGCTATTCCGCAAAAAAACAAAGATGGCTCGGAAATAAAGAACGCTTTCATGGGTTGTGCCGACCGCAATGCTGCTGGAAATATTTACTATGGAGAGGCTTGTACTCTGCCAGTCATCATTCACGAGTTCAACCATTCTTTCTGCAATCCTTTAAACGAAGAATTCTGGGATGACATCAAGGACAAGATGATTGCCTTCTACAATCGGAATGCCACCTTTTATGCTCAGCAAGCCTATGGCGACCCACTAACAGTGGCCAACGAAATGTTCGTGGAGGCCTGCGTGATGAGATATCTTGCAACACACCCTGTGCAGTTCACACAGGAGAGCATCCAGAAAATCAAAAGGATTTATCAAATGCAAAATGTATCTGACGAGGAAATCGTGGCCGGCTATTACGAGACGCAGATTAAAATCCGTGAAGTATACAAAAGGTTCTTTATGATCCGCGACATCATGAAAGCATTGGAAGAGCGCGAAGCAAACACGGTCAGCTACCATACCATGTGCGATTTTATGCCAAAATATATCGAAGCAATCAATGCTTATCAAGAAAACCTCAAATCCGCAACTTTTGGGGAGTAAGGACTTGAACTTGAAGACAAACGTCGTGTGCGGCTACTTGTACGCAAGCCGAACTCTCTGACGTCCAATCTTCCGATAGGAGGGGTATTTCCTCTTGATTTTCTTGGCGGTTTCAAAAGAAAAGTGTATTTTTGCCAAAAATATCGAGCATGACAGTTAGAGAAGATTGTGAAAAAGCGAAAATGGAAAAGGAAATACTCAGTAAGTATTTCTTAGACATGAGTAAAACTGCATTTGGAACAACCGTGCTCACCAATGTGCCGACATTGTTCGGGTTAGCTGATTTCACGTATAAGTCTGTTCTGTTGTTTGTAATAGGAAGTATTGCTACTTATGCTTTTGCATATGTTGGTTTTAAAATTTTAAAAAAGAGATAAATTATGGATGCAATGTTATTTACTATGACAGGTGTTGCTATAATAGCAGTAGGTATCGCTCTTTGGATTAACACAAAGTCGGGAAAGCGCTGGATAGAAAATCTGTAAACGAATGTTTTTTTATTCCTTGCAGGCATTCGGAAACCCGTTCCTCCGAATCAATGGCAACGCAAAAAGGCGATACTCTCCCGAGCACCGCCTTTATATTATACAAAAACATTATGAATTATTTTTAATTAGCGAACAAGATTCTTCTTCTTCCTGCTCCCGTAACTCCTCGATGAGAAGTGTAAGAGGAGGCTTTTAATATTTTATCTAAAAGTTTCAAACAGTTCTTTTTTTGTCTTGAAATTCAAACAGTTTTTTTGTCTTAAAAATTCAAACATATAAGTTCAATCAGTCCGTGTCTTGTGCCCTCAGCCACACGCAGTTATGCTGCTGAATACTTGGAGCGGCACTTGCGCTCGCAGTACCTCTCGCACTGCGCGCAGATGTCGTAGCCGAGCATGGCCCCCAAGATGAAGTCCTCCTCGGGAGAGAGCTGGCTGAGCGGCTTGTCTACCATGAGGCGGATGGCGTCCAGGCACTCGCGCTTGCCAAAGAAGAGGTTGAGGCGGTCGTTGCCCACGGGCTTGACGATGT
Organism: Firmicutes bacterium CAG:103; assembly: GCA_963600865.1. Classification (GTDB taxonomy): domain Bacteria; phylum Bacteroidota; class Bacteroidia; order Bacteroidales; family Bacteroidaceae; genus Prevotella. The sequence continues at coordinate 2,562 of CAVCDC010000006.1, forward strand.
AGTCTATGTTCTGGTGCTCCAGACGGGTGATGGCATAGTTCTCATACCGCTTGTTGAAGGTGAACAGCACCATGCGGCGTACACCCTTCTTGTATTCATAGATGTGGTTCATCAAGACCTTCATGTCTACTGGCATTGCGCTTTCCTGTTGCATACTGATAATCCGCTTAGTTAAAAAAAGTTATGGTCTGACGTCGTGGATGGACTTAGAGAGAGGGCTTGATCGCCTCTATCCATGCCTCGATGCGGCTGTCGGTCTTGTCGTCCTCGTTGACATCGTCGAGGGCGAGACCCACGAACTTGCCGTCAGCCACTGCCTCGCTGTCATCGAAAGTGTAGCCGTCTGTGGAGACTCCGGGGAGCACCGTCGCGCCAGCCTCCACGGCAGCGTCGTAAAGTTCCTTCATGCCGCCGCAGAACGTGTCGGGGTAAGACTCGGCGTCGCCGCATCCGAAGAGAGCCACTGTCTTGCCCGTCAGTGTGGCAGCCTTCAGGGTCTTGATGCCGTCGTACCAGTCGTCCTGGAGTTCGCCGGCGCCCCATGTGGAGGTACCAAGGATCAGGTTGTCGTTGGCAGTTACCGTCGCCTCGTCGAGGTTGGCTACGTCAATGGCTTCTACGCCGAGCTTGGAGGCGATGTTCTCCGCGATGCTCTGGCAGGTTCCTGTGGAAGAACCGTAAATTACAACTGTTGCTTTCATTTTTCTATATATTCTTTTAGTTACATGTTCTCTTCTTGGTCTGCGCCGTGAGGAGCTTGCTCCCCCTCGGGGGGTGTCCTTGGAGCATGTCCTTGGCGCCGTATGTCTGATTACGGTTGCAAAGGTACGACGAATTTCCGTTTGCCGCAATACCTAAAAATGAGGGTTTGTGGCAAATACCTATTTGTGGTGAGAGACAAAAAAGGTTGCCGTCATGCGAAGATGACGGCAACCTTTTGGTTGTATTCTAAATGAACTTGTAGTCTTTTACTTGATGCCACGGTTTACGAGCGTGGTGTTGAGCAACATGATGTACTTGCGGTACTGTGACTGTGAGAGGATGGCGTGCATGTACTTAAGGTCCTTGATGATGGCCTTGTCGACCATGCTGCTGCGCTCCTCTGAGGGAGCCACTGCTGCGTTCATCATGTCAACGCTGAAGTTCTTGTGTACGTCGCTTACAGCCTCTACCTGGTCGATGTTAAGGTTCAAGACCTCAGCCAAGCTGTTCATGTTGAAGTTCATGTTGTAGGCTGCTGTTGCTGCTGTTGCACTTGCGTTCTCGTCTGCTGCGAAAGTAGTTGTCATACTGAACAAAGCTACTGCCAAAATCATCAATTTCTTCATAATCTTTTTACCTTTCTTTAATTATTTATTATCCTTACTTGGGGAGGCGTTTTATTTTTGTGTTTCCTGATAGGCCTGTCCCCATATCGTTCTTGTCTTTTGACGCTGCAAAGGTAGGAACATTTTGGTGTGCCGCCAAACGATTTGTAAGAAAAAATATGTTTCCCGCTTGTTTTTTGACATAAATCAATGATGTGTGCTTACGTTTGTAAAGAGTTTGTAATATTGTGCCGTTTCCGGTGCCGACGGGGCAAGACAATCGGGAAATCGTCGTGCAGACCACGGGAAATCGTCGTGCAGACTGCCAATAGAGCCTCCCAGGCGTGTAGCCACCGAGTGAAAAGCCATCCAAAAGGTGACATTTTTGACAATTTATTCTTTATTTTCGCTGACATTCCGTAACTTTGTACGCCAAAAGGCTGACTGCCTTGCAAAGGCAGGAAAACCACACGTAAAGAAATGTATAATATAAATAAGGAACAGAAAAATGGAATCGAACAATTTTATCAGCGTTTCATACCAACTGTATGATGCAAGTGAAGGAAAGTCAGAACTCATAGAACAGACCACGGACGAGCGTCCGTTCATCTTCGTCAGCGGCATGGGCGCTACGTTGCCTTCCTTTGAGGAGAACATCGCACACTTGGCACAAGGCGAGAAGTTCGACTTCCTGTTGGAGCCCTCGCAGGCTTACGGCGACCGCTACGACGAGCGCATCCTCGACCTGGACAAGGCGATATTCTGCGTAGACGGACAGTTTGACGCACAGCACGTGCAGGTAGGTGCCATCATCCCCCTGCAGAACGAGGACGGAAACCGCTTCAACGCCGTGGTGATGGAGATAGGCGACAGCAAGGTAAAGGTAGACCTCAACCACCCACTTGCCGGCAAGACTCTCCACTTCCAGGGCGAGGTGCTGGTAAGCCGCGAGGCCACGGCAGAAGAAGTGGCAGGAATGGCCAAGCTGCTGGGCGGCGAAGGAGGAGGTGGTTGCAGCGGTTGCAACGGTCACTGTGGTGACGGCGGCTGCATGGGCGGCTGCTGTAAGTAACCCATCATAGAAACAAGGTAAGAAGATGAGAAATACATTTGGCAATCTCTTTACACTCACCACCTTCGGAGAGAGCCATGGCGTGGCTGTGGGCGGCGTGATAGACGGAATGCCCGCAGGCATAGACATCGACATGGAGTTTATCCAGAGCGAGCTGAACCGCAGGCGACCAGGGCAGAGCCACATCACGACATCGCGCAACGAGGCCGACAAGGTGGAACTGCTCAGTGGGGTCTTCGAGGGGAAGAGCACGGGGACACCCATAGGCTTCGAGGTGCGCAACACCAACCAGCACTCGCAGGACTATGAGAACATGCGCTGCCTCTTCCGTCCCTCGCACGCCGACTATACCTATCAGACGAAATATGGGCTGCGCGACCATCGGGGTGGGGGACGCTCCTCGGCACGCATCACCATCGCACGCTGTGTGGGCGGCGCACTTGCCAAACTCGCCCTCAGACAGTTGGGCATCACGGTGACGGCGTACACCTCGCAGGTAGGCGACATCTGTCTCGGACACGACTATCGCCACTACGACCTGCAGACGGCGGAGACCAACATCGTGAGGTGTCCCGACGCGGAGAAGGCGAAGCAGATGGAAGACCTCATCGCACAGGTGAAGGCCGACGGCGACACCATCGGCGGCATCATCACCTGTGTCGTCAAGGGCTGTCCCGCAGGACTCGGAGAACCGGAGTTCGGCAAGCTCCACGCCCAGCTCGGTGCCGCCATGCTCGGCATCAACGCAGTGAAGGGATTTGAGTACGGCTGCGGCTTTGCCGGAGTCACGGCGCGAGGCAGTGAGCAGAACGACGTCTTTCTGCCAGGATTCACCACCGCCACCAACAACAGCGGAGGCATTCAGGGAGGCATCAGCAACGGACAGGACATCTACTGCCGCATCGCATTCAAGCCCGTAGCCACCATACTGCAACCGCAGGAGACCATCGACCTCGAAGGAAACGCCACCCTGCTGAAGGCACGTGGCCGCCACGACCCCTGTGTGCTGCCGAGAGCCGTGCCCGTGGTGGAGGCAATGGCTGCCATGGTGGTGCTCGACAATTATCTGATGAACAAAACGGTAAGACTCTGAACCCTCTGAAGAATGACGAAAAAGAAGAGAAGACTACGCTGGAAACGCATCATCATGATCTGCCTCGTTCTCGTAGGCGGCATCGTGATGCTTACGCGGCAGTGTGTGTCGAGATGCTCGCAGACGGGGGAGGAGGACGCCAAGGACACGGTAGCCATGGCTCACCTCAATGACTCGCTCTCCAACAGTCTGTCTTCAGGGGCTGCCTACCATGAGATGGACTCGCTCGTGGAACGCTACCTCAAGAGATGGGAGATCAACGGCGCACAGCTTGTCATCACACGCCACGACTCACTGCTCTACGCACGTGGCTTCGGCTTCGCCGACAAGGAGAGGGGCGTGGCGATGGAACCGTCGCACATCATGAGAATAGCGTCAGTCTCGAAGCTCGTCACCGCCATCGGTGTCATGAAACTCGTGGAGATGAAGAAGCTGCGCCTCGGCGACAAGGTGTTCGGACCGCAGGGAATACTCTGCGACACGGTTTACACCAACATCATCAAGGACCCGCGCTACTACGACATCACCGTGGAACATCTGCTCAGGCACAAGGCTGGTTTCACCAACAACGCGGGAGACCCTATGTTCTCCACACGCTACATCATGATGCAAAACCACCTCGCCGTGCCGCCCGACCATCCCACGCTGCTCCGCATACTCCTGAAGCGACGACTCGGATTCACGCCAGGAGAGGGGAAGTGCTACTCTAACTTGGGGTACATGCTCCTTTCCATGATCATAGAGAAGAAGACGGGCATGAGCTACGAGAACTTCATGCAGCGCCATGTGCTGAACCCAGCCGGTTGCTTCGACTTCCACATCGCAGGCATCTATTACAAAGACCGCCGTCCCAACGAGGTGAAGTATTACATGCACGGCGGTTCGGTGCCGGTGTACGAATACAACAACAGTGGCAGGATGGTGGAGAAGTGTTACGGAGAGAACGACATCCCGCGACTGGCTGGTGCCGGCGCCTGGTGTGCCTCGGCGGCAGAACTGGCGCGCCTGGTAGCTTCTGTCGACGGCGACCCTCATGTTAAGGACATCCTGAGCCGCAAGACGGTGGAGACGATGACGCGAGAAATGCCCAACTACGACTTCTCCATCGGATGGAACTATACGCGACAGGGGAAACCGTGGATTCGCACGGGGTCGCTCTCGGGCACCAGTGCTCTCGTTCTGCGCTATCCGGACGGCCAGTGCTGGATACTCATCACGAACACGAGTACGTGGAAGGGACATGGCTTCTCCAACGACACCATGGCTTTCTTCGAGAAACTGCGCAAGAAGTATGTGGACACTCTGCCGCGACAGGACCTCTTCGTCAAGGCTGGGAAGAACCATGGGAAGAGCCACGGGAAAGCAGACGCGAAGCAGAGCGGCAAAGAATGATATTGGCATGGAATTTATAGAATTTAAGGGAAGTTAGAGGGAAGTTAGAGGGAAGTTAGGGGACAATACCATTGCTTCTTGCAAGAGAGAATCAAGCAATAAAGCTATTGTCCCTTAACTTCCCTAAGCGACTGTTGGGAGCGATAACTTCCCCCTAACTTCCCCCTAACTTCCCTTAACTTCCCTAAATTCCTTACTTTCGGATTCTGGAAGATGAATATATATAATGTATAGGAATGAAGGCAAGAGGCACTGTCTTGCTTGCCTTCGGGGATAACACGAAGTAGAGAAACAAAAGTTATGAAATCATTACGCGAACTTTACAGAGTAGGCAAGGGTCCGTCGAGCAGTCACACCATGGGACCGCAGCGGGCGGCGCGCATCTTCTTGGAGCGTTGCAGCAATGCCTCGCTTTACGAGGTGACACTTTACGGTAGTCTGGCGGCAACGGGAAAGGGCCACATGACGGATGTCGCCATAGAGGAGGTGCTCAGTCCTCACCATGCCGTACGCATCATCTGGAAACCACAGGTGTTCCTTCCTTTCCACCCCAACGGCATGACTTTCGTGGGGAAGGATGTCAACGGCGACGTCATGGACGAGTGGACGGTCTACAGCATCGGAGGCGGGGCGCTCTCAGACGGTACCGAGGGACACGACGAACTGGGGGCAAAGGATGTGTACGACCTCAATACGCTGGGAGACATCCTGAAGTGGTGTTACGACAGCGGACGCTCGTTGTGGGAGTATGTCGACGCGTGTGAAGATAGTGGCATCTGGGATTTCCTCGACATGATATGGCAGACCATGAAGGCTTCCATCCGGCGCGGACTGGACAGCGAGGGAGTGCTGCCAGGACCACTCTGCCTGCCCCGAAAGGCTGTCAACTATTACACCAAGGCGAAAGGGTACCGTGCCTCGCTGCAGAGTAGAGGACTGGTATATGCCTACGCCCTGGCGGTGAGCGAGGAGAATGCCTCGGGAGGAATCATCGTCACAGCCCCTACCTGTGGAGCCTGCGGTGTGGTGCCTGCCGTGCTCTACCATATGCAACAGGCTCACGAGATGAGCGAGAAACGCATCCTGCGTGCCCTCGCCACGGCAGGACTGGTGGGGAATGTCGTGAAGCACAATGCCTCCATCAGTGGTGCCGACGTGGGCTGCCAGGGAGAGGTGGGCGTAGCCTGTGCCATGGCCTCTGCCGCCGCCTGCCAGCTCTTCGGAGGGAGTCCGGCACAGGTGGAATATGCTGCGGAGATGGGACTGGAACACCACCTCGGAATGACCTGCGACCCTGTCTGCGGACTGGTGCAGATTCCTTGCATAGAGCGCAATGCCTTCGCTGCGGCGCGTGCCCTCGATGCCGACCTCTACGCTTCTTTCTCTGACGGCCATCATAGTGTCTCCTTCGACAAGGTGGTGGAGGTGATGAGACAGACTGGACACGACCTGCCGTCGCTCTACAAGGAGACCAGCGAGGGAGGACTCGCCAAGGGACTCAGTAAGAAATTCTCAAAAAGGACAAAGTAAAATCCCCCTTAACTCCCCCACAAAAAGCCGTTGTCTTAACTCCTTAACTCCATTAACTCCCCTTATTCACAAAAAAAATCATCATGACCACAAAATCGAAAATTCACGAGATACGTGACTATATTGTCATTGCCTTTGCCATGATCATCGGAAGTATAGGACTGAATGTCTTTCTCTTGCCCAATCACATCACGATGGGTGGAGTGGGAGGTATTGCCTCCATCCTCTATTGGGGCTTTGGCATTCCGGTGTCCGTGTCCTACTTCGGACTGAACATCTTGCTGCTTGCCTTGGCCTACCGTGCCTTGGGCTGGCGCTTCTGCGTCAAGACTATCTATGCCGTGGGTGTCTTCGCCGTCGTCACACGGTTTATCGAAAGCTATTCGGGAGGAAACATCTCGATGCTTTCCGACCAACCGTTCATGGCAACGGTAGTGGGTGCTTTCTTCATGGGAGGAAGCGCGGGACTCGGACTCTCTTGCAACGGGTCTACCGGAGGCAGTGACACCGTGGCAGCCATGGTCAACAAGTATTATAACATCTCCTTGGGCCACGCCATCCTGATCTGCGACCTGCTCATCATTACCAGTTCCTTTTGGGTGCTGCGCGACTGGGAGATGGTGATCTATGGTTATGTATGCCTCTTCGTCTCCTCTCTCTGCGTCGACCATGTCATCAGTACGCTGAGACGCTCGGTGCAGTTCTTCATCGTGTCGGACAAATATCTGGAACTGAGTGCTGCCATCAATGCCACTGCCGACCGCGGGTGTACGGTCATCGACGGTCATGGAGGCTACAGTGGCAAGGATGTACACATGCTCTTCGTCCTGGCTCGCCAGCGTGAGTCGCAGAAGATATTCCGACTTATCGACGAGATAGACCCTACCGCCTTTGTCAGTCAGAGCGCTGTCATCGGTGTCTATGGACTTGGCTTCGACCGATTCAAAGTGTCGAGAAAGAAATTGCTGAAGAAATAAGGGAAGTTAGAGAATTTAAAGGAAGTTAGAGAATTTAGAGAGAAGTTAGAGGGAAGTTAGAGGGAAGTTAGAGAATTTAAAGGAAGTTAGAGAATTTAAAGGAAGTTAGAGGGAAGTAGAGGGACAATACCATTACTTCTTGCAGGAGCGAACCAAGCAATAAAGCTGTTGTCCCTTAACTTCTGAGCGAAGCGATAACTTCTTTAACTTCTATAAATTCCCTACTTCAAAAACTTTAAAAAGTTCCACTTGTAAAACATACAAGTGGAACTTTTTTCTTTAGAGGTCTTCAAACTTGATGGCTTCCTCTGTGGGTCGAGCCTTCTTCTTCTCGTGGTGTTGTGACTCTTCTGCCTGCTTGCCATGCTCCTGGTTGGTAGGAGTCTCGCCAACTTCCGTGGTGTTCTCACGAACGATGACGTTGCCTTCCTCGTCCACCTCCTCCATGGCAGTGCTGTCTACAGCAGTGGTGTCTACCTTGGCACGGGGAACATAACTTGCGCATTGGTACATGTCGCGTGTGATGTCGTCATCGTGAGGCTTGTCAAACTTGCCGTGATATTTCTGGTAGTTGGGGTCGGAGAACAATGCCTGGAGGAAGTAACCGCAGACGGGCAGCGCCGTGCGGGAACCCTGTCCCAAGGCACCGGTGCGGAAGTGGATGCATCGGTATTCTCCACCTACCCAGGCTCCAACAACGAGTTTGGGACTGACGCACATAAACCATGCGTCGGAGTGGTTGTTTGTGGTTCCTGTCTTTCCACCAAACTCAGTGTCGCGGACGTTGCCGACGTATCCCCACAAGCTCTGTGACGTACCGCCTGGCTCTCGCATACCGCCCTGTAGCAACTGCTGCATGAGGAACGCCGTCTTGTATGGGATGACCTGCTCGTCGCTGGTAGGAGCGGTATAGACCTCCTTGCCGTCACGGTCCACGATGCGGGTGACGAGTACGGGGGCATGGTGCTTTCCGTTGGCAGCCACCGTACTGTAGGCTGACGCCATCTCCAACAGGTTGACGTCGCTCGAACCGAGTGCCAACGATGGTGCGTCCTCAAGTGGACTCTCTATACCCATCTTCTGCGCGGTCTCTATGATGCGCTTGATTCCCATCTCCTGACCCAAACGGACAGCGACGGAGTTGATACTCTTGGCAAACGCACTCTTCAGGGGGATGGAGTCGCCAGAGAACGAACCGTTGGCGTTGGAAGGTGTCCAGCGTACCATCTCATGCTTCCTCTTGTCGTACACCTCCATGGAGATGTATTCGTCGCGGCGCTTGTCGCAAGGGGTGAGTCCCTGGTTCATCGCCTCTGTGTAGACGAAGAGCTTGAAGGTGGAACCCGGCTGGCGCTCGGCAGTCACCTTGTCATATTTCCATGCGTCGAAGTCGATGTCGCCTACCCATGCCTTCACCTCGCCAGACTGTGGCTCCATGGCGACGAAGGCACAGTGCATGAAGGTGGTCATGTACTTGATGGAGTCTTCCGAGGTCATCATCTTCGTGACGGTGCCCTGGTCGTAGTCGAACACCTTGACTGGGTGAACCCACTCACGATAGTAGTAAGACACAGAGTCGGGGTTGTTGGGGAAGCGTGCCAAGAGTGCCTTGTAGAAGGGCTGGCGCTCGGCGATGCCCTGTATGAAACCGGGGATGACCTGGTGCTTCTCGTCTTGCCATGGCTCCTGTCGCAACCATCCTTTGTCCTGCTTACGGTAGATGCCCCAGTGGTTGTTGAAGTTCTGCTGCACCTGTTTCATCTGTTTGCGCGCCGCATCTTCGGCATATTTCTGCATGCGGGTGTCGATGGTGGTGTAGATCTTCAGACCGCTGGTGTAGAGGTCGTAGCCCTCGTCACGGCACCAGTCAGCCAGATAGTCGGCGACAGCCTCGCGGAAGTATTTTGCCTGTCCGTCATAGTTCTCTTCCACCTTGAAGTCGAGCTTGATGGGGAGCTGACTCAGTTCGTTGTAGCGCTCGCGCGATAGGTCGCCATGTGTCACCATGTTCATGAGCACCACGTTGCGGCGCGCCAAACTATGCTCGGGGTTGCTCTTGGGATTGTAGTAGGTGGTAGCCTTGAGCATGCCCACAAGGACAGCAGCCTGTTCGGTGCTCAGCTCTGCTGGCGACACGTTGAAGTAGGTCTTGGCTGCTGTCTTGATGCCATACGAGTTGGATCCGAAATCCACCGTGTTGGCGTACATGGTGATGATTTCCTTCTTCGTATAGATGGCTTCGAGCTTGGCGGCGATGATCCATTCCTTGCTCTTGACAATGAGGATGCGCAGTCCTGGTACCTTGCCGAGCAGTCCTGTGGAATACTGCGAGCGGACACGGAACATGTTCTTAGCCAACTGCTGGGTGATGGTGGAGGCACCGCGCGCATCGTGGTGGAGCAGTGCGTCCTTGGCAGCACCGAAGAGACCGATGGGGTCTATGCCGAGGTGCTTGTAGAAGCGTTCGTCCTCTGTGTCGACGAGCGCCTTGAAAAAGTCGGGAGCCACCTCCTCATATTTCACAGGTGTCCTGTTCTCGTTGAAGTATTTACCTATCAACTTGCCGTCGGCACTGTAGATCTCAGACGCCTCGCTGGTCTGCGGATTGCGGATGCCGGAGAAGAACCCCGGTGACTTGCCGAAGAGCCAGAGGAAGTTGATGTCTACTGCACCTAAATACAGGATGAATGCAACGATGCAGCTTGCCAGTGCAACTATCGTCTTGGTGTACCATGCTCTGCCGCGGTATAGGTTGGCGTACCACGTGCAGATAGCCCGAAACTTGTGCCATGTCTTGGCAAAGATAGTCTTTACTCTATTCATGTTTTATAATTCTGTGTTTCTGTGGTGCAAAGGTACAACAATAATTTGAAAAAGAGCATCGTACCCTCGTTTTTTGTCTTCTTTGAAAAGAAATCAATTCTCTTCTATGAACTGTATGATGGCTTCTTTGTCATCTGGTGTAAACCAGTGGATGTCGGGGTCACGCTTAAACCATGTCAGTTGTTTACGCATGTATTCACGGCTATGGGACTGAATCTGTCTGATGGCTTCCTCACGGTCTATCGATCCGTCGAAGAAGGCAAACATTTCCTTGTAGCCTACGGTCCTGAGGGAGGTGAGCCCTCGTTTGGGATAGACGATTCGAGCCTCTTCCTCCAACCCTTCTTCCATCATTTGTAACACGCGCTGGTTTATGCGCTCGTACATTTCGGCGCGGTCTCTGTTCAGTCCTATCTTGATGATGCGGAAGGGACGTTCCTTCTTGGCGGCTGTGCGGAAGGAAGTGTAGGTCTTGCCGGTCTGATGACAAATCTCCAAGGCATGGACCACCCGTCGGGGATTTTTCTTATCCACAATCGCCCAGTGCTCGGGGTCTTTTTCCTTCAGTTCCTCTACCAAAGTCTCCAGTCCCTCGTCCGCAAGGCGTTGCTTCATCCATGTTCGGATGTCGTCGCGCACGGTAGGGATGTCGTCGATGCCCTTGCAGACAGCGTCTATGTACATCATGCTGCCACCTGTGAGCAGTGCCACGTCGTGACTCTTGAAGATTTCTTCTTCCAAGAGTCGCATCACGTCGGCTTCGTACTGGGCGGCACTATAGTAGTCCTCTATGTGATGGTTGCCCACAAAGTAGTGCTTCACCCTTTGTTGCTGTTGGGCGGTAGGTGCAGCTGTTCCGATGGGTAGTTCAGCGAATATCTGACGAGAGTCGGCGTTGATGATGGGTGTGGCGAAGTGCTCAGCCAAAGAGAGGCTCAGCTCTGTCTTTCCCACGCCCGTGGGACCTAACACAACGATCAAGGTCTTCATAGTTCGTGCATATTATGGAGTGAATAAATGACAAAGCATTCTTGCTGGCTTCCGTTTCCAAGCAAGAATGCTTTTTTATCTTCTATCGATAAGGCTTCACTGGTAAATAGTAAATAGTCTTCCTGTCAATAAGACTTCACTGGTAAATAGTCTTTCAGCAAAAATGTTTTTTACCTTTTTACCTTTTTATCTTTTTACCTTTAAATAGCCTTTTTACTTTTTTACCTTTTTACTTTTTTACCTTTTTACCCTTTTAATAGCCTTTTTACTTTTATCTAATGATGCCTCGTTTAGACGATTCGACAAAGTCGATGATGTATTGTATCTCAGGAGTAATCTGCAGGTTGTTTTTGATTTCTTGCAAACCTTCTTTCAGAATACCTTTGGAGTAGAGTAGGCGGTAGGCCTCATGGATGTGCTGTATGAGTTCGTTGCTGAATCCACGGCGGCGCAATCCCACGAGGTTGAGTCCTGCAAAGCGTGTAGGCTCTTTACCGGCAATGACGTAAGGAGGAATGTCGAGAGAGAAACGGCAACCGCCCTGTATCATTACATATCCGCCAATGTGGCAGAACTGGTGGGTGAGAACGGTGGCACTGACGATGGCGTTGTCATCAACCGTCACTTCGCCGGCAAACTTGGTGGAGTTGCCGATGATGAGGTTGTTGCCCAACACACAGTCGTGGGCTACGTGCATGTTCTCCATGAGGAGGCAATTGCTGCCTACAACCGTCTTTCCCTTGGACGCCGTACCGCGTGAGATGGTCACATTCTCGCGGATGCTGTTGTTATCTCCTATTTCACAGATGCTGTCCTCGCCGCGGAACTTCAAGTCTTGTGGCTTGGTGGAGATGCTGGCTCCAGGGAAGATCTCGTTGTTGTTGCCTATGCGGGCACCAACATTGATGGTGACGCTGTTCTGGAAAACATTGTTGTTGCCTATCACGGTGTTCTTGTCTATGTAACAGAAAGGACCGATGACGTTGCCCTCACCGAGCTTTGCCTCGGGGTGGACGTAGGCTAATGGGCTTATTTGATTCATATTTTTGCTAATTATATTCAGATATGGAAATAAATATTCCTGTGCGGTGCTGATGTCCGTCGCCCTCTTATTTGTTCTTCACAATTTGGGCAGTGAAGGTCGCTTCGGCAACCACCTGGTCGCCAACGAACATGTAGCCTTTCATCGAACTGATGCCGTGGCGTACAGGGGCAAGCAACTCCACGCGGAAGAGAAGCGTGTCGCCTGGCACCACCTTCTTGCGGAATTTCACATCGTCAAGTTTCATGAAATAGGTGCTCCAACGCTCTGGCTCTTCCAACTGGTTGAGAACGAGCAGACCACCACACTGTGCCATCGCCTCTACCTGTAGTACGCCAGGCATGACTGGCTCTTCTGGGAAATGACCTTGGAAGAACGGTTCGTTGCTGGTGACGTTCTTGATGCCGACAATGCTGGTAGGTCCCATGGAGATGACCTTGTCCACCAACTGCATGGGGTAACGGTGTGGCAACAACTGGCGTATGCGGATATTGTCCATCACTGGTTCCTCGTTGGGGTCGTAGATGGGAGCCTGGATCTCATGCTTCCTGATCTCCTTGCGCATGAGCCGTGCAAACTGGTTGTTGATGGTGTGTCCTGGACGGGTGGCAATGATGCGTCCCTTGATGGGCTTTCCGATAAGAGCCATGTCGCCGATGATGTCCAAGAGCTTGTGGCGTGTACATTCGTTCTCCCACTGTAATGGCTTGTGCTGGATGTAACCCAACTTTGTGGCATCCATGCGTGGCACCTTCAAAGCATCGGCAAGTTGGTCAAGTTGACCTTGCTCCACTTGTCTCTCGTAGATGACAATGGCATTGTCGAGGTCACCGCCCTTGATGAGGTTGGCCTGCAGCAACGGCATGATGTCGCGTACGAAGACGAATGTGCGCGCAGCGGCAATGTCCTCTGCGTAGGTGTTCATCTTGTCGAGAGTGGCAAACTGGCTGTTGACAAACTTGCTCTCAAAGGAACACATGGCAGTGATGCTGAACTCCTCGTCTGGCAGGATGGTGATGACAGAACCGTTTTCCTCGTCCTTTACCTCTATCTTGTGACGGATGATGTAATAGTCCTTTTCGGCGTTCTGCTCTTCGATGCCGATGCTCATGATCTTGTCCACGTACATGGCTGCCGAACCGTCGAGGATAGGAAACTCAGGACCGTTGACCTGTATGAGACAGTTGTCTATTCCGAGAGCGTAGAGGGCTGACATTCCGTGCTCTATCGTTGAGACACGTATGTCGCCTTTGCCTAATACTGTGCCGCGTTGGGTGTCAATGACATTCTCTGCTATGGCATCAATGACGGGTTGGCCCTCCACGTCGATGCGCTGTATCTTGTAGCCTGTATTTTCTGGTGCCGGATTGAAGGTTACCGTAAGGCTCAGTCCTGTGTGTAAACCTTTTCCGCACAGCGAGAAGCTACCTTTCAGGGTCTTCTGCTTTGACATAGTCTTCTATTTTTTTTAGTTGTGGTGAACCTGGGATGGCCACCGTAAACAATGATGATTACTTCTTCTTCAGTTCTTCCACTTGCTTCTTCAAGTCCTGTAACTCCTTGTACATGTCGGGAAGTCTACGGAAAATGGCCTGTGACTTGAAATATGCGCGTGGCTGCATGGGTGGCGTGCCAATCAACTCCTGGTTGCCCTTCAGACTCCCTGGGACTCCGCTCTGTGCTCCAAGGAAAACCTTGTCGCCGATGCTGATGTGCCCGGCGATGCCCACCTGACCGCCAAACATGCACCACTGCCCGACCTTTGCACTGCCGGCAATGCCTACCTGGGCAGACATGACCGTGTTCTCGCCAATGTCAGTATTGTGGGCTATCTGTACGAGGTTGTCGAGTTTCACGCCTTTTCGCACATACGTGCTGCCCATGGTGGAACGGTCTATGCAGGTGTTGGCTCCAATCTCTACATTGTCTTCTATTGTGACAATGCCTATCTGAGGGATTTTATCATATCCTTCGGCAGAGGGCGCAAAACCAAAGCCGTCGGCGCCAATCACACTGCCTGAGTGGACTGTGACATTGTTGCCAAGGCGACATCCGTGGTAGATGCTTACGTTGGGATAGATGAGGGCGTCTTTACCTATCTTTACACCCTCACCGATGTAGGCATGGGGGTAGATCTGACTGCCTTCTCCCACTTCGGCACCTTCTCCTATGTAGGCAAAGGCTCCTACGTATACGCCCTCGGCTACCTTTGCCTTGGGAGAAACGAATGCCAACGAGTCGATGCCTGTCTTCTTCGGCTTCATGGATTCGTACATCTGGAGCAGTTTAGCTACGCACTCATATGCGTTCTTTACCCTGATGAGTGTGGTGGAGACTGGATGTTCCAGTTCTACGCTCTCGTCGATAAGTACGACGCTCGACTTGGTGTCGTATACATAGTGAGTATACTTGGGATTGGAGAGGAAAGAGATGGCTCCTTCCTTGCCTTCTTCTATCTTGGCAAAGGTGTTTACGACGGCATTCTCATCGCCTTCTATCTTGCCTTGCACGAATTGGGCTATTTGTTGGGCTGTAAAATTCATTGTTTCAATTTGTTTTTGTCTGTTTTAGATATTCCGCCAACGGATATTCTGTGTACGAAGCCTCTGTAGCTGAATATTTTTTGCAAATATAACAAAAAAGATTTATTTCCTTGTAATTCTTCTGTAATATTTTCTCTTTTTTCGTGCAAAACTGCTGTTTTGAGGTTCAAAACAGCAGTCTGTAGTGCAAAATAGCGAAATTTTCAAGATTTGGTGGATGGACAACTATAGTTTTTCGAGTTCTATAGCCATCTGCTCTTGTAGTTCCTTGGCTTTTTGTCCAGCCACCTCGGCAAAGTCTTCGCCTCCGCTTGCGTAGATGATGCCGCGTGAAGAGTTGACGAGAAGACCGCAGTCCTTGATGATGCCATACTTGCATACTTCCTGGAGACTTCCGCCCTGTGCGCCTACGCCAGGAACAAGCAGGAAGTGGGTGGGAGCTACTTTGCGGATGTCGGCAAACATACTGCCCTGGGTGGCTCCTACGACATACATCATATTTTGGTCATTGCCCCATTCCTGACTCTTCTTCAACACCTTTTCAAAGAGTCGTTCGCCCTCTTTGTCTTCCGTCAACTGGAAGTCATGGCTGCCCTTGTTGCTGGTGAGAGCGAGGAGGATGACCCACTTGTCTTCATATTCCAAAAACGGACTGACGGAGTCCTCGCCCATGTAGGGAGCCACGGTGAGCGCGTCCAGTTGGTACTCCTCGAAGAAGGTGCGTGCGTACATCTTCGAGGTGTTGCCTATGTCACCGCGTTTGGCATCTGCAATGATGAAGTGGTGAGGATAATTCTCTTTGAGGTAAGCTATCGTGTGTTCGAAAGCGGCCATGCCTGCCAGTCCCATGCTCTCGTAGAAGGCAAGGTTGGGCTTGTAGGATACGCAGTAGGGTGCCGTCGCATCGATGATTGCCTTGTTGAAGGCAAAGATGATATCCTCTGTCTTGTCGTATTGCTGTATGAGGTGTGCTGGCACTTTCTTGATGTCGGTGTCAAGACCTACGCATAGAAAACTCTTCTTGCTGAAGATTTGTTCTACTAATTCTTTGCGGTTCATAAAGTGATGTTTGATTATAGTTCGTTTTCTTTCAACTTCTCTGCGTTCTCGGCCACGGTGAGTGCATCGATCATGTCCTGTATGTCTCCACCGAGGAATCCGGTAAGGTCATGGGTGGTGTATCCGATGCGGTGGTCTGTTACGCGTCCTTGTGGAAAGTTGTAGGTTCGTATTTTTGCACTGCGGTCGCCTGTGGATACAAGACTCTTGCGGCGGTTGGCGATGTCGTCAACATACTTCTGGTGTTCGCGGTCGTGTATGAATGTATAGAGACGGCTGAGGGCTCTTTCCTTGTTCTTAGGCTGGTCTCGTGTCTCAGTACATTCGATGAGGATTTCCTCTACTTCGCCTGTGTTCGGGTTTTTCCAGGGGTAGCGCAGTCTGACTCCCGATTCTACTTTGTTTACATTCTGTCCACCAGCTCCACTTGAACGGAACGTGTCCCACTTGATGTCACCTTCGTTGATGTTTACTTCAAACTTGTCTGCTTCAGGGAGGACAGCCACTGTTGCCGCCGACGTATGCATACGTCCCTGTGTCTCGGTGGCAGGAACTCGTTGCACACGGTGAACGCCCGACTCGTATTTCAGAGTGCCATATACGTCAACTCCACTTACGGCGAAGTCTATTTCCTTGTATCCACCTACAGCACCTTCTGATACGGATGTAACACTGACATTCCAACCTTTTGACTCGCAATATTTCTTGTACATCGCAAAAAGGTCGCCGGCAAACAAGGCTGCCTCGTCACCACCGGCTCCCGCACGGATTTCCATTTGTACATTCTTTGCATCCTCGGGGTCTTTGGGTACAAGGGCAATCTTGATCTCTTCTTCAAGCTTAGGCTGGAGACTCTCGTTCTCGTTGAGCTCTTCGCGCGCCATCTCTTTCATGTCGGGATCGCTCTCATTGGCAAGAATATCCTTCGCTTCCTTGATGGCGTTCAGACAGTCTATATACTTTTTACGGGCATCCATGATGTCGCCCAAGTCCTTGTATTCCTTGGTAAGTTTGACGTAGCGTGCTTGGTCGGCAATGACATCAGGGTCGGTGATGAGGGTGCTCACTTCCTCATATCGACTCTCAAGGCCATCCAGTTTCTGTAATATATTATTGTTGTCCATATTTCTTATACTTGATGTGGGTGTGGAAATGAGGTGGAATCTTGTGCCTTTCGTGACACATCCACCCTTTCCTCCATAGCGTCAAATGTCCTAATTAATATTGGAATGTACCGAATTCGCTGTTGATGGTGAGGCTTCTTTCTCCTTCTTCGATGTGACCTACCACCTGTGCGGCAATGTTGAAGCTCTTGCTGATCTCAATGACCTTCTCGGCGACCTCGGGACGGACGTAAATCTCCATGCGGTGTCCCATGTTGAACACTTGGTACATCTCTTTCCAGTCGGTACCAGAGCAGTCGTGTATGGCGCGGAAGAGTGGTGGAACGGGGAACATGTTGTCTTTCACAACTTTGCAATTCTCACTCACGAAATGTAGAACTTTCGTCTGTGCGCCACCAGTGCAGTGTACCATACCGTGTATCTCTGGACGTAACTCGTCAAGCAACTTCTTGATGACAGGAGCGTAGGTGCGGGTAGGGGAGAGGACCAACTCGCCAGCGCAGATGGGTGAACCCTCTACATCGTCTGTCAATTGATATTTGCCGCTGTACACCAACTCCTCGGGAACGGCATGGTCAAAACTCTCGGGATATTTCTCTGCTAAATACTTGGCGAACACATCATGGCGTGCGGAGGTCAGTCCGTTGCTGCCCATGCCGCCGTTGTATTTCTTCTCGTAGGTAGCCTGACCTGTAGAGGAGAGTCCCACGATGACATCTCCTGGGCGAATGTTCGCATTGTTGATGACATCGCTGCGCTTCATGCGGCAGGTAACGGTAGAGTCTACGATGATGGTGCGGACAAGATCGCCTACGTCTGCAGTCTCGCCACCGGTGGGATAGATGCCTATTCCCATCTCTCTCATCTCATGGAGCAGTTCGTCTGTACCGTTGATGATGGCAGAGATGACTTCTCCCGGTATGAGCATCTTGTTACGTCCGATGGTAGAGGAAACGAGGATGTTGTCAACGGCACCTACGCAGAGCAGGTCGTCGGTGTTCATCACGACGGCATCCTGTGCAATGCCTTTCCATACGGAGAGGTCGCCTGTTTCCTTCCAATACATATAGGCAAGGCTCGATTTTGTACCGGCACCGTCTGCGTGCATGATGTTACAGTACTCAGGGTCTCCGCCAAGTATGTCGGGGATAATCTTGCAGAAAGCCTGCGGAAAGATACCCTTGTCAATGTTCTTGATGGCGTTGTGCACATCTTCTTTAGCAGCGCTTACTCCGCGCATCATGTATCTGTTGTCCATAGTCAACTATGTTGTATGTAGGATGATGATTGTTGAATTATCTGTTTTCTGTGTACCTTGTTTCCTTTGACCAACTATTCCTTACTGTGCCAGAAGTCCCACGAAGCAAATGCTTGGAGAAGCAGCATCTCCAGTCCGTTTTTTACAGTGGCTCCGTATTTCTTTCCTTTCTTCATGAAGAGTGTCGTGTCCGGATTGTAGATGAGGTCGTACAATAAGGTGTGGCTGTCCATGCTCTCGTATGGCAGGTTGGGACATTCGTCTACATGGGGGTACATTCCCACGGGAGTACAGTTGACAATGACGTTGTACTCCTTTATTATTTCAGGGGTGATTTTATCATACTGTATCGTTCCAGGACGTTCGAACCTGCTCACGAAAACAGTCTCTAATCCTAACGATTTTAATCCGTAGTCCACAGCCTTTGATGCTCCGCCAGTACCGAGGATCAAGGCCTTTTTGTGGCAAGACTCCAAGAGGGGCTCTATGCTGCGAGTAAAGCCGATGACGTCGCTGTTGTACCCCTTGAGCGTAGTACCCTTTCCTTTGTGCTCCACTTTGATGACATTGACAGCACCGATGGCTGTCGCCTCAGGACTGATGAAGTCGAGGTAACTGAGCACTTTTTCCTTATAGGGGATGGTGACGTTCAGTCCCTTCAACTCGGGATTGGTGTCAAGTACTTCGGCAAGGTCCTCGATGCGCGGAATCTCGAAGTTGATGTACTTGGCGTTTATGCTTTCGTTTTCAAACTTCTCGTTGAAGTAATTCTTCGAGAAGGAGTGTCCCAAGGGATAACCTATAAGTCCATATTTGTCCATACTTGTAGCGGTTGTTTGGTTGTCTTATTCTAATGTTGGAGTGTAGGCGGCGATGTTACTTTGTTGCGAAATACATCGTGCAGATGCCAAAGGTAAGTCTTCTGAACTCTGCTTTGCTAAATCCTGCTTTTTTGAGGGCTCCCATCATCATCTCACCTTGCGGGAATGCCTCGATGGTATCTGTAAGATAGCTGTAGGCACTGTTGTCTTTGGATATCAGTCTGCCGTAAATGGGAAGTACGGTGTGCGAGTAGATATGGAAAAGCTGCTTCATGGGAAATTTGACGGGGGATGTCAACTCTATGATGCAGAGGTGACCGCCCTTTCTCAGAACGCGGCACATCTCTTTCAGACCCAAGTCGAGATTTTGGAAATTGCGTATGCCGAAGGCAGCAGTGACTGCGTCGAACGTCTCGTCAGGAAAGGTTAGGTGCAAACAGTCTTCTTTCTGGAAAGAGATAATGTCGTCCAGCTTCTCCTGTTTGACTTTTCTCCGTCCAATCTCCATCATCCCTTCCGAGATGTCTGCTCCGATGAGTTGGCGTGGGTGCATCATTTTGGCTGCGAGGATGGCAAAGTCGCCTGTGCCAGTAGCAATGTCGAGTATCTTTTCGGGGTGATGGGTTGCCAACTTTTTGATGGACTTGCGCCGCCAGTACTTGTCGATATCCCACGACAGACGATGGTTTAGGGTGTCGTATGTAGGAGCGATGTTGTCAAACATCTCTTCCACCAACTTACCCTTCTCGCCTTTCCCCTCATAGGGCTTTATCTTTTCTTGTTCGTACATTCTCGCGTACCTTATTATATATGTACTATATTTATTAATATGTACTATAGTTTTTTCTGTTCCTCCGTGAGTCGCAAAGTTTGGGTGACTCTCGTTCGGATATATTCTAACATGAGTTGAAAAAGCAATCCTCGGATTGGCTTCTCAACTCATGCGGTTCAATAGACTTATTTCCTGTTGGAAGCAAGCCATTCGCTTACGTTCTTTTCAATGCGGGCAGCGATGTCACCCTCTTCTGCCGCCTTGTCAAATTTCTCGCCAGTGATGTGCTCGTACAGTTCGATATACCTGTCTGATACGCTTTCTGCGTACTCGTCGGTGATTTCAGGCATCTGCTGTCCTGGTTCGTTCATGAAGTTGTGCTCTATGAGCCACTGACGTACGAATTCCTTGGAGAGCTGGCGCTGTGGCTCGCCCTTCTCGAATTTCTCCTCGTATCCGTCAGCATAGAAATAGCGGCTTGAGTCTGGGGTGTGTATCTCGTCGATGAGGTATACTTTGCCGTCGCGCTTTCCAAACTCATACTTGGTGTCCACGAGTATCAGTCCTTGCTTGGCGGCAATCTCCTGACCTCTCTTGAAAATGCGGCGTGTATAGTCTTCCATGACTGCGTAGTCTTCTGCGCTGACGATTCCCTGTGCGATGATTTCCTCTTTGGAAATGTTCATGTCGTGACCTTCGTCAGCTTTGGTCGTAGGAGTAATGATTGGCTCGGGGAAACGCTCGTTCTCGCGCATGCCGTCGGGCAACTTCACTCCGCAAATCTCACGGCAACCTTTTTGGTATTCTCTCCATGCGCTTCCAGTAAGAATGGAACGGATAATCATTTCCACGCGGAAACCTTCACATTTCAGACCTACTGTCACCATTGGATCTGGAGTGGCGAGCTTCCAGTTGGGGCAAATGTCGGTTGTCGTGTCAAGAAACTTGGCTGCAATCTGGTTGAGAACCTGTCCCTTGAAAGGAATGCCCTTGGGGAGCACGACGTCGAAAGCCGAGATTCTGTCAGTGGCGACCATCACGAGGATATCGTCGTCGATGTCGTAAACGTCACGTACCTTGCCGTGGTAAACACTCTTCTGTCCATCAAAATGGAAATCTGTCTTGGTTAATGCTTTCATCGCTTTTTGCCTTTGAAATGTTTTTTTTATGAGAAGTCGGAATGGAGTACTTGTTTTACCCTGTTTTTGTCTGAGTCTTACTGTACCTTTTGTTCGTCGTTCTTGTTTTGGTTAAACTGTTCCTTTTTCTTTTGGTCGTGCCGTTCGTAAGCATTCACTATTCGGGTCACGAGCTTATGTCTCACAATATCTTTCTGCCCTAAGTTGACAATACCAATGCCCTCGATGCCTTCAAGTATTCCGAGCGCTTCCTTCAAACCGCTGCGCTGTTCGCGTGGAAGGTCTATCTGGGTTAGGTCGCCGGTGATAATCATTTTGGTATTTGTTCCCATGCGCGTGAGGAACATGCGTATCTGTTGTGAGGT
Organism: Firmicutes bacterium CAG:103; assembly: GCA_963600865.1. Classification (GTDB taxonomy): domain Bacteria; phylum Bacteroidota; class Bacteroidia; order Bacteroidales; family Bacteroidaceae; genus Prevotella. The sequence goes on from CAVCDC010000006.1 coordinate 23,869, forward strand.
GGTGTTTTGTGCTTCGTCAAGAATGACAACGGCATCACTGAGAGTGCGTCCCCTCATAAAGGCAAGGGGGGCAATCTGTATGATGCGTTTCTCCATCATGTCCTGCAATTTCACTGCGGGAATCATGTCTTCCAAAGCATCGTAGAGGGGTTGGAGATAGGGGTCAATCTTGTCCTTCATGTCTCCAGGCAGAAAACCTAATTTCTCGCCGGCTTCTACTGCCGGTCTTGAGAGGATGATTTTCTTTGTCATCTTGTCTTTCAGAGCTCTTACCGCAAGGGCAATGCTGAGGTAAGTCTTTCCCGTTCCAGCGGGACCTACGGCAAAAACCATGTCGTTCTTTTCGTAGGCGTTGATGAGCTTCTGCTGATTTTCACTTCTGCTTTTGATAGGTTTGCCACTTATACTATAGACAAGCACGTCTTTGATCGCATCCGCTTTGGTTTGTTTGCCCTTGACGATGTCGAGGATGTCTTCTTCTGAAAGTGTGTTATATTTTAGCAGATGTATCCTCATGTGCTCGATGTCTTCCTCGGCTTTGCTCATCTCTTCCTCGTCTCCGAGTATGCGCAAAACGTTGTCCCGTGCCACAATGCGCAGTTTGGGATACAGCGACTTGATCATTTGCAAGTGACTGTTGTTGATGCCATAGAACATCACTGGGTCGATGTCCTCAAGTACAATATGTTTCTCTATCAAAATGTTTCTGCCTTAAATTGGGTTGAAATTCTTATAACACGCTGCAAAAGTAATACTTTTCTGTGATATAAGCAAATAATAGGCGGCTAAAATGAAAAATGCTGTCTTTGTAGTTTTTTTTCTTGGGATGTGTTGCTTTAGTTTGTTTCTTTTTGTTACCTTTGTATGCAAAAAATACGTGAAAATGAAGATTTCCAAAAGAAAGATAACTGTAGACGTGGTGTGCGTATTGCTGATAGTATTGCTCTTCAAACTTGTCTTTTCCTGCGGTGGAGAAACGGGTAAGGATGCGGATGAACAGCCTGCTGACAGCGTCGCTCTCACTGCACAACAAAAGAGCCAACCTGTGTTTTTCGACAAGGACGGAAAGGAAAAGAAGACTCGTATCTATAGTGTCCCTCATTTTGGCAATACTTTCCCCGACCAGAACGATGTGCAGTTGATGGCGGCACAGAAACATGGCGTGGAGCCTGTTCAGAACCGTGACGAGGCTGAGGGAAGTAAAGGAAAACTGGTTTATGTCGGTTGTAACCCCTATTATCATGTTGACAAACTCAAAAACAGCATCCCTTATCTCGTGCCACATGCTGCGGTTCTGCTTCAGGACATTGGCCGCAATTATTTCGACTCATTGCAGATGAAGGGGATTCCTTTGCACAAAATCATTGTGACGAGCATCCTTCGAACAGAAGAGGATGTGGAAAAGCTTCGTACACGTAACAGTAATGCTACAGTCAATTCGTGTCACCTCTATGGTACGACTTTTGATATCTGTTACAATCGCTATAAGACCGTTATGACTTCAGACGCACCACGCCGTGAAGTGCGGAACGACAGTCTGAAATGGGTGCTTAGTGAGGTGCTGCGTGACTTGAGGGAAGAGCATCGCTGCTTTGTAAAGTATGAGGTGAAGCAAGGGTGTTTCCATATCACGGTGAATTGAATCCTGAAACGTTGCGGTCTGACGGAAACTCCCATAGTCATGTTTCTTTTTTTTTGATGTGCTCTCCTCATCATAAATAATGATTTTGGCAGAGAGGAAACTCTTGAACGCCATAAAAGCCTCGTTCGTGCTTGTTTTTTTGAAAAATAATGATTACCTTTGCAGCCGAAAAGGGAAACAAGAAGTTTCTTGTGATTTATAAACTTTAAGGTAAAAGACTTATGAGAACAGAATGGAGAGGTTTCAAAGGAAACAAGTGGCAAACTGAAGTCAATCTTCGTGACTTCATTCAGAACAACTATACCAGCTATGACGGCGACGAGTCGTTCTTGGCAGAACCTACCCCAGCTACCGATACCCTATGGGGAATGCTCAAGGAACTCCAGAAGCAGGAGCGTGCCAAGGGCGGAGTACTTGACATGGAGACTGAGGTGGTCTCTGGATTGACAGCATATGGTGCTGCCTATATCGGTGAAGGCACCAAAGAATTGGAGAAGGTGGTAGGACTTCAGACTGACAAACCCCTGAAGCGTGCCTTCATGCCTTATGGTGGCATCAAGATGGCTGAGCAGGCTTGTACAACATACGGTTATGAGCCGTCAGCTAAGCTCCATGAGATTTTCCATAACTATTGCAAGACCCATAATGATGGCGTTTTCGATGCTTATACCCCTGAGATGAAGCTCGTGCGCCATAATCATATCCTTACAGGACTTCCTGATACTTATGGCCGCGGCCGCATCGTAGGTGACTATCGTCGTGTCGCTCTCTATGGTATCGATTACCTGATTGCCGAGAAGCAGAAAGACTTGGCCGAGATGGGTGACCGTGAGATGGTTGACGAGGTGATACGTCTTCGTGAGGAGGTAGCCATGCAGATCAAGGCTCTCAAGGGCTTGAAGGAGATGGCCGCCAGCTATGGCTTCGACATCAGTCAACCTGCTCAGAATTCACGCGAGGCTGTGCAGTGGCTGTACTTCGGTTACCTCGGTGCCGTAAAGACACAGAACGGTGCTGCCATGTCCGTAGGCCGTATCTCTACCTTCCTCGACATTTACTTTGAGCGTGATTTCAAGGAGGGTACTTTGACAGAGGACGATGCACAGGAGTTGATTGACCACTTGGTGATGAAGTTCCGTATGGTGAAGTTTGCCCGTATCCCTTCTTACAACCAACTCTTCTCTGGCGACCCTGTTTGGGCAACTCTTGAGGTCGGTGGTATGGGACAGGATGGCCGCTCTATGGTTACAAAGAATGACTTCCGCTTCCTGCATACATTGGAGAACATGGGTCCTTCACCAGAACCCAACCTGACCGTGCTCTATAGTTCACGTCTGCCAAAGACTTTCAAGCACTATGCAGCCATGATTTCTGTGAAGACAAGTTCTATCCAGTACGAGAACGATGATGTAATGCGCCCAGTCTGGGGTGATGACTATAGCATCTGCTGCTGTGTGTCTGCTACACAGACAGGTAAGGAAATGCAGTTCTTCGGTGCCCGTGCCAATTTGGCAAAGTGCTTGACCTATGCAATCTCTGGCGGTGTGGATTCCAAGACCCGCGAACAGTGTGGACCTAAGTATCGTGCTATCGAGGGTGACGTGGTTACTTACGAGGAGTTCATGCCTCGTTTCATGGATATGATGGACTGGCTCGCCAGTGTCTATGTCAAGACATTGAACCTCATCCACTATATGCACGACAAGTATTTCTATGAGGCTGCGGAGATGGCTCTTATCGATACTGATGTCCGTCGTACATTCGCAACAGGTATAGCAGGCTTCAGCCATGTGGTAGATTCCATCTCTGCGATCAAGTATGCTAAGGTGAACATTATCCGTGACGAGACTGGCTTCCCATTAAACTTCAAGACAGAGGGTGACTTCCCACGTTATGGTAATGATGACGAGCGTGCCGACGAGATAGCTGTATGGTTGCTCAAGACCTTCATGGCGCTCATCAAGAAGTACCACACCTATCGTGATTCTGAGCCTACAACATCCATCTTGACCATTACTTCCAATGTAGTATATGGTAAATATACCAGCAACATGCCTGATGGCCGTCCTGCGGGCGCTCCTTTGGCTCCTGGCGCCAACCCATCTTACGGCGCAGAGAAGAATGGTTTGTTGGCTTCTTTGAACTCAGTGGCTAAGTTGCCATACGAGTATGCGCTTGATGGTATCTCTAACACCCAGACCATCAGTCCTGGTGCTCTCGGTCATGATGACGAGGAGCGTGCCCAGACTTTGGTTGGTGTGATGGATGGTTACTTCAATCAGGGTGCCCATCACTTGAATGTTAACGTGTTTGGCGTAGAGAAGCTCAAGGATGCTATGGAGCATCCAGAGAAGGAAGAGTACCAGAACTTTACCATACGTGTGAGCGGTTATGCCGTGAAGTTCATCGACTTGACTCGCGAGCAGCAGCTTGATGTCATTGCTCGTCAGGCTCATGAGAGACTGTAATTTAGTAAGATTCGATCTAAAAAAGGATAAATAGCTAATGCTCACTAAATATTTTCGAAAGAAGTTATTTAGTGGGCATTTGGCTTATTTTACTTTGAGAAGACGCACTATATTGGGAAAAGTACTAAATGATAGGGCTACTTGTGATATTTTTTTAGTTTGTTGGCATTGATGGGCATTGTAGCAGATATGTCTTGCTAATTCGGCCAGAAATGAGAAATAAATGGGTATGTAATTAATTAGTGAAATGCATAAGGGATTCATTCATAGTATAGAAAGTTTTGGCTCTGTCGATGGACCGGGAATACGTTTCTTGATATTCCTACAGGGATGTCCTATGCGTTGTCAGTTTTGCCATAACCCAGACTCTTGGAAGACGGGAGTGGGAGAAGAAAAGACTGTTGACGAATTGTTGGACAAAGCAGAACGTTTTCGCTCTTACTGGGGCGATAAGGGAGGTATTACGGTTAGTGGAGGAGAGGCCTTGTTGCAGATAGACTTTCTCTTAGAACTCTTTGAGGAAGCACACCGCCGTGGCATCAATACCTGTCTTGATACGTCTGCCCAACCTTTTACTCGTAAGGGCATTTTCTTCGATAAGTTCGAACGGCTTATGAAAGTCACAGACACGGTGCTCCTTGACATCAAGCACATTGATGATGTGGAACACCGCAAGCTGGCAAAACATTCCAATAAAAATATTATTGATTGTGCTCGCTATTTGGATGAGATCCATAAACCAGTATGGATTCGCCACGTGCTCATCCCTGGTATCACAGACAGGGATGAATGGCTTTTGCAGTTGAGTGATTTTATCTCAACACTAAGTAATGTTGAGCGCATAGATGTCCTGCCTTATCATACATTAGGCGTCTATAAGTACGAAAAGTTAGGCATAGACTATCCGTTGAAGGGTGTAGATTCCCCTTCGCCGCAGCGCATAGAAAATGCTAAGCGTATCTTAAACAGAATTCGGTAGTTTTATACAAGTACGCCGGAACGGATGCGCGAAAGTGTCTCCGGTGTCATCTGGAGGTAGTTGGCGATGTATGTAAGAGGGGCACGCAACACTACTTGCGGATTCATTTCGCAGAGTCGTTTGTATTTATTGGGGGCTGTCTCAAAACGCATCAAGTCGGCATGTACCTGCGATTGGATGAGGCTTTCTTCCAATATCTTTCGGTAGAGCATCTGGATGTTGACGTTTCGGATGGCGGCAGACTCCAGTTCATGTTTGGGCAGAACGTAAGCCAAAGTGCTCTCCAATGCTTCCACTTGCAGCTTTGTCGGTTCTTCCTTGAACAGACTTTCTATGCACATGAAAATGGTATGATCTACGCCTAAGTGCTCTGTTACCTCTTTGCCGTTTTTGTGATAGTATTGCCGTATCAGTCCCTTCTCTATGTAGGTGATACCTTGGCAAATTTCACCTTCACGCAGTATGATGTCCCCCTTAGCGTATTTCACTGGTTGGAGAATATCCTCCAAGATGTCCAACTCATCATGTGTCATCGTACTGTACCGACGTGCAAGTTCCCTGGCTATGTCCCGTCGTGGTACTATTGTTCTCAAGTCATTCATAGTAGTTCCTCCTTGTAGTTTGAGGGTTTGTTGCTTATTTGAAGTTATTTTGGTTTTAGGTAGATTTTTTTTACCAGGAGTATGTTGCTCTTTGTTTTAGTCGAGTTTTAGTACAGCGAGGAATGCCTTTTGTGGCACCTCTACGTTGCCTATTTGTTTCATGCGTTTCTTGCCTTTCTTCTGCTTCTCCAACAGTTTGCGCTTTCGGCTTACGTCACCGCCATAGCATTTTGCCGTTACGTCCTTTCGCACTTGCTTGATGGTTTCGCGTGCTACAATCTTGGCGCCTATGGCAGCCTGTATGGCAATGTCAAACTGTTGGCGTGGTATGAGGTCTTTCAGTTTCTCGCACATACGCCTTCCAAAACCTACTGCGTTGTCACGGTGGGTGAGGGTGCTGAGGGCATCGACAGGTTCGCCGTTGAGAAGGATGTCGAGCTTAACCAAGTCTGACGGGCGGAAGCAGTCTATGTGGTAGTCAAAAGAGGCATATCCCTTGGAGATGCTCTTGAGCTTGTCATAGAAGTCAATGACGATTTCGCCCAATGGGAGCATGAAGTGCAGTTCTACTCGGTTGCCGCTCACATATTCCTGTTTGATGAGCTCGCCTCGCTTGTCTAAGCAGAGTTTCATAATAGGTCCTATGTATGCTGTAGCCGTAATGATGGTGGCGCGGATATATGGCTCCTCTATATGGTCAATCATGGTGGGGTCTGGAAGTCCTGATGGGTTGTGTACTTCCTTCTCGTTGCCTTGTTTGTCGTACACCATATATGATACGTTGGGTACGGTGGTAATGACATCCATGTTGAATTCACGATCCAGTCGCTCTTGTACGATTTCCATGTGAAGCAGTCCTAAGAAACCGCACCTGAAGCCGAAGCCGAGTGCCACGGAACTTTCTGGTTGGAAGGTGAGTGACGCATCATTGAGCTGCAACTTTTCGAGTGAGGCACGCAGGTTTTCGTAGTCGCTCGGGTCAATGGGATATACTCCGGCAAAGACCATCGGTTTCACCTCTTGGAAACCAGCTATGGCCTTGTCACAAGGAGTGGCTATGTGAGTAATCGTATCACCCACTTTTACTTCTGTTGCATTCTTGATGCCAGAGATAATGTATCCCACCTCGCCTGTAGACAATTCTTGACGTGGAATCATGTCCATCTTGAGTACTCCCACCTCGTCGGCGACATATTCCATTCCCGTATTGAAGAATTTTACTTTGTCGCCCTTTCGGATGGTTCCGTTTTCTATCTTGAAGTAGGCTATGATACCTCGAAAGGAGTTGAACACAGAGTCGAATATCAGAGCCTGTAGTGGTGCAGTAGGGTCTCCTACGGGATGGGGAATGCGCTTTACCACAGCTTCGAGTACATCTTCTACGCCTTCACCTGTTTTTCCTGAGGCGCGGAGAATATCGTCGTGGCAGCAACCAATGAGGTCTACAATCTCGTCTTCCACTTCTTCAGGCATGGCAGACGGCATGTCTATCTTGTTGATTACAGGAATAATCTCCAGGTCGTGCTCTATGGCCATATAGAGATTGGAGATGGTCTGTGCCTGTACTCCCTGTGTGGCGTCTACAACGAGGAGCGCACCTTCGCAGGCGGCTATGGAGCGTGAAACTTCGTATGAGAAGTCAACATGTCCTGGAGTATCAATCAAGTTGAGTATATATGTCTCTCCGTCATGTGCATGGTACTCCATCTGGATAGCGTGGCTCTTGATCGTGATACCACGTTCGCGTTCCAAATCCATATCGTCAAGCATCTGCCCTTCTGTTATTTTGATGGTCTGTGTCTTCTCTAACAGACGGTCGGCAAGTGTACTTTTGCCATGGTCAATGTGGGCTATAATGCAGAAATTTCGTATCTTGTTGATGTTGTCCATGAGTGTTTCTTTGTTTCTTGAATGTGCAAATTTACCTTATTTTTAGGAGAATACCAAAAAAAAGGTGATTTTTTTGAGAAACATTTGGAAATAAAAGCCGATGTTTCTTGTTTGTTTCGTAATAAAGCATTACTTTTGCGGTTGACAAATATAATAGAAAGACGAACTTGAATATGAAAGCGAGTATAGTTAGATTGAGTATGGCAGCCTTGTTGATGGCTTCTCTTTCCGGGTGTTCTGAAAATATCGGTGAAAAGGCTGCTCGCGAGGCAAAGGAATATACGGAGAAAGTTTGTCCTACACCTTATGTCAATGATTGTCGTACGGACAGTGCTGTTTTCGACGAAGAGAGTCGCACATACACTTATTATCTTTCCTTACGTGGCAAGGCCGACAACAAGACAGCAATTGATGCCAACAGAAAGAAATTGCGCGAAGTGCAACAGGCTTCTCTCGATGGTAATCCTGGTCTGCAGAAATACAAGGAAGCCCACTTCTCTTTCCGTTTCATTTATCGCTCAGCATCTCAACCGGAACAGGTTCTTATTGACGAGACGTTCCGTTATTGAACAATCATCTGTAAAGGTAAAAAGTAAAAAGATAAAAAGGTGAAGATGCAAAAATGAAAGAGGTAGAAAAGTACACGCCGCAAATGTATTAGGCTTCACTTTTCTACCTTTTCCTACTTTTTCTTTATGCTTACTTATTCTGTATATAGGAATCTCTTGATGCTTTTCTTTGGAGTCTTTTCGAATTCCTCCTTGTGTATACGAATCTCCGCAATTTTGCTGTATGCAGGAATCATCGTGTTCAGTTCTTTGCGGTTCTGTTCCATGATCTCTGCCAGTTCTTTTTCTCCGAGATTGAGCGTTTGCGCCTCGTCGTAGTCGGGATGGACAAGTCCTATTAACTTGTCGCCTTTCTGTATGACGACACTCTCACTTACGAGGGCGAGGGAATTCAGCTTGTCTTCTATTTCTTCTGGGTATATGTTTTGACCATTGGCGCCGAGGAGCATATTCTTGCTACGACCTTTGATGAAGACGTTTCCATCGCCGTCCATGGTTCCTAAGTCGCCAGTGTGATACCATCCGTCTGCATCTATGGTGTTAGCTGTAGCCTCTTCGTTTTTGTAGTAGCCGAGCATGACGTTGGGACCTTTGGCAAGAATCTCTCCCGGTATGTTCTCGGGGTCAGAACTGTCAATGCGTACTTTCATGTGAAGGGCAGCCTTTCCGCACGAACCTGGCACGAAGTTGTGGTAGTCTTCATAGCAGATGATAGGAGCACACTCGGTTGCGCCATAACCGACAGTATATCTGAATCCTACACTACGCAAGAACGTTTCTACCTCCTGGTTGAAGGCGGCACCACCGATGATAACTTCATAGAAGTTTCCGCCAAAAGCATTCGTTACCTGTTCACAGATTTTCTCTCGTACCTTTTTACTGATGACCGGCATGTTGAGCAATAATCTCATGCGGTTGTTCTGTATCTTCGGGAATACCTTCTTGCGTATGATTTTCTCGATGACGAGTGGTACAGCAATGATGATTCTTGGTTTTACTTTGCCAAATGCCTCGGCGATTATGGCAGGACTTGGTATGCGTGTGAGGTAATATACGTGGCATCCCTTGATGATTTCGAAGATGAATTCGAAAGCCATGCCATACATGTGTGCCATGGGCAGGATGCTGATGACCGGGTCTCCTGCCTTAATCTGTTTCCCAAGTACATCTTCTGCAAAGTCTGTATTGCTCCATAGAGCGCGGTAAGGAACCATCACGCCTTTCGAGAATCCTGTCGTGCCGCTGGTGTAGTTGATAAGAGCCAGTTCGTCGGGAGTAGTCTCTGTATAATAGCTGACATGTTCTTTGCGGAAATATTTAGGGTATTTTATGCCGAACATCTCGTTCAGGTGCTCACGTGCATAGGTGAGTCTGTCTGTACGGGAAACAGCTATAGAGTAGTCAGGTAGGTAGATGACGCCTTCCAGACCTGGCATTTTTGTGGCATCTATCTGAGTGGCTACCACGTCTCCCACAAAGAGCAATTTGGCATCGCTGTGGTTTACGATGTTGTGTATTTGTTCGGGCATGAACTCATGCAAAATGGGAACAGCCACGGCACCATAAGTGAGCGTGGCGAGAAAGGCCACAGCCCAATGGGCGCTATTGCGTCCGCAGAGGGCTATTTTGTCTCCCTTTGCTACCCCTGAGTTTTCAAACAGGATGTGCAGCTTCTCTATTTTGCGTGCTACATCGTGATACTGCAAGGTTGCTCCCTTGTAATCGGTAAGTGCATCTTGGTCCCAATGGTCTATGATGCTCTTCTGTATGAGTGCGTTAAAGCTTGGAATCTCCATATTTAATTGTAGTATGTTTCTGTATATTATAGGTGTGTAGTTTGTCTTTTACACATTCAAGTGGTTTTTGTCATAGGTTTTATGAAGCACACTCTTGGTAGAGGTATCGCTTGATAGACTTCTTTGCGGTTTTCTCAAACTCGCTGTCGTGCAGTTCTATGTGTGCAATCTGTGCAAAGGTTGGCATGAGTGTGTTCAGTTCTTGTCTGTTTTGCTCCATGATGCCTTCTATGTCGTTTTGATTCATCCCTAAAGCCTGTGCCTCTTCTCTGTCGGGGAAGACGAGCCCGTAGAGTTTGTCGCCTCTCTGTACGATGAGGCTTTCTCCCACCATAGGCATAGAGTTGAGTTTGTCTTCTATCTCTTCTGGGTAGATGTTCTGCCCGTTGGGACCGAGGAGCATATTCTTGCTTCGTCCTTTTACGTAGAAGTGTCCTTCTTCACTGCATGTGGCGAGGTCGCCAGTGTGAAACCATCCGTCTTTGTCGAGCACAGCGTCTGTTGCTTCTTTATTCTTGTAGTATCCAAGCATGGTGTTGATGCCTTTGCATACAAGTTCTCCTGGAATGCGTGAGGGGTCTTCGCTCAGTACTTTTACTTCCATGTGTTTTACTGCCACTCCGCAACTATCCTTCATGTAGTCGTCGCGGTTGGCGAAGACGATAAACGGGGCGGTCTCTGTCGTACCGTATGCCATGGCAATGGGGAAGCCTATGCTTAGGAAGAAACGTTCTATTTCCCTGTTGAGGGGAGCACCACCCACTACTACCTGATAAGCGTTTCCCCCAAACTCTTTCATCACGACATCCCGCACTTTTTCCTTGATGCGCTTGCTGATGACGGGCATGTTGAACAACAAACGGATACGATTTGTCTGTATCTTTGGGAAGATCTTTTTTCTGACAATCTTCTCTACCACGAGTGGGACAGCAAAGATGATGTTTGGCTTTATCTCGGTGAATGCTTGCGCAATGAGCGACGGACTTGGCAGGCGTGTCAGAAAATAGATATGGTTGCCCAATGCTATGTTGAAGATCAGTTCTGCCATGAGCCCGTACATGTGTGCCATGGGCAGTGTGGAGAGTACGTTGCACCCTGATTCCAAGTGGGGAGCCATACGGTCGAGCATATAGTCGAGATTTCCCCACAAAGCACGGTAGGGGAGCATCACTCCCTTCGAGAATCCTGTCGTACCGCTTGTGTAGTTGATCATGGCGAGTTCCTCAGCATGGTCTACATGATAGTGGATATGTTCTGGGCGGAAGTACTTGGGATATTTGTGTCCGAACATCTCGTTAAGATGCTCGCGCGCATAGGTTAGTTTCTCCGACCGTGAAACCACGAGAGACAAGTCGGGTAGATAGACGATTCCTTCAAGATTAGGCATCTTGTTTGCGTCGATTTCTGTGGCGACATAGTCTCCCACAAACAGGATTTTGCTCTCGCTATGGTTTACTATATTGTGTATCTGTTCCGGTTTGAATTCGTTTTGTATGGGTACGACAACGCCGCCATAGGTGATGGCTGCAAGGTATGCCACTGCCCACTGGCTGCTGTTTCTGCCGCAAACGGCTATCTTGTCTCCTGCTCTTACGTCACTGTTTTCGAAGAGTATATGGAGTTTTTCTATTTTCCTGGCCACATCGTGGTATTGGAGTGTTGTCCCCTTGTAGTCGGTAAGGGCATCCTTGTCCCAATTCCTAATGATGCTTTTCTCAATATACGAGTTGAAACTTGGTATTGAATTCATTGCACAGTTTGTGAAATTTTGTGCAAAGGTACAGTAAATTCTGCACAAAGCAAAAAAAAATGTGCAAAAAGTAGAAAAACTTGGATATTTTTTGAGTTTTCTCGTTTGTAGAATGCTTTTATATATAAAAAGGTGTGTCTTGAATACTTTTATCTATTCGTAAAGTAGGTGTGTCTTGAGAACTTCTTCCTATTCGTATCTCATAGATTTGGCTGGATGGATATGTGATACAAAGAAACTTGGAGCAACGAGCATGAAGACACTGATGAACAGTGTGGCAACGTTCAGGGCAATGATATAAGTCCAGTTGATTTCTATGGGTACAGTGCTGACATAATAGGTTTGCGGGTCGAGTTTCACGATGCCCGTAAACTTTTGCAGAAAGAGTAGTCCAAAAGCCAGTATGTTTCCAAAGAGTAATCCTTTGCCGATAATGAATGCGGCAAACCAGAGGAAGGTGTGCCTGATAGTTTTGTTTCGTGCTCCGAGTGCTTTGAGTACACCAATCATGGAAGTGCGCTCAAGGATGATGATAAGCAGACCGCTTATCATGGTGACACCGGCTACGATGAGCATGAGTGCTAAGATGATCCACACATTCATGTCCATGAGTCCGAGCCACTGGAATATCTGGGGGTTCAATTCCTTGATGGTAGCGCTGCTATAGGTCTCCCCATAGTGGTCTACGGTACGATTTACCTTATTGATGATGCGGTCGGCGGTGTTGTTGAGTTGGTTGAAGTCCTTGACGGTTATCTCTGCGCCACTTGCTTGGTCTGTTTCCCATCCGTTCAGTTTAACAATGGTATGGATGTCTGTAAAGACGATGGTCTCGTCATATTTTTTCAAATTGGTTTGGTAGATACCAGCCACCGTGAAGCGTCTGGTCCTTACCCCGTCCTGGTCTATGAAGTAGGCAAAAATGCGTTGACCAGTCTTAAGCCTCAGTTTGTCAGCCATGAGCTTTGACACAAGTATGCTGTTGCCAGCTGTGGAGTCGGAAAAGTGGGGTATGCTTCCCTCTACCATGTTCTGGTGGATAAAGGTTGAGTCGAAGTCGCTGCCTACTCCCTTAAAGGCAACTCCCAAGAAGTCGGAATCTGTCTTGAGGATACCCTCTTTCATAGCAAAGCGTTGTACGTGTTTCACGCCAGGGATGCCCTTCAGCACGTTTGTCATTGAGTCGTCCATCACAACAGGGTACTGTTCTGCCTGGTGGAGCGTCAAGAAGTCGGCAACTTGAATGTGACTTCCGAAACCAACCACTTTGTCTCTTATAGAGTGCTTGAAGCCGAGCACTACACATACGGAAATGACCATCACGGCAAGCCCTATTGCCACACCTGCTGTGGCAATGTGGATGGCAGGACGGGATACTTTTCTTTTGTCTCCTTGATCCTTGTAAAGTCTTTTGGCTATGAAAAAGGGAAAGTTCATCTTCTTTTTTCTCAGGAATGTCAAGCACTTGCGTCTTTTATGAAAAAGAAGTAAGACTTATGCCATTCCTGTTTTTGTACATGACGTTTTGCTTTTGGGTACATGAAGGTGTCAGAGACCTTCTTCTTCCACTCTTCCAGGATAGGCTTCGAGAGCCTTGCCCAAGACGGTGAGAGCACGGTTTAGGTCGTCTTTCTTCAGCACGTATGCCATGCGCACCTGGTTGCGCCCTGCTCCAGGGGTCGTGTAGAAACCAGAGGCCGGAGCCATCATGACGGTTTCCCCTTCGTACTGGAACTCTTCAAGGCACCAGCGGCAAAACTTGTCAGAGTCGTCGATGGGCAATTTTGCCACAGTGTAGAACGCTCCCATAGGAATGGGGGTGTAGACGCCAGGAATGCGGTTCAGTCCGTCTATGAGGCACTTGCGCCTTTCCACATACTCATCGTATACGTCACGATAGTATTCTTCTGGTGCATCGAGCGAAGCCTCGGCCACAATCTGTCCGATGAGGGGTGGCGAGAGCCTTGCCTGGCAGAACTTCATCACTGCCTTGCGTATCTCTGCGTTCTTGGTGATGAGTGCCCCTATGCGGATGCCGCATTCGCTGTATCTCTTCGATACCGAGTCAATGAGGACTGTGTTCTGTTCTATGCCCTCAAGATGCATGGCACTGATGTATGGGCTACCCGTATAGATGTACTCACGGTACACCTCGTCGGAGAAAAGGTAGAGGTCGTACTTCTTCACGAGGTCGCGTATCTGATTCATCTCCCGTCTGGTATATAGGTATCCAGTAGGGTTGTTGGGGTTGCAGATCATGATGGCACGTGTACGCTCGTTGATGAGTTCCTCAAACTTTTCCACCTTGGGCAAAGAGAATCCTTCCTCTATCGTTGTAGCGATAGTCCGTATCTTTGCACCTGCCGAGATAGCAAATGCCATGTAGTTGGCATAGGCTGGTTCTGGCACGATGATTTCGTCGCCCGGGTTGAGGCAACTCATGAATGAGAATAGCACGGCTTCTGAACCGCCCGACGTGATGATGATGTCGTCTGCGGTAACGTTGATGTTGAATTTTTTGTAGTAGTCTACAAGTTTCTCCCTGTAGCTCAGGTAACCCTGGCTTGGGGAGTACTCCAAAATGGTGCGGTCAATGTGCTTCAGCGCATCCAGACCGCATTGTGGGGTGGGGAGGTCTGGCTGGCCTATGTTCAGGTGGTATACTTTCACACCGCGCTTCTTGGCTTGTGCGGCGAGGGGAGCCAATTTGCGTATAGGCGATTCTGGCATCTCCAATCCGCGTACAGATATTTCTGGCATCTTGCTTTCTTTCTTATTCTTGTGTCCTTTGCGGAGGGCGTCGCCTTGTTTTCCAAGAGGCGTTCTCCGCCATGTTGTTACATTCGTCTGCAAAGGTAAGAATTTTAACTGACATTCATGAATGTAATCAGTAGATTTTTTCTTTTTTGCCAAAAAACCTAAATGTTCTGTTGCTCTTGTTCTTTCTTTTTTATAACTTTGCACATCGAAATGAGAGAGACGGGAGATGATTCATATGAATTTAATACAAACTAAAATAAAGAAATTATGAGATCAAGAACAGGAACATGGTTTACTACCAAGGTAAGATATCAGAAGACGATGGAGGATGGCTCTGAGAAAATCGTCACCGAGAGTTATTTGGTGGACGCTCTTAGTTTTACAGAGGCGGAAAGTGCCATTATAGACGAAATGTCGGTTTACGTGAGTGGTGAGTTCCATGTCAGTGGTATAGCAAAGGCGAATTATTTGGAAATTTGTTTCAGTGATGGCGATGATGATGACAAGTGGTTCAAGGCAAAGGTGTCGCTCATTGCTATCGATGAGAAGTCTGGCAAGGAGAAACGCAACAACGTCAACTATCTTGTTCAGGCAAAGAGCCTTCAGCGTGCCTTGCGATATATGGAGGAAATGCTTGGTAGCACCATGCAGGACTGGGAGATCGTGGGCTTGTCGGATACTCCTCTGATGGATGTCTTCGAACATCATTCTCCGTCACACAAGGAGGAGAGGGACGATGTGCCTGAGTACGAACAACAAGATGAACCATCCAAAGAAGAGAACAATGGTTGATATAGCACAAAACCTGAATGAGGTACGCTCGCAGCTACCCGCAGGTGTGCGTTTGGTAGCTGTCAGTAAGTATCATCCTGCGGAATGTATAGAGGCAGCCTATGCCGCTGGTCAGCGTGTCTTTGGCGAGAGCCATGAGCAAGAACTCTCCCGTAAGGTGGAGTCCTTGCCCAAGGACATCGAGTGGCATTTTATAGGTCATTTGCAGACCAACAAGGTGAAGTACATCGCTCCTTACATTGCTGTGGTGGAAGCTGTGGACAGTTTGAAACTTCTGAAGGAGATTGAGAAACAGGCAGCCAAAAACAACCGTGTCATCAAGGTGCTTCTTGAATTGCATATAGCAGAGGAAGAGACTAAGTATGGGTTGTCTTTGGATGAATGCCGCTCTTTGCTCGATGCCGGTGAGTGGAGAAGCATGGAGCATGTGCAGATTTGCGGACTGATGATGATGGCATCGCATACAGACGATGATGTCCAGATAGCTTGTGAGTTTGATACGGCAGCCCAGTTCTTTGACGAAGTGAAAGCGAAGTATTTTGCTGACTCTCCTTCTTTCTGTGAACGTAGTTGGGGTATGAGCCACGATTACCCTATAGCCGTAAAACACGGCGCTACCCTGGTGCGTGTCGGCACAGCCATCTTTGGACAGCGTGTTTATTGATGGTATATAGAAGACGGTTGATCAATTAACCAACGAAGTGCTTCCTTACGGTTCAAGGAAGCGCTTCGTTAGTATATGGTGTATGTTGCTGTTTTAGTTCAGTTCCATGATTTTCTTCAGGTCGGCATCTTCGCCCACCAGCCAGATGATGTCTCCCTTGGCAAAGACGTATTGGGGAGACACTTTGCTTAGACTTTCATGTCCCTCCTCGATACCAACCACCATGCAGTTGTACTTGTTGCGTATGCCACTCTCGATGAGTGTTTTGCCGCAGAAAACTCCTTTTCCTGTTATCACCAACTGACTCAGTTTCATCTCCCTGCTTTCTATATCGGGGTCTTCAGGTATAATCTGTTGCTGTAAGGCTGCATTGAATTTCTTTACCTGTTCGTCATTTCCGATAATCTGCAGTTTGTCTCCAGGGAATATCACTGTTCCACCATTGGGGATGTTGATGCGTTGTGCTCCTCGCAGGATACTGCTCAAGTCAACACCATATAATTGTCTGAGGTGCAGTTCGCCTAATGTCTTACCTGCCCACGCCGAGTCGGTAGGTACTTCCACCTGGGCGATGTGTATGTCGCGGTCCAGGAGGTGTCCTTCGTAGAGCGGTTTCTTGGTTCCCTTTATCTGAGCTTCGATGTCACGGGAGCGCAGGTTGCGGATGAACAGACGCTCCATGGTGATGCTTCTCTTCTTGGTCCATCTGGAGGCGATGGTGAGTAGCACCACAGCCACGGCAATGATGATGATGAGCGCATTGGTGAAGCGTGTGAGGTAATTGCAGATATAGAAGATGAAAGCCAATGCGATGACAAATCTCACGACGATGGTGGATAACAAGGGGATGCGGTTGATGCTGCTCTCCACCCATAGTCTTTTCCACTCGTTGCTATGGTTCTTCTTCATGACGATGGCTCTGAGGAACGGGCTGATGAGCAGGACGGTTGCCACGCCTGTTATTGCATTGGCGTACCATTTGGTCTGCCAGCCTGGTACGAGATTTCTAATCAACGGCAATACGAAGGTGAACATGAGGGCAATGACGGCAGCCGAGAGGATGGAGTAGGCTATGGTGTTGACCACCATTTGTCTGATGAGTGACTTCCATTTGCTCTGCTGTGTTGTAGTGGGATGGCTCATTGCCAGATGGTTGAGTACGCTCGTCAGTCGGTCGGGCAGGTGCTTTTCCATGACATGATAGGATGGTTCTGCCAGTCTAATCATGTATGGTGTCAGAAATGTGGTGATGACCGACACGGCAACGACCACGGGGTAGAGGAAGTCGCTTATCACACCGAGCGAGAGTCCTAAAGATGCGATGATGAATGAAAACTCACCAATCTGTGCCATGGAGAAACCGCATCGCATGGCCGACTTCAGTGACTCTCCTCCAAGCATGAAGCCGAAGGTGCCGAAGACAGCCTGTCCTAAGAGGATGGCAAACACAAGGGCAACGATAGGCCCTGCATACTGCATCAATATCTGTGGGTCAACAAGCATGCCCACCGATACGAAGAAGATGGCTCCGAAGAGGTTCTTGACGGGCTCTACAAGACGTATAATCTTTTCTGCTTCGATGGTCTCTGCCAGTATGCTTCCCATCACAAAGGCACCAAAAGCACTGGAGAATCCCACTGTAGTGGATAGTACTGCCATACCGCAGCACAGACCGAGGGCAACGATGAGCAGCGTCTCTCCGCCCATCAGTTTTCGCGTGCGCCTGAGGAACACGGGGATGGCAAAGATGCCCACGATAAACCACAGTACAAGGAAGAAGGCTATCTTTACTACAGACCCAAGCATCTGCTCGCCGTTGGGGTTGCTTCCGCTTGCTATCGCCGACAGCATCACCATGAGCACGATGGCAAGGATATCTTCGAGAATGAGCACACTCATCACGGTGCCGGCAAACTTCTGTTGCCTGAGTCCCATGTCGTCAAATGCTTTGTAGATGATGGTCGTGGAACTCATGGCAAGCATACCTCCGAGAAAGATGCAGTCCATCCTCTCCCATCCGAAGGCATGGCCTACGCTCACGCCCAACATCATCATGCAGAAGACTATCGCCACGCACGAGATGATGGGCGAAGCCCCCATCTTGACTATCTTTTTGAACGAGAAGTCGAGGCCTAAGGAGAACAGCGTGAAGATGACGCCGATGTCTGCCCACGACTCAATCTCAGTCTCGTCCATTACCGACATGGTGTAGGGCATGTGCGGCGAGACAAGGAAGCCAGCCACGATGTAGCCCAACACGAGTGGTTGCTTGAGTCTCTTGAAGATAATCGTTACGATGCCTGCCACCATCAGAATGAGTGCCAGGTCTTTCACCATGACGGGGATGTCTGCCATAAGCTATGTCTTGTTTTTATCAGTCGTTGTATTGTGCTGTCAGTTCGGCTATCTTTACAATGGTTTCGACCGCCTTTTCCATAACCTGTATGCTAACAAACTCGTGCGGTCCGTGGAAGTTGACGCCTCCTGCAAAGATGTTGGGACAGGGGAGTCCTCTGAAACTGAGTTGTGCTCCGTCCGTACCGCCTCTGATAGGAACGACACGAGGTGGAACGCCACTCTCCTGCATGGCTTTGAGTACGATATCTATCACGTGCATGTTGGGATCTATCTTCTCCTTCATGTTGTAATACTGGTCGTGTATCTCTGCCTCGCATGTTCCCTTGCCGTATTTCTCGTTGAGTTTGTCGGCGAGCTGTACCATGAAAGCCTTGCGGTCTTCGAATTTCTCGCGGTCGTGGTCACGGATGATATAACTGAGAGTGGCTTCTTCGCAGCGGCTTTCTATGCCTAACAGATGGTAAAAACCTTGGTAGCCCTCTGTCGTCTCTGGCAGTTCGTCTTCAGGTATCATGTTCTGGAACTCAACGGCAAGACGGCTGGCATTCACCATCTTTCCCTTGGCGTAGCCCGTGTGCACACTTACTCCCTTGATGCGTATCTTAGCCCCGGCAGCATTGAAGTTCTCAAACTCCAGTTCGCCCAAGTCTCCGCCGTCCATGGTGTAAGCCCAGTCACAACCGAATTTCTCTACGTCGAAGTGGTGTGCTCCCATTCCTATCTCTTCATCGGGATTGAAGCCTACACGTATGTCTCCGTGCTTAATCTCGTCATGGTCGCGCAGATAGCACATTGCCTGTACGATTTCTGCTATGCCAGCCTTGTCGTCGGCGCCGAGAAGGGTAGTGCCGTCTGTCACGATAAGGTCTTCTCCCTTGTGTGCTTTCAGCTCGGGGAAGGTTGCCACGTCTGTGGTAATACCCGGGCTCAATTCTATGTCTCCGCCGTCATAGTTCTTGATGACGCATGCTTTCACTCCCTTGCCGCTGGCGTCAGGACTGGTGTCCATGTGTGATATGAAACCAATGGTGGGAGTGTCCTTGCGTGTGTTGCCTTTCAAGGTGGCATAGATATACCCCATGTCGTCCATCTCGACATCGCTGAGGCCTTCCTCTTCCAGTTCTTTCTTCAGATACTTGGCGAAATCAAGTTGCTTCGCCGTACTTGGCACACTGTCCGAGTCTTCGCTCGACTGTGTGTCGAATTTCGTGTAGTTGATAAAACGTTCTACTAAGTCCATATATTATAATAGGTATATAGTTTCTTCTTTATGTTCCTGATTGCAAAATTAATGATAAGTTTTTATGCTGCAAAATTTTTGGCATAAAATCTCATGTCTTGGAAGATGTGCGTATGAGAACAAAAGTGACTTCGCTGGGATTCAAACCCAGGACCTTCAGAACCGGAATCTGACGCTCTATTCAGCTAAGCTACGAAGCCAGATGTAATTACACCTATTATATATAGGGCGGAATGGCATAGCTTATCGACCGTCCTAACCAATAAGCGACTGCAAAAATACTCATTTAGTTCCGAATAACCAAATTTTGGTTACTCTTTTTTCTTCTTGTTGCTGATGGGATGTGTTTCCTTTTCAGGGAAAGTAGAGGGAGTTTGATATCAAAAGAATCTTTTGTTTTGTATAAAAAGAAAGTAAAAATACGTTTTATCTGTCAATTTATTAAAAATATATCAAATAATGCTTGCATATTGATAATAATTTTGTAACTTTGCATCGAAAACGAGTTTTGCTCTCCATAGATGGGAGCATGATAGAAAACTAAAAACAACACGAAAAGAAATGAGCAAACTGATTAAGCCTGAAGGCTACAAGGCGCTTTTGGACATGCGCCAGACCGAGATGGGTATCAAACTGATAAAAGAATTTTTCCAGCAGAACTTGGCTACCGAGTTGCGGTTGCGCCGCGTAACAGCTCCTCTCTTTGTATTGAAGGGCTTGGGCATTAATGACGACCTTAACGGAGTGGAGCGTCCCGTTACCTTCCCCATCAAGGATCTCGGGGAGGCACGTGCTGAGGTAGTTCATTCACTTGCCAAGTGGAAGAGACTTACCCTTGCCGAATACAATATCGAACCAGGCTATGGTGTCTATACAGACATGAACGCCATCCGTGCCGATGAGGAGTTGGACAACCTCCATTCTCTTTATGTAGACCAGTGGGACTGGGAAGCTGTCATTGAGCAGAAAGACCGCAATCTTGATTTCCTCCATGATGTGGTGCGTCGCATCTATGCAGCCATATTGCGTTCGGAATACCTTACTTGCGAGCATTATCCTCAGCTCACACCGTTCTTGCCAAAGGAGATTCACTTTGTTCATGCACAGGACTTGCTTGACGAATATCCTAATATGACACCTAAGGAGCGCGAGGATGCCGTGTGCCGTAAGTACGGCGCTGTCTTTGTAGAGGGTATAGGTTGTCGTCTGAGTGACGGAGAGAAGCATGACGGTCGTGCCGCCGATTACGATGACTGGAGCACCGTAGCAGAGAATGGCAAGCCTGGTCTGAACGGTGATATCTTGATATGGTATCCTGTCTTAGAGCGCAGCTTCGAACTCAGTTCTATGGGTATCCGCGTAGACAAGGCTGCTCTCCTTCGCCAACTCGCTTTGGAGGGTCAGGAAGAGCGTGAACAACTCTATTTCCACAAGCAGTTGCTTGAAGGAAAACTGCCTCTCAGCATCGGTGGTGGAATAGGACAGAGCCGCCTCTGCATGGTGTTGCTCCACAAGGCTCATATCGGTGAGATACAGGCAAGCATCTGGCCTGAAGAAATGCGCCGCGAGTGCAAGGAAGCCGGAATGCCGCTTATCTGATTTTGAGGAAGTCAATGATTTTTGTAGCGGTAACAAAATAGAAATAGGTTCCATAAGACAGTTGTTTGAGAGACACTGTTTTATGGAACCTTTTTTATGCCATGACAAGTTTGAGCTTTGTGCAGAGTTTGTCGAGAGCTGCATTCTCTTTGCGCATGTTCTGCAGGAGTTCTTGCTTGTTGAGCACCTTCCTGATTTCCTGTCGCTCGGCAAGGCGGTAGTTGATGTTGATGGCCGAGTTGTTTAGCGCCAGAACCAACGTGTTGCGGATTCTGTTCTTGATAGCCAACATGTTGTCGAGAAGCAGTTGGTTGTCAGCTACCACCTCGATGTTCGGCCATTCCAAAAGCTGCGGTCTGATAGCCATCATGCGCTGTGACAGTCCGAGGAAGTTTTTGTTGGCTTGTTGCATACGTATGCACATGCCCGTCCACTGGTGTTGCAGCGCATCCTCGTCAAACAGGTCGTTGTGCGTGTCGTTGTTTGCAGTACCTATAGCTTGGACGTCGGCAGTAGGATTCTGTCTTTGGCGCATGGCTTCCTCCGACTTCTTCAGGTTGCTGAAGGTCATTCCTATTTTACCCAACTGGATGTTTGCCATCGACGCTTTTCTGGTAGGTACTTTCGTCGTTTCCTTTTGGGGAGATACCTTGCTGTCCCCCTGGAGTATGGAGACAGTCTGACCCGTAGGCTTGGACACGATGCTGCCTACAGTCTGAGACCCGGCACCTGCACCCTGAGCGGCAGGCTTAGGCTGGGTCATGAGTTTCTGAAACAGGGATTTTAATCTATGGGGCGTACGCCCCGCCCCCGGCACGTCTTTGTCTTCGGGTTGAGTGATCTGTCCTATCTCTATCAGTGTCAGTTCTACGAGAAGCCGTTTGTTGGAACTCTGTCTGTACTGCACGTCACATGTGTTGGTCAGTTTCAGGGCGTTATAAAGAAAGGAGGTGGGGGCTTTCTTTGCCTGTTCGGCATATTTTGCCCTCTGGTTGTCGCTTGTCTCTATGAGTGACAGCGTCTGCGTATCTTTCGCCATCATCACGTTGCGTATGTGCTGAGCCAGTCCCTGTATCATGTTGCCGCCGTCGAATCCCTTTGCCAAGATGCCGTTCAGCAGTAGCATCATCTCCATCACCTTGTTCTCCAAGGCAAGGTCTATCAGTTTGAAGTAGTTGTCGCTGTCCAGCACGTTTAGGTCTTCTATCACCTTTGCGTAAGTGATGTCGCCCTGGCAGAAACTTGCCACCTGGTCGAAGATAGACAGGGCGTCGCGCATACCGCCGTCGGCTTTTTCAGCGATGACGGCGAGAGCCTGTTCCTCGTATTTGATGCCTTCTTTCTCTGCCACCATCTTCAGATGGGCGATGGTGTTGGGCACGCTCATGCGCTCAAAATCATATATCTGACAGCGGCTCAAGATGGTAGGTAGAATCTTGTGCTTCTCTGTTGTGGCAAGGATGAAGATGACGTGTGAAGGCGGTTCCTCCAGTGTCTTCAAGAAGGCGTTGAAAGCCTGCGAACTGAGCATGTGAACCTCGTCGATGATGAATACTTTGTACTTGCCTACCTGCGGCGGTATGCGGGTCTGCTCCATGAGCTGCTTGATATTCTCCACGCTGTTGTTGCTGGCAGCATCCAGTTCGAAGATGTTGTAGGAGCGGTTGTCATTGAACGCCTTGCAACTCTCACATTCGTTGCACGCCTCTCCGTCCTGGTTGGGGTGTTCGCAGTTGATGGCCTTGGCAAAGATGCGGGCACAGGTGGTCTTTCCCACACCCCTCGGTCCGCAGAACAGGTAGGCGTGAGCCAGTTTCCCGTTCTTCACGGCGTTCTTGAGTGTTGTGGTCAGAGCGATCTGTCCCACTACAGAGTCGAAGGTCATCGGCCTGTATTTTCTTGCAGAAACGATGTATTCTTCCATTTTTAGTCTTGAAAATGTTTCTATTTTGTTTTTCTTTTGTCTTGCTGTTGACGGTCGTCTTTCGGCGGATGGAGCGGAATGTCAGGAAATGCCGCTTGCCCTTTTGCCGATTCACGGAATGATTTGCAAATTTAGGAAAAAAATCCGAGATAAGCGTCAATAACATGAAAAAGTTTTCAAATATAGACAAGAAACTATTGTGAAGTAACAAAAAAATGTTATCTTTGCAAGCAAAACGGAAAAATAATGAGTAAACGATTGGGCGTTGTATGGAACTATCTATCTCACTATAAGTATCTTATAGTGATTGTGATTGGCGTACTGTCTGTTGTCGTAGTCGGCGAGAACAGTATCATGCAGCACGTGCGCAACCAGGTCCAGATACACGCCCTACGTACGGAAATCAACAAATATGAGGCACGTATACAGGCAGACTCCATACTGCTCGACCAGATGGGTCATGGCGAGCGCGCTTACGAGCGAATAGCCCGTGAGCAGTACTTCATGAAGGCAGACGACGAGGATGTCTTTGTGCTGAGCACCGACCTCCCCACTTCAAACAAGGACCAACAAGACAATGAGACAACAGAATAAACTACAGACAATCCTTTTCGCAGCCGGCGGTTTCCTGATGGTAGTCGGCGCAGGCTGTTTTGCTTTCGGTTTTATCTATCCACGTATGCTCCTCTATACGTCATGGATCTTCCTCTTGGGAAGCGTGATGTTCAGTGTGATGCAGGCGATGCAGGTGTACGACGGGAAGTCTACTGTCATACACAGGCTCAAGCGCATCCAGTATGTCGCCGACCTCTTCTTCGTCCTCTCGGGCATATCCATGGTAGACACCGTCTATGCGTTCTTCCGCCATTGGTTTGCCAACTACGAGACCTACATTACTTATTTTTATAACAAGTGGGTCGTCTTGCTATTGATAGCCGCCCTTCTTGAACTTTATTCCACCCACAGAATGTCGTCAGAATTGAAAAAAGAGACGGCAGACAAAGAATGACGACGATAGTGAAGAGAGCGGCAAATCTTCATGAAGAGAATGTAAATAAAACCTAAATACACGGCCTAATCAATTAAATAGCATAAAATTATTTTTGCACCTCAGAGGAACATAGTACCTTTGTTAGACCAAATACTGATCGAATCGCTTATGAATAAAATACTTTACGCATTTGCCACTATTTTAGCCTTAACATCCTGTGCCGGCAGCTACGATATCGCCGGCACATCAAATGTAAGTACTCTTGACGGAAGAATGCTCTATCTCAAGATACTGTCCGGGTCTGAGTTTAAGAACATAGACTCTTGCGATGTGGTACATGGACAGTTCCATTTCAGTGGAACGCTCGATTCGGTGCGTATGGCAAATATCTTTATGGACGACGAAGCCGTTTTGCCCCTTGTACTTGAGAAGGGAAACATTTCGGTCAAGCTCGACGATGCCCAGCAGACAGTAAGCGGTACACCCCTCAACGAGAAGCTCTTCAGTTTCTTCAAGAAATACCAGCAGTTGCAAAACCAGCAACGTGAACTTGTACACAAGCACGACCAGGCTATTATGGACGGAAAGGACATGGAGGCGGTGACACGCAAGCTCAATGCCGAGGCAGAGAAACTCGCAGACCAGGAAGACAAGTTGGTGACAGGTTTTGTTACCGACAATTTCGACAATGCGCTCGGTCCGGGTGTCTTCTTCCTTGTCACCATGGGCAATCAATATCCCATGCTCACCCCTTGGATAGAGGACATCATGAGCAAGGCTACAGATAACTTCAAGAACGACTCCTATGTCAAGGACTATTACCGCAAGGCACAGGAGAATCAAGAAATTATGAATGGTACGCGCGACCCGCAGACGGGTGCACCAGCTGCTCCTGATGCAGCCCATGCTCCGATGAATGACGCCGCCCCTGCGCCTACCCCCAACGAATTGGCAACGCCCACTATCCCTGCACCTCAGGATAAGTAGACTGTCGTGTAGTTGGTTATCTTTTTTTAGTTCATAAAAAGAATACCCATGTCAACAGTACTGATTAAGAACGGAACCATTGTCAACGAGGGTAAATCCTTTGAAGGTCACCTCGTTGTTGATGGAGACAGAATAGCACATATATATAATAAGGTAGAGACGGCACCCCCTGGCAGTTATGATAAGACTATCGATGCCAAGGGGTGTCTTGTTTTGCCTGGTGTCATTGATGACCATGTCCACTTCCGTGAGCCTGGACTCACACGCAAGGCAGACATGGAGAGCGAGAGTCGTGCTGCTGCCTATGGTGGTGTCACCTCGTATTTCGATATGCCCAACACGGTGCCGCAGACCACTACCTTGGAGGCATTGGAAGACAAGTTTGCCATCGCTGCCACCAATAGTCATGTGAACTACAGTTTCTTCTATGGAGCGACCAACGACAACGCCGACACCTTTGGTGCGTTAGACCGTCACCGCATACCGGGCATCAAACTCTTTATGGGGTCCAGTACGGGTAACATGCTTGTCGACCACCAGGAGTCGTTGCGTCAGGTGTTCTCCACGGCTCGGCAACTCGACCTGCCTTTGATGGCACATTGTGAAGACACGGACATAATCAACGCCAACATGGCACATTGCAAACAGCTCTATGGCGAAGACCCCGATGTGCGACAACATCCTGCCATCCGCAGTGAGGAGGCATGCTATGAGAGCAGTCGTCTGGCAGCATCTCTTGCCGACGAGTATGGTACCCGTCTCCACATCGCCCATGTCACGACCGCCCGGGAGCTTGAACTCTTCCGTCCGGGAGGAAATGTGACGGCAGAAGCTGTTATCGCTCATCTCCTTTTCACCGATGCCGATTACGAACGTTTGGGAACACGCATCAAGTGCAACCCTGCTGTCAAGACCGTAGCCGACAGAGAAGCACTGCGGAAGGCACTCAGCGACGGACGCATCATGACGGTGGGCACCGACCATGCTCCTCATGAGTTGAAGGACAAGGAGGGTGGGGCAGCCCGTGCTGCCTCTGGAATGCCCATGGTGCAGTTCTCTCTCGTCGCCATGCTGCAACTGGTAGACGAGGGCGTCCTTTCCGTCGAACGCTTGGTGGAGCTGATGGCGCATAACCCCGCCCTGCTCTTCGGTGTGAGAGACCGTGGTTTCCTTCGTCCTGGATACAAGGCAGACATCGTTGTCGTCAGACCGAACAGTCCGTGGACGGTAACAAAGGAGTGCATACAGAGCAAGTGTGGCTGGAGTCCTTTGGAAGGTCATACCTTCCAGTGGCGAGTGGAGCAGACCGTTTGCAATGGACACATCGTCTATGACAAGGGAGTTTTTGACGAGACCTCGCATGGTGAACCGATTCTCTTCAGATAGAGATGAGGGTGATAAGATACTCGAACTTTTTGGCGTTTTACGGTGGTAATTGATAGAACCGCCCTGAAGTATGAAGGATGAGAAGAACAGTAATAACATACGAAATATCAGATGTGGAACCCTATGTCAACTGGCTGTTCCTCTATCATGCCTGGGGACTTACTGGCAAGTCGGCAGACGAGAAGTTGCGTCTCAAGGGCGAGGCTCTCGACTTGTTGCGCGACTGGCAGGGAAAGTATCATACCCACGCCATCGTTTCACTCTATGATGCCAATGCTGACATGGATGACCTCCTTCTTTTCTTTCCTGACGAAGCCAACAAAGAACGAATGGTTCGCATCCCCATGTTGCGGCAACAGCATCCAACCGCGGAGGGAGACCCCAACCTGTGCCTTGCCGACTACGTCAAACCCCTTCGGCTTGGCGAACGTGACGAGGTAGCCCTCTTCTGTGCTTCCGTCGATGCCGCACCGCAAGGACTCTTCCGCTCGGATGCCTATATGAGTATGTTGGCGCAGACCTTGTGCGACAGGTTGGTGGAGGCGACCATAGAGAAGGCGCATGAGTATGTACGTCGTACTTGGTGGGGATATTCTCCCGACGAACGGCTCACCATAGAACAGCTCTTTCATGGCGACTATCAGGGCATACGTCCTGCTGTGGGTTATCCCTCCTTGCCCGATATCAGCGTCAATTTCTTGATAGAGCCATTGCTCGGAATGTCGCAGATAGGCATCCGTCTGACACAGAGCGGTATGATGACGCCCCATTCCAGTGTCTCTGGTTTTATGTTTGCCCATCCGCAGTCTCGTTATTTCAACCTCGGGAAGATAGATGGTGAGCAACTTGCCGACTATGCACGGCGGCGCGGTGTCCCCCTTCCCTTGATGAGACGATACCTCCAGTCAAGTTTACTGAGAAAATGACAGAATGTGAGTCTCTAAAATATCAGGATATTAGTTTCTTATAAAGAAAACAGTTTCAGAACAGTCAATAGTTATAGATCGATGATAGCACGTATATTCTTATTCATAGTCATAGGTACCATCCTCCCTTATCTCTGGATAGACCGTCGGGAGTTGCGCCATGCCGGGAAGCGAAGGCGTGTGCTCCACTGGTTGCCGGCATGCCTTGTCGTTGGCTACAGTGCCTACCTTTCCCTCCTGCCCGGTTTTGTACCTGCCAATCCATTGCTCGTCGACGTGTGGTTTGTGTTGATGGCATTGTGCGCCGTGCCCCAGTTTGTCTATTTCGTCTGTGTTGCCTTGCCTTGCGGCATCGAACGGGTGTCTCATATCAAACTTAGACACAGTCGGTGGGTAGGCATCGTGCTTGCCGTCATTGCCTTCGTCGTATTCATCTATGGATTCACCATCGGCTTCCGCCGTTTGGAGGTCAAGCACATCACCGTTTATTTGCCCGACCTTCCTGAGGCGTTCGACGGCTACCGCCTCGTGCAGTTCAGTGACATACACCTCGGTTCTTTCTACGGCTGGCGTGCCGACCTTCCACAGCGTGACATCGACAGTATCAATGCCCTGCACCCCGATATGATCTGTTTTACGGGCGACCTGCAGAATGCGCGTCCCTCGGAGATATACCCTTACTGCCGTCTCCTCTCCAGTCTTCGTGCCAAGGATGGCGTCTATAGCATCCTTGGCAATCACGACTACAGCGGATACATCAAGGCAGACAGTCTGACATGTGCCCGTCAGGAAGCAGAGGTTCGCAGGTTGGAGCGTAGCTTAGGCTGGCATTTGCTGTGCAACGAACGGGCAGTTGTCCATCGCAACGGCGACTCCATCTATGTGGCAGGGACAGAGAATTTCGACAAACCCGAATATGCACGAGTCGCCAAGACACTCTACGGCATTCGTCCCGGCAACTTCGTGTTGATGCTCCAGCATATTCCCAAGATGTGGGAGGACATGGTGTCCTCGCGTATCAATGAGGTCTATGGCTCGGCGGACACCACCCTCGTGGCACCTCAGTTTACGTTGAGCGGTCATACGCATGGCGGTCAAGTGTCAGTCTTAGGACTTCGCCCCACCATCTTTACCCCTTATGACTACGGCCTCTACGAGCGGGAGGGTTGCCAGTTGTATACCACGCGTGGCCTTGGCGGTGTAGTTCCCCTGCGCATAGGAGCCACGGCAGAAGTGGTAGAATTTATTTTAAAGGTAAAAAGGTAAAAAAGCAGTTTAAAGGTAAAAAAGTAAAAAGGTAAAAAAGTAAAAAGAGGGCTAACGCCACAAAGGCTGTTGTCTCTTAACTTCCCTCTAACTTCCCTTAACTTCTTTAACTTCCCAAAAAAGAACTGATGTTTTAACTCCTTCACTCCATAAATTATGAAATACCTATATAGAATATATCAGTTGTTGGTGTGCCTCCCCATCCTCTTGGTGGCGAGTGTGTTCACGAGTCTTTTTACTGTCTTGGGCTGTATGCTTGGCAATGGTCATTTCTGGGGATATTATCCCGGCAAACTGTGGTCCCAACTGTGGGTGCGCATTCTCCTTCTTCCCGTGAAGGTAGAGGGGCGTGAAAATCTGCAGCCCGGACAGAGCTATGTCTTCGTTGCCAACCATCAGGGAGCCTTTGACATCTTTCTTATCTATGGTTTCTTGGGGCGCAACTTCAAGTGGATGATGAAGAAGGGACTCCGCAAGGTGCCCCTTGTAGGCATTGCCTGCGAGTATGCCCACCACATCTTTGTCGACAAGAGTGGCCCCTCCAAGATACGCGCCTCTTATGCCCGTGCCCGCGAGGTGCTGCGAGAAGGCATGTCATTGGTGGTGTTCCCCGAGGGAGCGCGCACATTCACCGGTCACATGGGCGTCTTCCGCCGCGGAGCCTTCATGCTTGCCGATGAGTTGCAGTTGCCTGTCTGTCCGCTCACCATCAACGGCAGTTTCCAGGTCAAGCCACGCATGAAGGATATCTACTGGATATTCTGGCATCCACTGCGTCTGACCATCCACAAACCCATAGACCCGATAGGCAAAGGCCCCGACAATATCAAGAACCAGATGACGAAGAGCTACGATGCCATCATGGCAGGTCTCGACCCCGAGTTCCAGGGATTTGTGGAAAATCCCGATCAGTGAGAAACAAGTGCTATAAGTTGTGATTTTATGCAAAAGTAATGAAATAATGGACATGCAATTGCATATTATTTGTATCAAGTAACACTTTTCCACGGAAAATATATTACCTTTGCAAAAAGTTAAAGGGTGGTTCCGACAAATGCCACCTTAAAAATATTCACATACGCGTGACTTCCGTCGTATGAATGGAGCCGCCGTCGAAACTACAAGAACACTATGAGCGACAGTATTGTAATCATTCCCACCTACAACGAAAAGGAGAATATAGAGAAAATTATTCGAGCCGTCTTCGGATTGCAGAAGGAGTTTGATATCCTCGTGATAGATGACGGCAGTCCCGACGGCACCGCCTCTATCGTGAAGCGGCTTATGGCAGTGGAGTTTGTGTCGCGCCTCCACATCTTGGAGCGTACTGGGAAGTTAGGACTCGGCACAGCCTATATCATGGGCTTCAAGTGGGCGCTGCAGCAAGGTTATGACTACATCTTCGAGATGGATGCCGACTTCAGTCACGACCCCAACGACCTGCCGCGTCTCTATGCCGCCACCCACGATGAGGGCTACGATGTGGCTGTCGGTTCACGCTATGTGTCAGGTGTCAATGTCGTCAACTGGCCCATCGGACGTGTGCTCATGAGCTATTTCGCCTCCAAGTATGTGCGCCTGGTAACTGGTTTCAAGGTCAACGACACCACGGCTGGATTCGTGTGCTACCGTAGGCAGGTGTTGGAGACCATCGACCTTGATGCCATCCGCTTCAAGGGCTATGCCTTCCAGATAGAGATGAAGTTCACCGCCCACAAGATAGGCTTCCGCATCAAGGAAGTACCTGTCATCTTTATCAACCGCCGTGAGGGAACCAGCAAGATGAGCGGCGGTATCTTCGGCGAGGCATTCTTGGGTGTGATGCGCCTTCGTCTCGACGGATGGTTCAAGAAGTATCCCGTGAAGAAGTGATACATTAGGTGGGTTTATAGGAATGACGATACAGGATTTACAAGATATTTACAGAAAGGCACCGCAGACAGGTGCCCTCTTGAAACTATTGGCAGACCCCTCGCAGAAAAACATCTTGTTGCGTGGAATGCTCTGCTCTGCGGCTCCCTTGTTCTTTTCAGCCCTCTACGGGCGCATGGAGCATCCCCTTCTCTTTGTTCTCAACGATGCCGACGAGGCAGGCTACTTCTACCATGACCTGACGCAGGTGATGGGGCAGGAGAGTGTCTTCTTCTTTCCCTCTTCCTACAGGAGGGCGGTGAAGTACGGGCAGAAAGATGCCGCCAACGAAATCTTGCGCACGGAGGTGTTGGCACGCCTCTCCGTTACCGGTTCCATGTATATCGTCACTTATCCCGATGCTTTGGCAGAACTTGTTGTCTCCAAGAAGAACCTCGACGAGCGCATCCTGAAACTTGCCGTGGGACAACAGGTGTCGTTGGTAGACACGGTGCATACCTTGCGTGAGTACGGATTCCAGGAGACAGACTATGTCTACGAGCCAGGACAGTTTGCCGTGCGAGGCAGTATCCTCGATGTCTATTCCTACAGTTGCGAGTTTCCCTTTCGTCTCGACTTCTTTGGTGACGAGATAGACACCATACGCACCTTCAGCATAGAAGACCAGCTCTCCAAAGACAGGCGTGAGAACGTGGAGGTAGTTCCCGAACTCTCTGCCATGGAGACGGTGAAACAGCCCTTCCTCAGTTTCCTTGCTCCCAACACGGTGGTGGTGATGCGCGACTTCACCTTTGTCCACGACCGCATCGCACAGATCTATCAGGATGGCTTTTCTTCACAGAGCATGACAGAACAGTTGGAAGGGGCTACCGAGGTGGAGGCAGAACAGATACGACGCTCCATGCAGAAGGAGCTGAACCTCTCTACCGCCGTACAGTTTCAGCAGGGAGTGGCTGCCCACAGACGTATACAGTTGGTGACTTCCGACGACGCATCCTCCTTGGCGGGGACAGAGCGTACCGCAGCCACACTGACCTTCGACATAGCACCGCAACCCCTCTTCCACAAAAACTTCGACCTCTTGGCGCAGACCTTCGAAGACTATATGCTGAAGGGCTACACCCTCTATATCCTTGCCGACAGTGCCAAGCAGCAGCAGCGCCTGAAGGACATCTTCGAGGGCGACGAGCTGAAGAGGTACGGCATTCATTTCCAGCCCGTGGACAAGACCATACACGAGGGTTTTGTAGACCATGAGCGCAAGGGCTGCTTCTTTACTGACCATCAGATATTCGATCGCTTCCACAAGTACAACCTCCGTTCCGACTCAGCACGTGCCGGCAAGATGGCGCTTACCATGAAGGAACTGCAGGAGATGGAGCCAGGCGACTATATCGTGCATGTCGACTTTGGCATAGGGAAGTTTGGTGGACTGGTGCGTGTCCCCGTGGGCAACAGCTACCAGGAGATGATACGCATCATCTACAAGAACAACGACAAGGTGGATGTCTCCATCCATTCGCTCTACAAGATAAGCAAGTATCGCAGCAGTGACACCGGTGAACCGCCCCGCCTGTCCACCCTCGGCACTGGTGCTTGGGACAAACTGAAGGAGAAGGCGAAGAAACGCATCAAGGACATTGCGCGCGACCTCATCAAACTCTATGCACGGCGCAGAAGGGAGAAGGGATTCGCCTTCAGTGCCGACTCTTACCTGCAACACGAACTGGAGGCCTCCTTCCTCTATGAGGACACGCCCGACCAAAACAAGGCTACGCAGGAGGTGAAGGCAGACATGGAGCGTGCCCGTCCTATGGACCGCCTTGTGTGTGGCGATGTGGGCTTCGGAAAGACGGAGGTGGCGATACGTGCTGCCTTCAAGGCGGCATGCGACAGCAAGCAGGTGGCGGTATTGGTGCCTACCACGGTGCTCGCTTTCCAGCATTACCAGACGTTCAAGTCGCGCTTAGAGGGGATGCCCGTCAGGGTAGACTATCTCAGCCGTGCCCGTTCTGCCAAGGAGACGCGCCTGTTGCTCGACGACCTGAAGGAGGGACGGATAGACATCCTTGTCGGTACTCACAAACTCATCTCCAAGTCGGTGCAGTGGAAGGACTTGGGGCTGCTCATCATCGACGAAGAACAGAAGTTTGGCGTCTCCACCAAGGAGAAGCTGCGCCAACTGAAGGTGAATGTAGATACACTCACCATGAGTGCCACGCCTATCCCCCGTACACTGCAGTTCTCTCTCATGGGTGCCCGCGACATGAGCATCATGCGCACACCACCACCCAATAGGTATCCCATTCATACGGAGATCATCAGTTTCAGCGGTGAGGCGATAGCCGATGCCATCAACTTCGAGATGAGCCGCAACGGACAGGTATACTTCGTCAACGACCGTATCTCGAAACTTGCCGAACTGAAGATGCTCATAGAGAAGAGGGTGCCCGACTGCCGTGTGGCGATAGGCCACGGACAGATGAAGCCCGAGGAACTTGAGAAGATCATCATGGCATTCATCAACTACGACTATGACGTCCTCCTCTCCACCACCATCGTAGAGAACGGTATAGACATCTCCAATGCCAACACCATCATCATCAATGACGCCCATCACTTCGGACTGAGTGACCTCCACCAGATGCGTGGCCGCGTGGGACGAAGCAACAAGAAGGCGTTCTGCTATCTCATAGCGCCTCCAAAGAGTGTGCTCACTACAGAGGCGCGCCGCCGACTGGAGGCATTGGAGACATTCTCCGAGTTGGGCAGTGGCTTCAACCTTGCCATGCAGGACCTCGACATCCGTGGTGCCGGCAATCTCTTAGGCTCGGAGCAGAGTGGATTCATGGAAGACTTGGGATACGAAACCTACCAGAAGATACTTTCGCAGGCTGTCACCGAGTTGAAGAACGAGGAGTTTGGCGACCTCTACCAGGAACAGATGGACCAGGGGCAGCAGCTCACGGGCGACGACTTCGTGGACGACTGTGCCATCGAGAGTGACTTGGAGATGTATTTCCCAGATACCTATGTACCAGGAAGCAGCGAGCGCATGTTGCTCTATCGTGAACTGGACCGCATAGACAATGCTGCCGACCTCGATGCGTACCGACAGAGGCTGATAGACCGCTTCGGACCTGTGCCCCGCGAGGGTGAGGAACTGATGCATGTCGTCTCTCTCCGCCGTCTCGGCAAGCACTTGGGATGTGAGAAGATCATGCTCAAGCAAGGCTCCATGCAGATGCAGTTTGTCAGCAATGTGCAGAGTCCTTTCTACCGCAGCGAGATGTTCTCGCTCGTCCTCCAGTATGCCACTACCCATGTGCAGCGCTGCGCACTGAAAGAGAAGAACAACAAGCGCCTCCTGCGCATCTCCTCTGTCGAGAGCGTGGAGCGTGCCGTGGCTCTGCTCAAGGAGATAGGAGGCGAACAAGTGTCGGCATAACTTGCCCCTTTTAATCAGTCGAAAAAATACCCGGGTTTCATCAAAAAAATACCCGGGTATTCTTATATACAGGACCCGGGTATTTTTCTCACAGAACCCGGGTTTCATTTCCAAAATATCCGGGTGTATTTTCAAACAGTCCTTGACGGTCCCTTTTATTCCCTCTATTTGCTAACAAATAAGCATGATTTTTGAGAACTCGTACCTATAGCAGATGCGAACAGGCACGATACGGCTTTTTGCGGTTTGCAAGAACAAAATGTTTTATATATTTTTGCAGTAACTATTCAGCTGCCCCTACAAACAGTTAGGGGTAGCTGTTAGCCTAATGGGTACGACTCATCTGCCATC
>CAVCDC010000007.1:0-58059 GCA_963600865.1 Firmicutes bacterium CAG:103
CGTCGGGTGATGGCCAGCAGAAGTGGTAGCCGTCGTAATGGTCCGTCAATTGCTGAACAGCCTGTTCACGTGTCAGTTTTAACTTTCCAGCCAACTCGTCGATATCGTCGCTCATCTGAGCAAGGAGCTCCTCCTTAGTAATGCCGCAGATTCCGGCATAAGGTTCGTCCATACTCACGTTTTTGATATTGTTCAACTCACTGAAGATGCTCAGTTGCGAGAACTTCGTGATGCCAGTGAGGAACACGAAACGAAGCATTGGGTCACAATCCTTCAGAGGTGAGTAGAAATTGCGCATCACATAGCGAAGCTCATCAAGCTTCTCGTCTTCGTGCGCCACGTCAAGCAAAGGTGCGTCATACTCGTCAATAAGCACAACAATCTGTTTGCCAGTCTGCTTATACACGGTCTCTATCAAGTTGAAAAGACGCACATTTGGATCTGGCGAATCGCTGGTTACATGAAATCGTTGCTCATTCTTATCCAGGATGAAGAGCAGAAATCTCTCTAAGGCATCCTTCTCCATGTGCTTGCCACCAGCCATGCTGAAATGCAGTACAGGATAGGCCTCCCATTCCTTCTCAAGTTTCTCAATGGCAAGGCCCTCAAAAAGTTCTTTCTTGCCATCGAAATAACTCTGGAAGGTGGAAACAAGGAGAGACTTGCCGAAACGACGAGGACGGCTCAGAAAGAAATACTTCCCGTCAGTATGCGTCATGCGATAGACGTACTCCGTCTTGTCGATGTAGAGATTATCACGTCTGCGTATCTCCTCGAATGTCTGTATTCCTATCGGATAATGTTTTCTTGCCATATCGTGATTTATTTAAATGTTTCTTACTGGGATATCTTCCACTCCAGGCAATTCTCCTCATCCTTCACGCCGAAGTTCAAGCCTATCTTTACGATTTCTTTGCCGCTCGTCTTGAAAGCGTCGGCATAGTGCTTGGCTTCTATCTGCGCCAAAGCCTCCTCTGCACTCTTGTTGAACTTCAGTTCCATGACGTAGATGGTAGTGGCGGTCTCTAACACGATGTCCGTCCTGCCCTTCGCCGTATGCTGCTCCACAAGGATGCGGTAGTTGGTGAGCAAGGCAAACATAATGTAAAGCGTCTGCTGCCAATGCCCCTCATAGTTGGTGTTGTCACAGTAGGGAACAGTGGCAAGGAAGTCGTTCAGCAGACTGAACGCAGCATCCATGTCGCCCTTCTTCAGCAATAGCGACATGTCGGCAATGGCCACCCGACCGTTGTCTATCGAGGTCTCCAAATAGCCAGGCAGCAAACAGTCAAACAAACCAGTCTTGATTTCTTGATTAGGGATGTCCAAGGTGTAAATGTCCGTTTCGTCATCATACCCCGCAATCGTATAATATCCACTTTGGTAAAGCAAAGGAACAAGAGTTGTCATTGTCTCCGTAGCTGCATCAAAGGAAGAAACCTTTGCCCTCAACTTACATAACTGAGAAGGCTTCACCTTAAATCTTCTCATCATATTGATGAGATAGGTGGGAGTTCCCGAGCCAAACCAATAGGCATTCAACTTGCCGTCGGCAAAGCAGTTGAGCAAGCTATATGGATTGAACACGTCGGGTGATGGCCAGCAGAAGTGGTAGCCGTCGTAATGGTCCGTCAATTGCTGAACAGCCTGTTCACGTGTCAGTTTTAACTTTCCAGCCAACTCGTCGATATCGTCGCTCATCTGAGCAAGGAGCTCCTCCTTAGTAATGCCGCAGATTCCGGCATAAGGTTCGTCCATACTCACGTTTTTGATATTGTTCAACTCACTGAAGATGCTCAGTTGCGAGAACTTCGTGATGCCTGTGAGGAACACGAAGCGGAGCATTGGGTCCGCAGCTTTCAGTGGCGAGTAGAAATTGCGCATCACATAGCGAAGCTCATCAAGTTTCTCATCTTCGTGTGCCACGTCAAGCAAAGGAGCGTCATACTCGTCAATCAGCACAACAATCTGTTTGCCTGTCTGTTGATACACCATGTTTATTAAGTTCGCCAAACGTATGTTGGGATCTGGCGAATCGCAGACCACTCCAAACTTCTTCTCGTTTTCGTCCAGGATATAGAGCAGAAATCTCTCCAAGGCGTCCTTCTCCATGTGCTTTCCCAAGCTCATGTCAAAGTGCAACACGGGATAGGACTCCCATTCCTTCTCAAGTCTCTCTATGGCAAGACCTTCAAAAAGTTCTTTCTTGCCATCGAAGTAACTCTGGAAGGTAGAAACAAGGAGAGACTTGCCGAAACGACGAGGACGGCTCAGAAAGAAATACTTCCCGTCAGTATGCGTCATGCGATAGACGTACTCCGTCTTGTCGATGTAGAGATTATCACGTCTGCGTATCTCCTCGAATGTCTGTATTCCTATCGGATAATGTTTTCTTGCCATATCATGAAGTTTTTTTCGATATGCAAAAATACGTAAAACTACTGAAACAGACAAGGTTTTGGGAGTATTTAACTAAATTCTTAGGGAAAGACACTTAGGCTCAATTCCAAGAACTTGTCGCATAACTGGAACACTCCATCATCTTGCGTGATAAAGTCTCTGTCAAGCAAAGTCTTGACAGCTCCCTGCACAGTACTTGCCCCAAGACGATATTTCTGCAAGAACTCCTGCGACATCACGGAGGAAGGCTTCCCTTCTCGAGCAATAGCCATGAGTAGTTGTTTCTGCTTGGCAGTCAACTGATACATCAATGCCTGATAGACAAAGCGATGCTGGGCAAGGATGCCTTCTATCGCCAGTTTGACATCATCTTCCGTCAACAAAGAACAGTCTGAGATGGAAGTGTATAGCATATTGAGCACATACTGGATGTACCACGTGATGCCATCGAAGCGATGATACAAACAAGCAAAAGCCTCAGCGCCTATCTCTTTGTGATTCTTGGCAAGATGATGATTGGCAAAAGCCAAGTAGGTCTGCTCATGGATAGCCTCCAAGCCCATAATTGTCGAACTATGATAGAAGGGGCGCGACTGGGAGGTGAACATCAAAGCCATCATGTGACGCTTGGAACCCGAAAAAACAAAGTTGGCATTATGACAGTTTTGTATGAGCTTACGCAATGTCGCCTCCACCGTTTTCTCTGGATAATTCGCTATTGTCTGAAACTCATCAATAGCCACTAAGCAAGGTTTATCTGCGCGTTCGAGATAAGCAAAAATCTCATCAAGCGTCACATCCGGTGTCTGAATATCTCCAATACCCACACTCCACTCAGGATTACCGTTGATGTCAAACGAGATGGTCGACTTGAGAGACTGAAGCGTATTAAGAAAGAACTCCCATACTTTCCTACCCTTAGGTTTTAACGCAGACAAGACTCCCTTGCCCAAAGCATAGACAAACTCACTCAAATTCTTGGTATCATAGATATCAATATAAATGCAATGGTATTGTTCCCGTATCAGCTGCTGTTGGAAACAGTTGTATATCAACCCAGACTTGCCCAAGCGTCTTGGTGCAATCAATGCCACATTGCACCGGTTGGTCAAATGACGAGTGAGCAAGGCGGTCTCCTCCACCCTATCACAGAAATATTCTGGCGACAGATAGCCTTCAATAACAAACGGATTTAATTGTACCATAAGTATTTATTGCATTATGAGTTTTACGTAACGAAAAGTTCGTAATGCAAAGATAAACATTATATTTGTAATAATCGCCTTTATGGGAGAAAAAATCTGTTTTGCCGATTATTCATCTACTGTCCCACTATCTGCCGTGTCTTGTTCCAACAGTCTGCTTCACGATAAAGTGGTATGGAAGCAACAGGAACATGAAGGGTAACTTGCGAGGCAGTTCTTCCGAACAAACGAATGGTATGCTGTGGAGTGACAGCATCATTGTACACATCACTCAGAGAGGGACAATCCATCAATGCAAACTGACCGATCTCCTCTACATTACAAGGAATATGCAGACTGCGGAGCGATTTACAATTCCAAAATACACCCCTCTCTATGGAGCGCAGAGATGCAGGCAGACGAACCTCGGACAGGCGGCCGCAGATAGCGAAGGCGTCAAAGCCTATAGAGCGGACACTGTCAGGGACATAGACTCTCGAAAGAGATGTCTTGCTAAAACAAGAAGAAGACACACGGCGCAAAGCTTTGGGCAAGTGTACATCCGCTAAGCGTAAACATCCCCAGAAAGCCATACTACCGATAGACTGGACATGGTCTGGAATATCTGCCGCAATGAGGTTTGTACACTCCCGAAAGGCGCAGTCTCCTATATACCGTAATGTATGAGGCAGGCAGAGCGTTTCGATATACTTGTCGCCAAGAAACGCAGAGTCGGCAATTTCCACAACCTTGTAAGACTGTCCATGAAAGGAAACAGACTGCTCGATATAGAGATTGGGGATGCGACAGGTGTCTGCCCTTCCCGTCAAGACACAAGTAAGGCTGTCTGCCGACTTGACCCTATAGGTATTGCCGTATCTGTCGGTGAAGTTTTCCTCCTGACAAGGCTTATGGAAAAAGAAGAGAGCCATTGCGCCAAGAAGTAAAACGACACATGCCGCAACCTTATACAAAGTTCTCTTCCGCCAAGCAGAAGTCTCAAGATATTTCTGCATTTCAGCGACAGACTCCCAGCGTCTCTCCTTGTCTTTTTCGAGGCACTTCTCCTTCAGACGTCTGACATGCCGTGGCAAAGAGAAGGCGCAACCATTGTCACGTTCTGTAGTCTCTATATATTCCAACACCTTACCGACAGTATAGATATCAGCACGCGCATCAAAGCAAGAGGAACCGTCAAGTTGCTCTGGGGAAGCAAAACCGGGTGTCATACCTACCGTATCCGTTTGCGCCGCCACATAACTGAGTCCGAAGTCAATAATACGCAGTTCGTTATTGACAGCCGTTATCAACAGGTTGGCAGGTTTGAGGTCCATGTGTATCACCTGCTCATGGTGGATAGACTTCAAAGCATCGAGCAACTGCTGGAGGAACAAGTCAAGATGAGAACGAGTGGCAAAATATCCAGGATTGTCATGCATGAAGACATCGAGCGTCTTACCATCTATAAAATCCATGACAACAGAGCATTCCTCTGGAGTATCTATAATCTGACGATATCCCGCCACATAAGGAGTTACCTCCGACAGTCGGCAGCCAGCCTCATACTCCTTACGAAGGCAATCGCGTAGTTTCTCATCTGAAAGGAAATGGTGGCGCAGACTTTTCCAGAGCATAACCTTTCCCTCGACAACACGTCTTTCAAGATGACATACTGCCGTATCCACGCTCCACTCTTCCGCACTTTTTATCTGTATAAATTCAGAGGAATCCACCATGTGCTTTCACAGATTATCTAACCACTACAGATATGAGTCACATTGTCAAAAGGACTTACCGTCACACAAGCCAAACCGACTATTTCGCCGTTTCCTTAGAACTACGTTTATCCCGCCTGTAACTACGATAGTCATCAAGGGGGATCTCCTTGTCCGGTTCTACGAGGGTTCCCTCACGAGGCAAGAGGAACTTCATGTATTTAATATTCAGTCCGCGCTCTATCCACATACTCTCATAGTATGTCTGGATGGAAAGGATGCGGCGTGTCACCTCGTCCATATCTTCGTGATGATAGAGGTCTTCCGTTCGGAAGACGACGGGAAGATGGTTTTCCTCTACCATATAGGTGGTATAGGTAAAGAGGAAATTAGAGTCGGTCTTAAGATGGATAATCCCTCCATCCTTCAGAAAACGTCTGTACCGCTCCATGAAGTAAGAAGAAGTAAGACGTTTGCGCGGGTTCTTCATCTGCGGATCGGAGAAGGTGAGCCATATCTCACTTACCTCGTCTTGGGAGAAGAAGCGGTCTATAATCTCGATATTAGTACGCAGGAACGCCACATTCTTCTGACCTTCCTCTATTGCTTTCTTGGCACCCGTCCACATGCGTGCGCCCTTGATGTCCACACCGATGAAGTTCATCTCAGGATAGAGTTTGGCAAGTTCCACGGTATATTCACCTTTTCCACACCCCAACTCCAGGACGATGGGATTGTCATTGTGGAAATACATGTCACGCCATTTTCCCTTCATCTCAAAAGGAACATCGTCTATCACGCTATAAGGATATTGGAACACATTCTCAAAGCGTTCCATGTCTGCAAACTTCTCTAATTTTCCCTTGCTCATAGGTAATCTTTTTCTTTTAGAATGCAAAGATACGTATTTTTATCGAAAACAAAGAGAAATCAACATGTTATTCGACAAAGAAAAAGAGGAATATGCCACATATCGCATGATGACATACCCCTCATTTATGAAGTACATGATTTTCTATCAAAAATCTACCGTCAGGCAACAACGCTCGAACAAGTCATTACTCTATGACAACAGTAGTCCAACCGTGCTTGTCCTCTACTGTACCATACTGAATGCCACGGAGTGTCTCGTAGAGATGTTTGGATACGGGACCAGGCTCTGGGCCAAAGTCGTAGCGCTTACCAGAATCCAAATCATCGATGTAGCTGATGGGAGAGATAACGGCAGCCGTGCCGCACGCTCCAGCCTCCTCGAAGGTCTCCAACTCCTCCTCTGGAATCTGTCGACGCTCCACCTTCATGCCGAGGTCTTCAGCCAACTGCATGAGGCTCTTGTTGGTGATGGACGGGAGAATTGAGGTACTCTTCGGCGTAACATAGGTATTGTTCTTGATACCAAAGAAGTTGGCTGCACCACACTCGTCGATGTATTTCTTCTCCTTGGCGTCGAGATAGAACTCGCAGGCATAACCCTTCTCGTGGGCAATAGAGTTTGCCTTGAGGGAAGCGGCATAGTTGCCACCCACCTTATAGATACCTGTTCCGAGCGGAGCAGAACGGTCATAGTCGCGGATGATGACGTATGGATTGCTGGAGAAGCCACCCTTGAAGTATGGACCCACCGGGGTTACAAAAATCAAGAAGCAGTACTCTGTAGCAGGATGAACACCCACCTGTGCGCTGGTACCGATGAGCAAAGGACGGATGTACAGTGTCGCCCCACTCTCATAAGTAGGAATCCACTCCTGGTTGAGGCGAACCACCTTCTTCACCATTTCCTCAAACAGTTCCGTAGGCAACTCAGGCATCAGGATGCCCCTGCATGTACTCTGCAGACGAGCAGCATTCTCGTCCATACGGAACACACGGACCTTTCCATCAGGACAACGGTAAGCCTTCAGTCCCTCGAAAGCTTCCTGACCGTAGTGCAGACAAGTGGCAGCCAT
The DNA here is from genome assembly GCA_963600865.1 of Firmicutes bacterium CAG:103. Classification (GTDB taxonomy): domain Bacteria; phylum Bacteroidota; class Bacteroidia; order Bacteroidales; family Bacteroidaceae; genus Prevotella. Next base: position 7,246 of record CAVCDC010000007.1, read on the forward strand.
GTGCAGTTTCAAATACTCATCGGAGCAAACTTCTATTTCGCCCCATTTTCCGTCGCGATAGTAGCAGCGAACATTGTAGTCAGTCTGGCGGTAGCCAAACGACAAATTAGACCAATCCAAGTCTTTCATAACATCTATATTTTAATGTTCTACTAATATTTAGTTGCAAAAGTACAAATTATTCTATTATTCTGCAACTTTTCGGGGCATAAGATTTAGCTTTCCTCTATTTTTTCATACTCTACTCCTCGTGAAGGAGTTTCTTTATCTCTCCATCAGCCTTGGTAAGTTTGTCTTTACAGAGTTTGACAAGGGTCTTGGCACACTTCAGTTGCTCGGAGAGTTGGTCGATGTCCAATTCGTCATTCTCCATTTTGCGCACAATGTCTTCGAGTTGCTTTATCGCATTCTCGTACTTCAGTTCTTCATTTCTCATAGTTGTATTTTTTAAGGAGTTCTTTAGGAGTTAAAGAGTTTAAAAGTTAAGGAGTTAAGGGGTTAAGGAGTTAAGACAACAGCTTTTGTGGCGCAAGCCCTCTTTTTACTTTTTTACCTTTTTACTTTTTTACCTTTAAATTACTTCCGACTTGATGCTACCTGTAGCAAATTTAGTACTGATGATATCTCCAGGACACAACTGGGAAGCCGCCCGTACTGTTTTTCCGTCCTTCAACGTAATACTGTAGCCTCTTTTGAGCAGTAGCTCTGGGTCTTGCGCCTTGATGCGCTGGGAAAGGAGGGCAAGCCGGTGGTTCTCATTCATGATTTTCCTTTCAAGAATCGGTTGGATATTTTTTGAGAGGATGTCAAGACGGTGTTGTTCGTCAGACAACCGCGTCTGTACACACCCCTTCATTCTGTCGAGCATTCTGTCGAGGCGCGCTCCCTGCTTCGTCTTCACCAACGAGAAGAGCACAGGGATATTACCAGCAAGACGCTCTAATCGCAGTTGCTCCACCTGCAAGCGTCGCTTGACACTGTTGACGATTGTCTCTTGAGCATTCTCCACCCTCATCAGGACATCCGTGAGATGTTCCACAAGGAATGTAGCTGCTGCCGTAGGAGTCTTGACCCGACGGTGGGACACCATGTCAAGCACACTCTCATCCCTGTCGTGTCCTATACCTGTAATGACAGGCAACGGGAAGTTGGCAACATTCTCTGCCAATGCCAACGTATCAAAACCAGAAAGGTCGCTTGTGGCTCCTCCGCCTCTGATGATAACCACACAGTCCCATTCTTCGTACTCATCATAGATACGGTTGAGTGCAGCAATGACACTCTCTTCCACTTCTTCTCCCTGCATCGTAGCTGGGAAGAGTGCCGTACGAAACTGCAGCCCATAAGCATTGTTCTGAAGTTGGTTGCAGAAATCGCCGTAGCCCGCTGCCGTGGCACTGGAGATAACGGCAACGCGCTGGCAGAACATGGGTAGGGTCAACTCTCTCTGGAGGTCGAAGACTCCTTCTTCTTTCAGCGTGTTGATGATTTCCTGTCGTTTGCGAGCCATGTCTCCAAGGGTGTAGTTGGGATCAATGTCATCGACAATCCAAGAAAAACCATAGTTTTCATGGAACTGAGCGTGAACCTTCAGGAGCACTTTCATACCAGCCACAAGATGCCGACCTGTCACACGTTCAAAGCGCGGCTTCACCACTTGCCATCTGTTGCGCCAGCAAGAGGCATGCGCCTTGGCTATCGGTGTATTGGAATAGCCATCTTTCTGGATGAGTTCCATATAGCAGTGCCCTCCGTATGCCTCGCGAGCCTCGGAGAGTTCTGCTTCAACCCAATAGCTGTCTGGCAACGACATCGAAAGGACATCGCGAACCACAGAGTTGAGTTCGTATAAAGAAAAATGCTTTTCCATAATTCAGAAGTTAAGACGATAGTTTTTGGGGGAAGTTAAAGAAGTTAAGGGAAGTTAGAGAGAAGTTAGAGGGAAATTAAGGGACAACAGCCTTGGTGGCGCGAGCCTTTTTACCTTTTTACTCTTTTACCTTTTTACCTTTACTTAATATCCTTCCCCGTTTGGTAAGCCTTTCCGAAGTCAGGCACACCATATCCGTAGACATTGTCGGGATGCTGTTGGTTGTTACCAGAGAGTCGGACAAGTTTGATAATCTGTCGAGCGGTCTTACCTGGTAACGCCTGCCACAGACAAGCCACCATACCAGCGACAAGAGGCGAGGAGAAAGACGTTCCATTGTCATTGATGATAACCCCTCGTCCTGTTATCACGGAAGTAGGACTACCATAAGCCATCACGTCGGGTTTGATTCTACCGTCTGCAGTAGGTCCCACAGCACTGAAAGGCGCATTGACACCAAACTCCGTGATGCTCCCCACCGTGAGGATGTCACGTGCATCTGCAGGGAAATTGATTTTCTTCCAACTACCCATGCCTTCGTTGCCAGCAGAGTTGACACATACTATTCCCTTGTCGGCACACATGGAAGCCGTACGGGAGATAAGTGCCGTAACGCCATCCTGCTCATGATAGGCATGATTGGTCTTGGCATCGTCAAAGCCGTGGTATCCCAACGAGGAATTGATGACATCCACCCCGACGCTGTCGGCATACTCCGCAGCCTCAGCCCAGTAGTCCTCTTCTGCAAGACTCTCTGTGCGTTCATCCTCGCATCTCACCAAGAGATATTCTGCCTCCGTGGCTGTACCTATATAGTAATAAGGTGTATTGGCTGCCATCGTTGACAGTACCATCGTACCGTGATCCATCTCTTGAAACACATTGTCTGACTTAGGAATCACAAAGTCCTTGATGCCTGCCAACTTGATACCGTGAAGGGCCTGTATCTTGTCAACATTCATAAAACCGCCATCAAAAACAGCTATCATCATACCATGCCCTCGATAGCCTTTGTTGTGAAGCGCCTCCCCGTTCAGTGCGTGTATCTGTGCCTCGGAAGCCCCATTCTCCTTGCCCTGCAGTTCCACTTCATCCGTATTCTTACGCAGTCCACTGCGGCGGCGTTCACTGATGCTGTCAGGCGAAGAGAACACTTTCAGACGACGGTCAATAAAGGATAGTCCGTCGAGTTTGCGAAGTTCTTTTTCTTTGTGGACACGTACAAGGAGTGTATTGTTCCACTTGCTCATTCCTACCACCTCTATGCCTGCTTCCTGCACTGCCTTGACATAGCCTGGAGCAACAGGCAGGTCGGTAGCATCAACAGACAAGTGTTGACGTTTGCGGCGTTCTATGCTACGTTTCGAGAGGAACTCTTCAGGACGCATTACGGAAAAAGGAGAATTCTGCGGATCCTTGTCTTTCAGATAAAGGCGAAACATAAGCGTCTTGCCACCTGGATAGGACACCATCTCAGTGGCTGCTTCTGCCCATGAGGGACAAAAGAGCAAGAGTATCAGATATAATAGATGTAGGATTCTTTTCATCGGCTTCAACTGCTTTTTAGCATAAGTTTGTCATGTCTTTGTAACAAGCGTACAAAGTTACATGTTTCTTTCGAAACTGCCAAACAAGCACACACCTTTTTGCCTATAACACACCAGTCTTGTGTGAAAAGCACATATTTTATCCCTTCGGAACATGTTTCATGGAATATTTTTTGTACTTTTGCAGAGTTCTAACGACATAACAACGCTGTTAGAACAGATGACAATGACACAAAAAGAAAATGGAAAATAAACAAGCAACATTAGAATTAGGCACCAAACCGGTGGGCAAGCTGCTGATGCAGTATGCCCTGCCGGCAATGATTGCGATGACCGCCTCATCGCTCTATAACATCGTAGACCGTGTGTTCATCGGACAAGGCGTGGGAGCACTCGCCATCTCCGGTCTCGCCATCACCTTCCCCTTCATGAACCTCACAGCCGCCTTCGGTGCGGGCATCGGCGTGGGAGCGGCCACAGCCATCAGCGTGAAGTTAGGGCAGAAGGACTACAAGACCGCCCAAAACATCTTAGGCAACACGTTCACGCTCAACCTCATCGTGGGTATCGGACTGAGCATCATCTGCTTGCTCTTCCTCGACCCCATCCTTCGCTTCTTCGGAGCCAGCGACCAGACCATCCCCTATGCCCACGAGTATATGGTCATCATCCTATTGGGCAACGTGGTGAGCCACATGTATTTCGGCATGAACGCCCTGCTCAGGGCGGCGAGCAAGCCCCGGCAAGCGATGTTTGCCACCATCTTCACGGTGATCATGAACGTGGTGCTCGACGCCCTCTTCATCTTAGGTTTCAAATGGGGCATCGAGGGAGCGGCCATCGCCACCATTCTATCGCAGTTGCTCGCCCTCTGCTGGCAGTTCAAGCTATTCAGCAACAAGGACGAACTGCTCCACTTCAAGCGCGGCATCTATAGTCTGCGGAAGATTCTCGTAAAACATATCATCGCTATAGGCGTGTCACCGTTTCTGATGAACGTATGCGCCTGCGTCATCGTCATCTTCATGAACAACCAGTTAGTGCGCTTCGGCGGCGATCTCTCGGTGGGAGCCTACGGCATCGCAAACGGCATCGCCATGGTGTTCGTGATGTTTGTGATGGGTGTGAACCAGGGCATGCAGCCCATCGCCGGCTACAACTACGGCGCACAGAAGTTGGACCGACTAATGAGGGTACTCACCCTGAGCATCATCTTCGCCACCATCATCATGGTGGTGGGTTGGCTGATAGCCATGTTCCTGCCCTACTACTGCGCCCGCATGTTCACCACCGACAAGACGCTGATAGAGATGGGCATCAAGGCCATCCGCATCATGATGCTCTGTTTCCCCCTCATCGGTTTCCAGATGGTGATCACCAATTTCTTCCAGTGCATCGGCAAGGTGAAGATCAGCATCTTCCTCTCCCTGTCACGTCAGATGCTCATCCTCCTGCCACTCTTAGGCTTCCTGCCACTGATATGGGGCATCGAGGGCGTATGGTACTGCATGCCTATCTCCGACTTCGCCGCCACCGCCATCGCAGCAGTCATCATGGTATGGTATATGAACAAACTGAAACGACTACACCGAGAAAGTGAAGAACGAAGAGTGAAGAGTGAAGAATCATATAGTCTACAAGGGTAATGTCTTAACTCCTTTAACTTCTTAACTCCTTAACTCCAAAACTTCTAACTTCTTAACTCTTAAAACGAACAATATGGATAAGAAAATAATCATCAACGTGGGTCGCCAGATAGGTAGCGGCGGCCATATCATCGCCGAGAAACTGGCAAAGGACTTCGGATGCAAGTGCTACGACCGAGAGCTACTGAACCTCGCCGCCAAGGAGAGCGGGTTCTCTGCCAAGTTCTTCGAGCAGAACGACGAGCAGAAGGGATTCTTCAAGTCTCTCTTCCATACCCATCTGCCCTTCCTGAGCGACAACAACTTCTACAACAACGACTTCTCGCAAGAAGGACTGTATAAGTTTCAGAGCGACGCCATCAAGCGCGCGGCGGACGAGGGCAACTGTGTGTTCGTAGGTCGCACCGCCGACTATGTGCTCCGCGAGTACGAGAACGTGGTGAACGTGTTTATCACCGCCGATGAAGAAGACCGAGTGAAGGCAGTGAGCGAGCGCCGGGGCATCACGCCAGAGGCAGCCCGCAAGTTTATCTCCAATCACGAGAGCGAGCGTGCCTCCTACTACAACTACTACACGGGCAAGGTGTGGGGGCACAGCGAGAGCTACGATCTCTGCATCAACAGCAGCCTGCTCGGGCTGGAAGAGACAGAGAAGTTTATCGCCGAGTTTATCAGGAAGAAGTTTAATATATAGGATTAAAGGAGTCAAGAAGTTAAAGGAGTTAAGACGAATGCTTTACAAGTACAACTTACAGCAAGGCACATTGCCCTTAATACTATTGTCTTAACTTCTTAACACCTTTAACTCCTTAACTCCCGAAAACAACATCAACGCAACAATGAAGAAGATTATGCTTTTGGGCTCAGGCGAACTGGGCAAGGAATTTACCATCGCAGCCAAGCGTGCCGGACAGTACGTCATTGCTTGCGACAAGTATGACAACGCACCAGCCATGCAGGTGGCTGACGAGCGAGAGGTGTTCTCTATGCTCGACGGCGATGCACTGACCGCCGTAGTGGAGAAACACCGTCCCGACATCATTGTGCCAGAGATAGAGGCCATCCGCACCGAGCGGCTCTTCGACTTCGAGAAGGAAGGCATACAGGTGGTGCCGTCCGCACGCGCCGTCAACTATACGATGAACCGCCGTGCCATCCGCGACCTCGCCGCCAAGGAATTAGGATTGCGCACAGCCAAATATTTCTATGCCAAGACCTTCGAGGAGTTCAAGAACGCTGCCGACGAGATAGGGTTCCCCTGCGTGGTGAAGCCACTGATGAGTTCCAGCGGTCACGGTCAGAGCTACGTTCACAACGACGACGAGCTGAAGGAAGCCTACAAGGAGGCGATGGAGGAAGGACGCGGCGACGTGAAGGAAGTGATCATCGAGGAGTTCATCGACTTCGACTCGGAGTTCACCCTCCTCACCGTCACCCAGAAGGATGGTCCTACCCTCTTCTGCCCACCCATCGGACACGTGCAGAAGGGCGGCGACTACCGTGAGAGTTGGCAACCCTTCCAGATTCCCGAAGAGGCATTGAAGCAGGCACAGCATATCGCAGCCGAGGTGACCAAGGCATTGACGGGTGCTGGACTCTGGGGCGTGGAGTTTTTCCTGAGCAAGAAGGGAGAAGTTATCTTCTCAGAATTGAGTCCCCGTCCGCACGACACGGGCATGGTGACCTTGGGACATACCACCAACCTCAGCGAGTTTGAGCTTCACTTCCGTGCCGTGATGGGACTGCCCATTGCCGGCATACATCTGGAGCACATCGGTTGCTCCGCCGTCATCCTCTCCCCCGAGGAAAGCACCGAGCCACTCAACTACAACTTCCTCGACGCCCTCAAGGAAGACCACACCCGCATCCGCATCTTCGGCAAGCCCGAGGCACACGTGGGCAGACGCATGGGCGTAGTGCTCTGCTACGGCGAGAAGGGCGAAGACATGAACCAGCTGAGAGACAAGGCGAAGAGATTGGCCAAGACCGTGCTGGGAACCGACCCTTACATGAAGAATTAAAGCGATGAAAGAAATCGGAAAGATTATAGATTTGTCTTGTACGAAAGTGAACCAAGGGTTCTGCACCACCGTAGAATCCTTGGTTGGGGTCCCCTTTGACATCAAACGAACTTACTGGACATACGACATTCCTGCTGGGGCTGCCCGTGGCGGTCATGCACATAAAGAATGCTTAGAAGTCATTGTTGCTGCCTGCGGTTCTTTCTCGGTGACTCTCGACAACGGAAAGCATAAAAAAACTTTCCTATTGAACAGACCGGACCAAGGTCTGTTAGTCAACACGGGCATTTGGCGCACTCTACAAGACTTTTCTGCGGGTTCCGTCTGTTTCGTATTGGCATCCGAGCTATACGATGCCGATGACTACATCTATGAATACAACGATTTTATCACTTACGCAAAAGAGAACAATGGCATTTGAGGTTAGAAGATACAAGGGGGAAAAGGATGCGGAGGAATGGAATCGGATGGTGGAGACTTCCAAACAAGGCACCTTCCTCCTGAACCGCGCATATATGGACTATCACAGCGACCGCTTCGCCGACCATTCGTTGATGGTCTACAAGGACGGAAAGCTCTATGCGCTTCTGCCTGGAAATGAAGACGGCACAGTCTATTATTCTCATCAAGGCCTCACCTATGGCGGCTTGATAACCACGATCAAAGCCACGGCCGATGACATTTGCCAAGTATTCCTTGCCATCAACGCTTATCTGAAAGCGGCAGGTTTCCAACGGGTGGTATACAAGGCCATCCCATGGATCTACCATCAGATACCCGCCGAGGAAGACCTTTATGCCATCGTCAAGGAATGCCATGCACGCATCGCCGTACGCAACATCGCGTCCGTCGTCGACATGAGCCATCCCTTGAAATGGAGAAGAGACCGCCACTATGGAGCCAACAAGGCTGAGACCGACGGCATAACCGCAGAGGAAAGCCAAGACTTCCCTGCCTTCTGGCAAATCTTGGAAGACAATCTGATGCTTACCTACCAAGCCAAGCCCGTGCATACCCTAAAGGAAATCCAGTTTCTCAAGTCCCGGTTTCCCCAACAGATACGACTCTACGTAGCCAAACAAAAGGGAGATGTATTGGGTGGCACCTTGCTGTACAATACACCGCAAGTGGTACACGCCCAATACATCTCCGCCTCTCCCCAAGGGAAACATAGCCATGCCATCGACGCCATCTTCCGCAAACTGCTAAAAGAAGACTACAGAGACTGCAAATTCTTCGACTTCGGCACTTCCAACGAAGACGGAGGCAAGGTGCTCAACACTTCGCTCATCTACCAAAAGGAAGGCTTCGGCGGAAGAGGTGTCGTCTATGACACCTATGAGTGGGAACTATAACAACACGACGGTAACACCTCGTGCTGCCTGTGCCCCCATCACTAAGGCTTGCTCGATATCAGCTGTCTTGCTCGGCCCCGAGATAAAGGTTCCGAAGTTGTACTTCGGATCCATCTCGATGCGGGCGTAAGCCTCGTGCATATTGTTGACCACATTCTTCTTCTCCAGGAATATCACGAGATATTCCGAGATGAAGAGGATGGCTTTTTCCTTCATGGTCTGGGGAATCCAGATGCAAGCATTCTCAGCCACACCTACCTCGCCCCGAACGATACCCACGTCGGTACCGTTCAGGTCGTTGGCCTCGACCACGGTGTCGGGGCTCTTCTGGGCGATGGTAATCTCGGGCAAGTTGGATGCAAAGACCTTTGCCTCGGGGTAAGCCTTCCTCACCAAATCATCGAGACTCTCCCCCTCCTCAGTCACAATCACCTGTCCACCAGCCGTCTTCGTTGCCTCCACAAACTGCTGCAAGGTATCCTCATACTGGATGCCCTTCACCTCCGTCTCTGGCATATCATATTGAACGTGCGTATTCTTACGCAACTTGTCCAGAAAATCTTCTTTCTTCATTGTATCTTTCCACAATTGGATTCTTCACTCTTCACTTCCAAAGGATTCTTCACTCTTCACTTCACCTTCCCTTCCTTCCATAATTGGTGAAACGATTTCTTGGCAAACTCTGGCATGGCATGGCCAAATGCCCAGGCATTGAGTCCGCCCATGCTCGCCATACATTCAGGCACAAGGTTGGCGAGCGGCGCAAACTTCAGGGCTGTGGTATAGAGCGCGGGACGGTCGAAGAGATACTTCATGCCGCACGACATCGCCTTCTTCACAGGGTCTGCCTTGCCCAATCTTTCCAAACTCTGACGCCAAACATAGATTTGCGAACCAGGGCCAACCTTGGAAGGACATACATTATCGCATGACAAACAGAGCGTGCAAGCCGAGACATTGTCGGAGTATTTCTGAGGATTCCTCAGCATGCCGAGGTTCACGCCGATAGGCCCGGGTATGAAATAGGTGTAGCTATATCCGCCCGAACGGCGATATACGGGACAAGTGTTCATGCAAGCACCGCAGCGCATACACTTCAAGGTCTGCCAGTGGTCCTTGTCTGCGAGGATGTCGCCCCTGCCATTGTCCACCAACACCACGTGCATCTCTCCCCCAGGACGAGCCTGACGGAAATGAGAGGTAAAGGTAGTGGTGGGCTGACCCGTACCGCAACGACAAAGTAAGCGCTGGAACACGGCAAGCGACTTGTAGTCGGGCACCAATTTCTCTATACCCATCGCCACAATGTGGAGCTTGGGCATGGAAGTACTCATGTCGGCATTGCCCTCGTTGGTGCAAACCACGCAGTCGCCCGTGGCAGCCACGCCGAAGTTGCAGCCCGTCATACCGGCTTCAGCCTCCATAAACTGGTTACGCAGGTGATAACGGGCACAGCGAGTCAAGTAGGTAGGGTCGTAGTTGCCTATCTCCTTGGAGATACCCCTCTCCTCAAACATCCTTCCCACCTCCTCGCGCTTCAGATGCACGGCGGGCATCACGATATGACTGGGCTTCTGATGAAGAAGTTGGATAATGCGCTCGCCCAAGTCCGTCTCCACCACGTCGATGCCGTGCTGCTCCAGATAGGGGTTCATCTCGCACTCCTCGGTGAGCATCGACTTCGACTTCACCATCTTCTTCACGTTGTGGCTCTGCAAGATGTCGAGCACTATCTCGTTAAACTCCTGTGCGTCCTTCGCCCAGTGAACCTTCACGCCACGGCTCTCCAGGTTCTTGGAAAACATGTCGAGATAGTCGGCGAGATGGGTGATGGTGTGTTTCTTGATTTGCGAGGCATGCTCGCGTAGGTCTTCCCATTCAGGCACCTGCTGCGCCATCAGGTCTCTCTTCTGGCGCACCGACCAGAATGTATTGTCGTGCCACGCGGTCTTCTCCACATCCTTGTTGAAGACAGCGGCTCTCTTGGAATGTTCTGTACTCATAGTCCTGCAGCTAAAATTTGAACGACATGGATAAACTTGATTGTCAACTTCTCCTTCTTGGCGATGCCCGCCATGTGCATCAAGCAAGAGGAGTCGGGTCCCGTCACGTATTCGGCACCCGTAGCCATGTGGCGGCGAATCTTGTCCTCGCCCATGCGGGTGGAGACAGCCGGTTCCTCGATGGAGAACATACCGCCGAAGCCGCAGCACTCATCCTTGCGCTCGGGTTCATGGACAGTGATCCCCTCCACCTTATTTAATAAGTCGATGATCTTGTTGAAGGGTTTGATGTGGCGCTCCGAAGGCGACGACAAACCTAACTCGCGCACACCGTGGCAACTATTGTGAACACTCACCACGTGGGGGAACTTGCCCGGCACATGGTCTACCTTCAGCACGTCATGGAGAAACTCCACGATGTCCATAATCTTACCAGAGGAAACGCACTCGTGCTTACCCTCTAAAATTTTGGGGTAATACACCTTGACATAAGCGGCGCATGAGGCCGAGGGAGCCACGATGTAATCATAGCCCTTGAAGAGCTGGTCGAAACTCTCGATCACCTTTTCCGACTTATCCTGAAAACCTGCGTTCGCCATCGGCTGGCCGCAGCAAGTCTGCTTTTCGGGATATCCTACATCCAAGCCATAATGCTTGAGCAACTTGTATGTGGCCACACCTGCCTCTGGGTAGAGGGCATCCACATAGCAAGGGACGAATAATCCGACTTTCATTGTTATTATAAATTGATTTTCTCGCTAACCATTGTTTTATACCACTGCAAAGGTAACAAATTATCGGCAGACAGGGGAAAGGAGCAAAGGGGAATACCGCCTGTTGATGTTATTTAACGCTCCAGTCATTCCCATTGTCAACTGCATGTTGCAAAACAGAAGGAAAGGATGCATGACACATGCTCCTCTCATGCAAAAAGGAATACCACTTTTTCATTCTGTTTCTTACGCATTCTCGTTATTTTGTTGTATCTTTGCAACCCATAAAGAAGAATAAGAAACATGATAGTTTGTATCGCAGAGAAACCCAGTGTAGCCAAAGACATAGCCCGCATCATAGGCGCCAACTCGTCACGAGACGGATATATGGAAGGCAACGGATACCAAGTGACATGGACATTCGGACACCTTTGTGAACTAAAGGAACCGGATGACTATACCCCTATGTGGAAGCGGTGGAGTCTCTCTGCCCTGCCCATGATACCACAGCGCTTCGGCATCAAGCTCATCAACGACCAAGGCATCAAGAAACAATTTGCCACCATCGAGAAACTGATGCAGGCCGCTGACAGCATCATCAACTGCGGGGATGCTGGACAGGAAGGAGAACTCATCCAGCGATGGGTAATGCAGAAAGCTGGAGCCAAATGCCCCGTAAAACGACTATGGATATCTTCCATGACTGACGAGGCTATCAAGCAGGGGTTTCAGGAACTGAAGGACCAAAGCGACTATCAACCGCTCTACCTTGCTGGTCTCTCGCGTGCCATAGGCGACTGGATACTCGGCATGAACGCAACACGCCTCTATACGCTGAAGTACGGACAGAACAGACAGGTGCTGAGCATTGGAAGGGTTCAGACACCCACCCTCGCCCTCATCGTTAACCGTCAAAAGGAAATTGACAATTTCGAACCAGAACCTTATTGGGTACTTGCTACCATCTACCGTGATGCGCAGTTTACTGCCACCAGCGGAAAGTTCACCAGCAAGGAGGAAGGCGAGAAAGCCTTCTCTACCATTGCCGGGAAGCCCTTCACTGTGACTGACGTAAGCAAGAAGAAGGGAACAGAGGCGCCACCCCACCTCTACGACCTCACCTCCCTGCAAGTAGACTGCAACAAGAAGTTCAGCTACTCTGCCGATATGACGCTCAAACTCATACAGAGCCTCTACGAGAAAAAGTTCACTACTTACCCACGTGTAGACACACAGTATCTCTCTGACGACATCTACCCCAAATGCGGTCAGATTCTGAATGGCGTTAGTCAAGCTCGCACCTTTGGCATGCAAAAATATATGCCCCTCATACAACGTCTCGTGGAACTGTGCGGCAAAAATCTCCCCAAGAGCAAGAAGGTGTTCGACTCCTCCAAGGTAACCGACCACCATGCCATCATCCCCACAGGTGTCACTCCCACAGGACTGACAGACATGGAACAGAACGTATACGACCTTGTGGCGACACGCTTCATCTGTGTATTCTATCCCGACTGCAAGTTCTCTACCACAACCGTACTTGGAGAGGTTGTCAACAATGACGAGGGGAAGAACGACAAGATAGAGTTCAAGGTGAGCGGCAAGGAGATTCTCTCACCAGGTTGGAGAGAGGTATATACCAAGGAAAGTAAAACGACTGCAGATGACGACACTGACAGCAACGATCCGTCTGCCGCCAAGAAGGAGAATGTAGAAGAACGTACACTACCATCCTTCGTAAAAGGAGAGAGTGGACCGCACACGCCTACGCTCACTGAGAAATGGACCACTCCACCCAAATACTACACCGAGGCGACATTGCTCAGAGCCATGGAAACAGCTGGCAAGTTTGTGGACGACGAAGAGTTACGTGTAGCCCTCAAGGAGAACGGCATCGGTCGTCCATCATCACGCGCCGGCATCATTGAGACTCTCTTCAAGCGCCATTATATACAGCGACAGCGCAAGAACCTCATCGCCACGCCCACAGGCATAGAACTCATAGACACCATCAAGGAAGACTTGCTGAAAAGCTGTGAACTGACAGGTATATGGGAGAAACGACTACGAGACATCGAGCACCAAACATATGATCCTGGTCAGTTCATCAACGGTCTAAAGGAACAGATAACCAAGATTGTAAACGATGTGCTTGCCGACAACAGCAACCGCCATGTTACCATCATCACAGACGACGACACAAAGAAGAAAAAGGAATCAGCAAAGAAAAAGAAGGAACCTGCAAAAAAGAAAAAGGATTCTACCAAGAAAAGAGCTGACGACTCACTTATAGGCACCACATGTCCCGTCTGCGGAAAGGGAACCGTCATCAAAGGAAAGACAGCCTACGGATGCAGCAACTGGAAAACGGGATGCCAATACCGCAAACCATTTGCCGACATGTGACGAGCTTCGTAAAACCATAGCTATACGGAATAAAGATGAACAGAGACTATCACTTCTTATACATTATTATATTATGCAGTCTGCTGATGACAGCCTGCGGTATTGACCGTAACATCAAGAAGGGCGAGAAATACCTCGCCTTGGGAGAATACTACGATGCCGCAGACCAGTTTAAGCGTGCATACAGCAAGACTCCTGCCAAGGAAAGGGACAACCGTGGCAAAAGGGCTCTCAAGATGGCTATGTGTTACGATCGCATCAATGCTACACCCAAGGCCATTGCTGCCTACCGCAACGCCATACGCTATGGGCAGGCTGGTTTGCAAGACCAACTTGCCTACGCAAGACAATTACTCAAGAACGGGGATTACCGGCAAGCCGAAAAGGAGTTTACTGCCCTACTCGACTCCATGCCCGACAACGTTCTTGTCAAAAACGGGCTTCTCTCCGCTCAGAAGGCTCCAGAATGGAAAAAGCAGGGAAGCAGATATACAGTGAAGCGCATGGACTTCTTCAATTCACGAAGACATGACTACTCACCGATGCTCTATGGTGATGACTACGATAGACTCTATTTCACCTCTACCCGCAACGAAGCGCAAGGTGACGAACTAAGCGGTATCACGGGAACAAAAGCTGGAGACATCTTTGTTACAGAAAAAGACGACAAGGGGAAATGGAGCAAACCAGAAGCTATCGGTTCGGGGCTCAATACAGATTACGACGAGGGGGCCTGCTGCTTTTCTCCAGACGGCAGCACCATGTATCTCACACAGTGTACCACAGATCCTTCCTCACCAAGATACGCCACCATCGTCACATCACCGCGCTCTGACGCTGCATGGGGAAAAGCCTCGCCGCTTGAGATTACACGCGACACACTGAGTAGTTATGCCCATCCTGCCGTCAGTCCTGACGGTGAATGGCTCTACTTCGTCAGTGACATGCCTGGCGGAATGGGTGGACTCGACATCTGGCGCATAAGACTCACATCGGCAGGACTGGGAGGGGTGGAGAACCTCGGTGAACCTATCAACACACCTGGTGACGAGATGTTTCCTACATTCCGTCCCAATGGAGACTTGTATTTTAGCAGCAACGGACATGTCGGCATGGGAGGTCTCGACATATATATCGCCAAAGTTGATTCCAAAACAAAGAAATACAAGGTGCTGCACCCTGGATACCCGCTCAACTCGGAGGGAGACGACTTCGGCATGACCTTTGAGGGACTGCACAACAGGGGATTCTTCTCCTCCAACCGCAAGGACGGACGGGGCTACGACCATATCTACTCTTTCGAGAATCCAGAAATCGTAACCACCATGAAGGGATGGGTCTACGAGATGGGAGGATACGAACTGCCGGCGGCACAGGTTACTGTGGTTGGCAACGATGGAACGATGAAGAAGTTGTCCGTAAAGGGCGACGGTTCGTTCACCATGCCCATACGAGAGAAAGTGGATTATCTCGTCATGGCTTCATGCAAAGGATTCCTCAACCACAAGGAAGAGCTGCGCATCGACTCCACAGCCACCGAGAGCAGGGAGTACACCCTACAATTCCCCTTGGCATCCATCACGGCACCAGTTCTCATAGACAACATCTTCTACGAATTTGACAAGGCAACACTTACACCTGCCAGCACCAAGGCTCTCGAGGAACTCGTCAACCTGCTCAAGGAAAATCCCAATGTCACCATCGAGCTGAGCGCTCACTGCGACTACAAGGGTAGTGCAGAATACAACAAACGCCTGTCGCAGAAACGTGCTGAGGCGGTAGTGGACTATCTCATACGCCACGGAATAGAAAAGGAAAGGCTCACTCCTGTCGGCTACGGATGGGAGCAGCCCAAGACGATAAGAAAGAAGGTGACTGAGAAATACAAATGGCTGAAAGAGGGTGACAAACTCACTACAGACTTCATCATGAAGCAGTCAAAAGAGCATCAGGAGATATGTAACCAACTGAACCGCCGCACGGAATTCATCGTGCTGCGTACCACCTACGGACTCTTCGACAAACAGGGCAACCTCAAGGCGCAGCCTAAGCCCAAGAAGAAGGAAAACAAACAAGCAGAAGACACCTTTGACATTGAATTCTAAAATAACGATGAACAAGGATGGCTCACCCACTCAAATAAAGAAACAAACACATGACCCACAACCTACCAGAGGAGTTTTCCGCATACACCCGCAAACTGATGGGCGACCAACTGTATGACACATTGGAGCACGCCATCGCCCAAGAAGACGCTCCAGTAAGTATCAGGCTCAACCCTTATAAACTACCGCAGGGTGCATACGCTGTGAAGAAAGAGGATGACGTGCCCTGGTGTCCACGCTGGGGACGATACCTCACCGAACGCCCCAACTTCACTTTCGACCCCCTCTTCCACGCAGGCTTGTACTATGTACAGGAAGCTGCCTCTATGATGGTTGACCTTGCCGTACGACAAGTCATACATGAACCCATCTGTATGCTCGACCTCTGTGCGGCACCGGGCGGTAAGTCGACAGCTGTCAGAACGGCTCTTCCAGAAGGCAGTCTGCTCATAAGCAACGAACCGATGCGCACACGTTCACAGGTGTTGGCAGAAAACATGATGAAGTTTGGACACGAAGATGTTATCGTGACCAATAACTACCCGCGCGACTTTCGCAAGGCAGGCATTCTGTTCGATGCCATCCTTGCCGATGTTCCGTGCTCTGGAGAAGGTATGTTCCGCAAGGACGAAGGGGCCATAGGCGAATGGAGTACGCAGAATGTAAAACAGTGTGCCCAACTGCAGCGAGACATCATCAGTGACATCTGGCCTTGTCTCAAACCAGGCGGCATTCTCATCTACAGTACATGTACCTTTAATGCTCACGAAGACGAGGAAAACGTGGCATGGATTGCACAAGAGACAGGGGCTGAGCACATCTGTCTCGATACTGACAAGACATGGGGCATCACGGGATGTCTCTTAAATGCCGCCACAGGTTCCATCCCCGTCTATCGTTTCCTTCCAGGGACAACCAAGGGGGAAGGTCTCTTCCTTACCGTACTACGCAAGAGGGTAGATGATGACAACACCCTTTATCCGGGAAAGGGCTCTTCCGCAAAAGGAAAAAAGAACGACAAAAAGATTAAAGGGAAAGCCCTACAGACAACTTTACCCCAAGGATGGCTTGATGCCAATACTGACAGACGAGCCGCCTGCATCGGTGATACGCTTCATGCCATTCCTGCCCATTGGGGACAGATATTTTCACAAGCAGCAAAGGACCTGAAGGTGATACATGCCGGAATACCAGTGGGCACACAGAAGGGCAAGGACTTCATACCTGCCCAAGGCTTAGCTCTCTCCACCCATCTGCAGAGACAAAACTTCCCGTGTGTAGAACTGAGTTACAGTGATGCACTGCGTTTCCTGCGAAAGGAGGCTGTCTGTCTTTCCGAAAATACTCCGCGTGGCTATGTGCTGATGACTTATAGGGGTATCCCCGTCGGATGGGAGAAAAATATAGGCAACCGTGCGAACAACCTCTATCCGCAGGAATGGAAGATTAAGAGTGCACACGTTCCGCAAGAGGATTCTCCTGTTATCTTGTGGTAACCAAGAAGAGATTCTCTCACAGAATCTACCTGCCTCATCATACTATTTCAAAGAAAGTTCATTATGACCATCAGCCTCATCGCATGCATGGCACGAAATGGTGCCATAGGCTTCGACAACCACTTGCTCTATTCCATTCCTGAAGACATGCATCGTTTCAAGGAACTGACCACTGGGCATACTGTGCTCATGGGGCGCAAAACATTTGCGTCACTCCCCAACGGCGCTTTGCCACATCGTCGCAATATCGTACTGAGCAACACTCTCCACGTACTGCCTCAATGTGACGTATGTAGTTCCATCAACGATGCACTTGAACTTTGCCATTCCGCCGACATTTTTGTCATTGGTGGAAAGAAAGTTTATGCCGAGACCCTACCACTTGCCTCACGGCTCTACCTCACAATAATAGACGACATCCCCCCTCATGCTGACACCTTCTTTCCTGTCGACATCGACCAACTCGTGGCTCAAGGATGGCGCATCACGAAGAAAGAAGAAAAACAAGACGGTACGCTCCACTACTCTTTCATTGACATGGAAAAGTAAAAATATAAAAGGAGAAAAAGGAAGGACGGGTATGATAACTTCTTGAACTTCCCTACTTCCGAATGTTGAATATCTTAGCACCTGTAGGGTAGTTTATATGCCAAAACAGAGTATCTGAACGATTATTACCCCTAAAAAATTAGAATATACCACCAAAGATTGTCGGAGAACAACTATCTTTGCAACGGTTAATAAATCAATGTGCGTTGTGAAACGCTATTTATCATCTTTTACTTAAACAAATTTATTTGGAATAAAAGCCAGTCTGCTAACAAGCAAACTGGCTTTTGTAGTTTTATGTTCCACCACTTTGGAGTTTCATCTCCCAAATGTTTTTACTTCTTACTCTTCGTCACTTTCCACTTCTGCCATATCGAGCAACGGCAACTGGCGGTTGATGGCAGCATTGAAAGAGATGATTGTTTCACTGCGCGAAAGACCGAGTGGCTGCAACTTGTCATGAATAATCTGCAGAAGGTGATGGTTGTTGACCGCATAAATCTTGATAAACATATCCATGCCCCCTGTAGTATAGTGACACTCCACAACCTCAGGTATCTTCTTCAATTCCTCAACAACATGATCAAACTGCTCTGGGTTCTTGAGATAAAGTCCCACATAAGCACAAGTCTGGTAACCTATCTTCTCGGGGTCGATGATAAACTGCGACCCCTTGATGATGCCCATATTGGTAAGTTTTGCGACACGCTGATGAATAGCCGCACCACTCACGTTGCACACTCGCGCTACTTCAAGAAAGGGAATACGTGCATCCTGAGCGATAAGCTTCAAAATCTGCTTATCTAAATAGTCTAATTGTTCTTTTGCCATAATGTATATTAATTTGCTTGCAAAGTTAGCACTTTTATTTAACAATAGCAATAAACTATTGATAAATAATCACAAATTAATATTATTTTCCCTTTTCCTCGGCAGAATAGTTGACTCTTGTCACCCTCGCTTGTCGGAGAGCCTGCTTGACATCCATCACCACTCCCATAGGTGTATGGCGGTCGGCGCGTATGGAGACGGTCATGAGTTGCTTGTCTTCTGCCGACATACGGTGTTTCTCTGCAGCCATATAGTCTTGCACCTCTTCGGCTGTGGTGAATTTGTCATTGATTTGTATGCACACGCCTCCTTCCTGTACAGCGGATTCATGTCCAGGAGTCATACCGCCTCCCTGCTTCATCCTCTTGGCAGGTTTGCCGACATAGATATACGACACTGCCGACTTGCGAGTGAGGCGTGTGAGCTCCTTACCCTGCGGCACTCGGTACTCTACCTTGAGTGTCACTTTCCGCATGTGTGTGACAATCATAAAAAAGAAGAGAACCGTAAAGATTAGGTCGGGCAAAGACGAAGTGTTCAGACCAGGCACTTCATGATTACGACGGCGAAACTTCATCATGGGTTGCCTCCTTTCTTACCTGTTTCCTCTGGCTTCTTTTCTTCCGCATCAGCACTCACGCTGCGGTTGGCAAAGGTGTTTACCTTTGCATACGACTCGGCGATACGCTGCGGTACGGCCTTACGCACCTCTTCTTTATCAGCAGAGGAGAGAAGAGGAAAAGCCTTGTGACAATGTTTCTGTGCATAGTCACTACGCAACTGGCTGTACGCCATGCTTATCTGGTTTTGTATCTGGAAATAGGCAGCATAGTGCGCCTCGCGGTCGCTCGACAAAGAAATGAGATGTTTTGCCCCAAGGCGGTTGACAAAGTCAACAATCTGCTGTTTCAATTGACCAACAGGCAGAGGCTTTCCGTTCATGAGAAGTGTATCCTGTGCGGTAAGATGCAGTTCCATCAGAGTCTTGCTATCCACCTGAGTCTGCTGCACCTGATTCTTTGGTTCCGGTTCGGGCAACTGGCGCACAAGTCCCTTGTACACATCCATAGAGGTAGTGACAAGGAAGAAGATGAGCAGCATGAAGGAGATATCCGCTGTCGAGGTAGTGTTAAGCCCCGGTACGCCGAGCCGTTTGCGCATTCCTCTTATCATAGGTTACTGCAGCCTCCTTTCCTTCCTTACATACCGCGTCATTCCGAAAAGCGCAGCTACCCCTGCAGCAACAAGCATGACGATGGCTACACTGACGAACATATCACTGACCTTAAGCCACAGCCAATCGGTATAGTCGCTGCCATTGACGGGCATCGGATCTGAAGAGCCTATGGCAAAACAGAACACGAGGAGTACGAACGTAGAAATCCATGTGACACGTGCGATACGCCTTGCCTGTACTCCGTTCTGTACGGCATCCTGCTGTTCCATGCGCATCATATAGCGTCGCACAACAACACCTACGACAGCAGCAAGGGAGAGCAACAACATGACAACCATCAGTCCAATGAGTACATCAGTGAAAAGTGGGGCGTTGAAATCTGGGTTCTCATCGAAGGGCATGTCATAGCCCACGAGGAAAAACAGGGCAAAGACCACTGCCGCAATGCCTACAAGTACGTAGAGCACGCGCTGTGAGATTCGTTCTGTAGGCATCTTGCCTAAATCAAGTCCTTTTGTTTTCATGTTTTTACCCATTCTGCCTGTTCTATACACTCTGTCGTTTGCGATTACCCCTTCTTGTACTTGGCGATGATGTCCATGAGAGTGATGGCACTCTCCTCCATCTGGCTCACGATGTGCTCTATCTTGGAAAGGATATAATTATAGAACACCTGCAGCACCAATGCCACGATGATACCGAAGATGGTAGTGATGAGCGCCACCTTCATACCTGAAGCGACAATGGTGGGACTGATGTCACCCGCCTGCTGTATCTGGTCGAACGCCATCACCATACCTATCACCGTACCAAGGAATCCCAACGAGGGAGCCATCGCTATGAAGAGGGTAATCCAGGAGCATCCCTTTTCAAGGTTAGCCGCCTGCACCGTACCATAACTTGCCACTGAGCGTTCGATGTCCTCAAGGGAGTCGTCTATACGCATGAGTCCCTGACAACAGATACTTGCCACAGGACCGCGTGTATTACGGCACAGCGTCTTTGCCTGCTCCACATCGCCTTTTTCCACACAAAGGTCAATGTCTGCGAGGAGTTTCTTGGCGTTGATCTCGGATAGGCTGAGGTAGATGATGCGCTCGATGCAAAATGCCAGTCCTATCACTAAGGCTATGGCTACGAGCGACATAAAGCCGGCATTACCCTCTATAAACTTGGTTTTCAAAGATTGGTGGAATCCCATCGTTTCTTCTTGCGCCATCAGAGGCATGGAAGAAGCAACGAATGAGAATAGCAATATTGCCAAACGTGCAATAAGTGTATTATGCTTCATATATGCTGAGATGTAAATGCGATATATGTAAAGAGACACAACGGTCTCTCTTCAAAAAGATAGCGGAAAGGATAGGATTCGAACCTACGATTCCCTTTAGGGGAATACACGCTTTCCAGGCGTGCCTCTTCAACCACTCGAGCACCTTTCCTTGGGGTTGACTACTACTTGCTATATTGCTCCGTAGTTTTATCGGAGTGCAAAAGTAAGGCTTTTATTTGAGAAAACCATACCTTCCTCCGGTTTTTAATGTATTTTAGCACATATAATAACAATAGGTAACTACTCATTACCGCCATGTAACACACCGAACACACGCTGCACATTGACATTGGTGGCAGCGGCAAGTGTGTCTTCACTCACACTATACGCCGCAGCAAGTGTATGAAGCACATCCACGATAAAGGCACTCTCGTTGCGCTTGCCACGATGGGGGACGGGAGCCATATAGGGGCTGTCTGTTTCCAAAACGAGGCGATCCAATGGCACTACAGCAGGAAGGTCTTTCCTCAGATGACTACTCTTGAAGGTGGAGACACCACCTACCCCCAAGACAAAACGGGAGAAAGAGAGGAGCTCCTCCGCTTCCTTTTGATTTCCTGTAAAGCAATGGAACACTCCTCCAGGCAACTCATTTTCATATTTGCGCAACAGGTGTACCATCTCGTTCTGTCCCTTGCGACAGTGTATCATCAGGGGAAGCCGAGTTTCCACCGACCACTCTACCTGTTTCTCAAAAGCATCCAACTGCTCGTTTTCAAACTCCCGACTCCAATAATAGTCCAAACCTACTTCTCCTATGGCGATAAAGTCACTCACCTTCTGTGGACATCCGTTCACAAAATGGCTTTCTAAAATACGACGAAGTTCTGCAAGCTGTTCCTTCCAGTCTGCCTTCACTTCTTCCGGGTGCAGACCTAACATAGGATAGGCATAACCGGGGTATTCTCTGCTCAATGCCAAGACCGAACGGGTGGTCTTCACGTCTATTGCGGGCAAGAACACCTGTCTTACTCCAGCCTCCTTTGCACGAGCGAAAGCCTCCGCTCTGTCTTCGTCAAACTCCTCGGCATCTAAATGCGTATGAGTGTCTACTATCTTTATCATTTATTCTTCACGCTTCACTTTTCACTTAATACTGTCGTTTCATCATCTTCTGCGCATACTTCAGCAGTTCTGCCTTGCGCTCGTCGGGAAGTTGTACTGCATAGAGATACTTCTTGCTCTGTTGGAAGAAGTAGGCTATTTTGTCTTGCGCCATTCTGTCGATACCTATCTCGTTGTAGAGACGGGTCACCGCAGCCACCTTTTCCTTGCGATCAAAATCCTTGGCTGCCACCCATTTCTCCAATTCGGCGCGCTGTGTATCGTCGGCATGGAGGAAGGCATTGATAAGCATATATGTTTTCTTGTTGGACGTGATATCGCCGCCTATCTCCTTACCGAACACCTTGGGGTCTCCATACACATCGAGATAGTCGTCCTGCAACTGGAAGGCAAGCCCCATCTGTTCGCCGAACTTATAGAGCGCTTCGGCATCCTGCTGCGGAGCATCAGCAAGGATAGCTCCCATCTTGAGGGCACACGCCAAGAGCACGCTGGTCTTGAGGCGTATCATCTCCACATACTCCTGTTCTGTGACATCGTTGCGGTTTTCAAACTCCATATCGTACTGCTGTCCCTCTCCTATCTCGAGAGCCGTGGTGGTAAAGAGATGCATGACGGGAGCAAGATGCGCAGCATCGCAGTGTGCCATGCGCTCATAGGCAAGCACAAGCATGGAATCACCGGAAAGAATTGCCGTATTGGCATCCCATTTCTTGTGCACGGTGGGCTTACCGCGACGCACATCTGCATTGTCCATGAGATCATCGTGCAGCAACGTGTAGTTGTGGTAAGTCTCAAGTGCGAGTGCGTTCATCATGATGTCTTCAGGATGTTCCTTATAGAGGTTGTAGGCGAGAAGCATCAGTGTAGGACGGATACGTTTGCCGCCCAAAGAGAGGACATAACGAACCGGTTCGTATAGCGAACTGGGCTGTCGGTCGTAAGACAGGTGGGCGAGAGCATCGTTCACCTTGTCGAGAATCAGGTCTGAGGATAATATGGTCATACTATATATAATAAGGTATAGGCTATAATTTGAATACTATGGGGACGGCTATCATGGTGCGGCAGGTCTTTCCTTTGTCCTTGCCTGGTTTCCACTTCGGCATCATGCGCATCACACGCAGAGCCTCACGGTCGAGTATGGGGTCGACAGAGGTGCTTACCTTCACATCGGCAACAGTTCCGTCCTTATTGACGATGAACGACACTACCACCATGCCCTGCGTCTTAGCCTGACGAGCCTGTTGTGGATACTTCAGGTTTTTGGTAAGCCATTGCATGAATGCCGACCACCCACCAGGGAAGACTGGTATCTGCTGCACCACAGTAAACTGTACCAGAGCTTCTGCCTGTGCCTGCGGATTGGCATTTTCTACCGGTGTCTCTGGCACAGCCTCCTTCACGTCGGCTCCTTCGACAGCTCCCTCGCCGTCACCAATCACCAATTCACTGGTAGTGGCACTCACCTTCTTCACATGTTCCGTAGGTTTCTCGACAGCCTTCACCTCCTGCGTCACAGCCTTGGAAGGTGGTTGCGACAAGGC
The DNA here is from genome assembly GCA_963600865.1 of Firmicutes bacterium CAG:103. Taxonomy (GTDB): domain Bacteria; phylum Bacteroidota; class Bacteroidia; order Bacteroidales; family Bacteroidaceae; genus Prevotella. The sequence continues at coordinate 30,910 of CAVCDC010000007.1, forward strand.
GTCCGCAGACACCATGTCTTTCTGGTCTTGCGGAAGAGAGAGGTCGAGGTCTTGCGCCAAGTCTTCCATATCGATGGCACTGTCGTCCTCATCCCTTGCGTCAGTATACTGCAGTGCTACAAACACGCAGGAAAGGGTGAGCAACATGCCAAGGAGGAAGAACGTCCAGCGCTTGTTGTCAAGTTGGGCACTATGTGATTTCTTTGTTTCCACGCATGCAAAAATATCCTTTTTTACGGATATAGCCAAATTTTACCGCTCTTTTTTGCTGCACTACCCCTACATTACTGCAAAAATGCATCCCGATTATTTTGTATTGTCTCCTTTTTGCCGTATCTTTGCAGTCGTGTACAAGACAAAAAGCATGAAAAGACTCCTTTTGCCTGTCGGGGCTATCCTGTGGGCATCCTCCCTTCAGGCTCAGGAGAGCCAGACGGGTTATAACTTTCTGCGCCTTCCAGTGAGCGCCCACGCTGCTGCCCTCGGTGGCGAGAATATCACCCTCATTGAGGATGACGAAGCTCTGATATTCCACAACCCAGCCCTTCTCTCTTCCGTAAGCGACAAGACCATTGCGTTGGGCTACATGAACTATATGCAGGGAGTAAACACGGCAACAGCATCCTTCAACCGCATCGTGAAAGAAAAGGCTTCGTGGGCAGTTTCTGCACAGTATGTAGACTATGGCAAAATGAAAGAGACTGATGCAAACAACGTACAGGCGGGCGAGTTCTCTGCAAGGGACATTGCTGTGGCGGGCTACTTCTCCTATATGCTTGGCAAGAATTTCGTGGGCGGAATCACCGCTAAGTTCATTGCCTCGTACATCGGCAACTACAGTTCCACTGGTGTAGGTGTAGACCTTGGCATCAACTACTACGACCCCGTTCATGAGTGGTCACTCTCGGCTGTGGCAAAAAACCTCGGCGGACAGCTCAAGGCATACTATGAGGAGTACGACCACATGCCCATCGATGTACAGTTGGGCGTAAGCAAGCGCTTTGCCAACATGCCATTCCGTATTTCTCTCACCATGGTGGGGCTCAACGACTGGGATGTTTCCTTCCGCGAGCACTGGGTGGGCGGTATAGATGTCCTCCTCTCCAACAGCATCTGGATAGGTGCTGGCTACAACTTCAGAAGGGCAACGGAGATGAAGATTAATGCGAGCGATGACAGTTCGAGCAGCCATGGTGCCGGCCTCTCCTTTGGTGGAGGCATCAACTTAGAGCGTTTCCACCTCAATGTGGCTTACGGCAAATACCACGTCAGCAGCAGTAGCCTGCTCATCAACCTTGCATACAGTTTGTAGGCGCTAAGGGAGGCAAGACAAGTTTTTTACTTGCCTAAACATATGATGATCATAACACATTAACGACATGAAAAAAATAACGATAGCCATAGACGGATATTCGTCATGTGGCAAAAGTACTATGGCAAAGGATCTGGCAAAGGAGATAGGTTATGTATACGTAGACACTGGGGCTATGTATCGCTCGGTGACGCTCTATGCCATGAGGGACGGCATGTTCCAGACCGATGGTAGCGTGGATGAAGCGCGCCTTCAAGCAGAGATGGGCAACATTCACATCGGGTTCCGCTACAATCCGCAAACAGGTCGACCAGACTGTTACCTCAACGAGGAACTCGTGGAACAGGAGATACGCAGCCTGGAGGTATCCAATTATGTGAGTCAGATAGCCGCCCTGCCCTTTGTTCGCCAGGCTCTCGTGAAGCAGCAACAGCAGATGGGCAAGGAGAAAGGTGTCGTCATGGACGGTCGCGACATTGGCACTACGGTCTTTCCTGATGCCGAGCTCAAGATCTTCGTGACTGCTGATGCTGCTGTTAGGGCGCGCAGACGCTACGAAGAACTGCAGGCGAAGAACATGCCAGCAGACTATGACGACATCTTGAAGAATGTGGAGGAACGCGACTATATCGACACCCACCGTGAGGTGTCACCACTGAAAAAAGCAGACGATGCCATCACACTCGACAACAGCAACATGAGTATCGCCGAACAGAAAACATGGCTTCTCTCTCAGTATGAGAAAGCTATACGTTGACAAACACTCTGCTACGGACGTGAATATAGCTCTACACGCAGAATCATGTCCCCACAATGTAAACGCATGTTAAAAAACGCTGATTATACATTAGAAACGCCAATTTTTGTGCAAAACATTTTGCAGAGAAACAACTTTTAAGTATTTTTGCAGCATCAGAGTGATTCAAATAATGACTTATAAAAAAATAAGAAGCAAACAAAATTATATTATAAATTTTGAGTTAATTACTGTTTTTTGAAGGTGGCAGGTCTTCGGGAGAAGACTTACCACCTGTTTTTATTAACCCCCAAAAGGACAACAGCATGAAACATTTACTATACCTTGTTGCCGCCATCATGGGTGCCGCAACCATTACAACCACCACCAGTTGCCATTTTGTTCCATCGCAACAAGACGGTGACACTGTTGCCGCGAGTGAATTCTACCCCATAGAGCCAACGGCTACCCCTCATCATCAGAAGGGTGGTAAGGGCGACAGTATCCAAAGCACCATCAAAGACAGTGTCGGAATATACTACATTGGAAGCGGTTCTACTCACAGCCAGTTACAACTCGTATCCTATCCCTCACGCCGTGACACCTTCTTGTACAGCAAGACTCGCCATGTCAAAGTAAAGGGATGTGCAGACATCGACCATGTCGTAAGGGTGCAGTTCTACCTGCTCAACGGCAAAGACTCTCTCGTGAAGTACGTGGAAGAGAAAGTGAAGAGTGAAGAGTGAAGAGTGGAAACTTCCTCACATTATCATAGATAAAAAGGGTGTGCTACCAATGGAAGCACACCCTTTCTGTTATCAAAATATTTTGTATAAAACTCTCTATTCAGCTAATGGATCGAAAGTACCCTTGCTATTGGTGTTGTAATCATCCCAACCGATAGTCTGGGGCAGGTCCTTGTTGGCGATAGAGGCACCAGAGGTGAAGCCCAAGATGTAATAGTTGGGGCGGAAGTTGATATACAACTTATTCTTGGCAGAATCGTAAGAGTCACCCTTCTGCACCTTCAACTTCAAGTTGGTGTTATACCAAGTAGCCAAGGTCGACAACTGACTGCTGAGGTCTTGACGAAGGTCAACGCCGGCAGGGCGAGCCACACCACTCTTTACCAACGGGTCAGAATCGTAGGTAGTGCCACCCACACCATAAGAATCAGCTACACGGTAAAGGAGTTTCTCGCGACGTTGTCCGTTCAACTGTGTAAAGCCAAGGTAAGTACAGGTGTTCCCACCCCACCCTGTCAATGTCCAAGAAGCAGGAGCCCCTGGCACAGGCACAGCACCACCGTCGAAGAGCATCCACCGTCGAAGGTCATCAAAGCGCTTGCCCTCAAAAGCAAACTCAATCTCGCGGTCGTAGAGGACCTGTGAGAGGCAGGTAGCCTGATCAGAAGCAGCGGCAGGTGTCAAACCATAATCGTTTGTTTCTGAAAGACCAGCACGAGCACGCACCTGGCTCATGTAGAGCATCGCTTCATCCAGATGACCAGAACCGGCAGCAACTTCAGCCAAGTTGAGCAATACCTCTGCAAAACGAATCTCCATGAGAGGAGCAGCAGAGAAGAACGGAGCGGCACCTTTGGTCTGTTTAGCATCATAGTTATAGAGTGCAGAGCTGTTAACATCAAGGTCATCGCTCTTCTTGCGTACATACACACCCTGCGTACTTCTCAGCAGGTTGTCTGCTCCGTAGCTATCACCACTCTCTGGGTTTCCCGCATCAGAGGTATTGGTATACCACACATAGTTCCAGAGTGTATAGTTGGCACCGTCGCTCGGGTTGTTGGCATCCTTTATAGAAGCATCACCGCTATAAGCCCAACGGAAACCTGGGAAAGCAAACGTGCGGTAGAAACGTGGTTCGCGGTTCAGGAACGGTAGCGTGTTGTCGTAATTCTGGGAAGAGCGCGCCAGTTTGGTGTATGTAGTACAGGTAGCAGGAAGCATACCATCCGACATAGGGAACTGATCAATCAACATCTGCGAGGGAGCCTTTCCACTACCACCAGTGTTGGCAGGACGTATGGAACGTTCCCATGAATTGTTCTTCTGGATATCCAAGCCATCTCCCACAACAGTATTGAAACGTGTTACGAAGACAGCTTCCGTGTTGCCTGTCAACAATGCAAACATCTGGGCGAAGGTAGAACCATTGACATTAGCACCGTCATTATAGAGTCTGTAACCACAGTTGATAATACGGCTGTAGTCTTCCGTCATCACTTTGTATGCATTGTCCCAACGCTCCTGATCATTCTTGCGGTTGAAGATAGGGCTACACCACCACAGCATGAGACGTCCCTTCAGCGCCAAAGCCGTACCAGATGTTACGCGTCCCCAGTTACTGCTATCCCATCCGCCTTTCTCTGTCTTGTCTTTCAATAGGTCGGCAGAGTTGTTCAAGTCGGCGAGAATAAACTCGTAGGTAGCCTTAGCCGATGAACGTGGAGTAACAGAGCCCTCAACAGGATCAAGCGGTTCGGTAACCAAAGGCACGCCGCCATACCACTTGAAGAGATTGAAGTAGCACCATGCGCGGAAGAAATAGAGCTGTCCGAGATAGATTTTCTTCTGGTCATCTGCCAATGTTCCTTCGCTGACGCCCTTGATGGCATCATTGATATTGCGGATACGTCCGTAGACAGAAGCCTGGATATTACTCTGGTCGCCCATGAAGTAGTCGGGCACAGAATTGGTAGTGCTCATTGAGCTCAGTTCAATCTGTGGGTCTACAAAGGAGCTAAAGCCAGCATATTCCTCAGTCGACTTACCAGCCTCGTCTGCATTACCGATAGAGGGATATTTCCACGTCATGTCGCTAATATCTGGCAAACACCAACTATAGATGTCATTCAGACGTCCATCGCAACCTTCCGTGTAATTGTAAATATTTTTATTCACGTTGTCATAGTTCTTCTTATCCTCCAAGAATTTGTCGCTACAAGAGCCGAGCGCCATGGCAGAGAGGAGACCAAGACTGAATAATTTTATTGTTGTTTTCATTGTCTATTCTTTTTATAGATGATAAAGGTGGTACGATGCGTTTCCACCATAATTCACTTTTTCAACATTCAGCGTCTTAGAAAGAGAGGTTGATACCTATAGTCCACTTTCTCAGATTAGGATAGCTTCCATATGAACCAGCCATCGGGTTCATGAAACTGTCTGGATAAGGATTATAGAAGTTGATCAAATTCTGACCGGTAATGTTGATACGGCAATTGTTCACGCCAAGTGGAGAAAGCCAGTTCTTAGGAAGCGTGTAGGCAATGGTCATACGGTTGAGAGCCACACGTGCAGTACTTACTCTCCAGAAGCTGGAAGCCACTGCATTGACGCTTGTGTAGGCAAGGTTAGGATAGTAACCGTTGCGGTTTTCCTTCACAACGAGGTTGCCAGAAGCATCGTACACATCCTGGTAAGAATACATGTCGTCCGGGTTCCAGAACGAAGGCATGTTGCAATACTCCAAACTACCTGTAGGCTTCAGAGCAGCACCAGGGATAACGGAATAGCCACCCCAGCTTGCACCTATCTGAGCAGAGAAGGAGATGCCCTTCCAATCAGCACCGAGGTTCACTGTGAGACCATAGATATTACTGCTGCGTGAACCTAACTGTACCTGGTCGTTGGCTGCATCCACAATACCGTCAGGAGCACCATACGTACCAGTCTCAGGATCGTATGCACCACGCACATCCTTGTAAATCAACATACCTGGGCGTACCTGATCCTTGGTCAAGCCCATATAGCTGGTGATGTGATACTTGTCGAAGTACTCCTCGATATCCTGGAAGCTGCGGAACATGCCAAGGCACTGCATACCCCAGAGACCGACATCAGTACGGTGTCCATAGCTCATCTGGCGATAGAGGTAGTCTGTAGGCCAGTCCATATTGAGCACCTTGTTGTCCGACCAACCTGTATTGACACCAATGCGATACTTGAAGTCCTTGCCTATCTTGTCCTTCCATGTGATGGAGATTTCACCACCCCATGAGTCCATCTCACCAAGGTTGACGGCAGCACTCTGAGTACCAACAGTAGAAGGAACAGTCTGCTTGATGTTCATCAACATCTCACGGTTCTTCTCATAATAGTAGTCGAAGGTAAGAGAGAGGCGGTTGCGCAGGAACTGAACATCGAGACCTACGTTGGTCTTGTAGTCCTTATCCCAGTGTACGTCGGTATTGACAGCCGAGTTGTTCTTGTTGATAGTGATACGGTTGCCTGAACTTGAACTGGCATCTATACCGAAAATAACACCACGGTTGGCATCCTGAGCATACACCTGCATCCACTGCCATGCAGCAGTATTGTCACGTCCGGTCATACCCCATGAAGCACGCAACTTCAAGAAGTCAACCCACTTCACGTTGTTACGGAACCAGCTTTCTTCAGAGACAACCCAACCTGCAGAGAATGCGGGGAAGGTACCCCAGTAGTTCTTGGGAGCAAACTTGGTGGAAGCATCCGAGCGCAAGAGAGCCTCGAAGAGGTACTTGTTGGCATAAGCATAGTTGATACGACCGATGTAAGACAAAGTACCGCTCTCACTGCGTGTGAAAGTTGTCGTAAGGTCACCCGAAGCAGAGTTGCTCTGTCCCGTGGTAAAAGGATACGGTTTGGCGCGCTTACCAAGGAGGTATTCGCTCTCAGCTTCCGATTTCTCGATTGAGAAGAGTCCGCTAAGGTGATGCAGTCCGAAGTCTCGCTGATACTGAACGGTGAAGTTGAGCTGGTAGTTGTCCGTACGCGTCATGGTACGTGACAAATAGTCTCCATTTGCATATGTCGTCGCAGCAAAGTTGCTTGCATCCAAATAGTTAAAGTCTGCATCATCGCCACTGGTAGGCGTATAGAGATGCATACCGCTACCATAACGCTTGTTCAATTTATAAAGCGAGAAGCTGGAACCATACTCGTTGCTCTTTGCAGTATTGATACTCTTGGAGTAAGAGAACTTCAATTGTAGTCCCTTCAGAATCTTGTTCCATCCGAAGTCATAGCTCACACTGGCATTGATGTTCAGGTTGGAGTTCATATTCTTGCTGTAGTCACCATTGTTCTGCAAGGTAGCGAAGTTATACTGCTGGTCTTGATATGCAGCATTGTTACTTGGTCCATTGGCGAGGATATCGTATCCGTTTACAGACTCTGGCATATAGGTAGGACGTGTAAGCAGAAGGTTGTAGTCCTTCTCATCGCCCGAACCGCCCACCTTGACGAGAGGCTTGTTCTTTGTAGCATAGTCACCACTCACATTGATGCTGGCACCCAACCATTTGCTAATCTTCACATCCACACCAGCACGGTAGTTCCAGCGGTTGTAGTCGAGTTTACCGAGGTTACCATCCTGGTCGAAGTAGGCAATGCCTCCAAAGTAGTTTACTCTATCGGTAGCACCACTCACGTTGACACTATGCTTCTGGGTAAAACCAGAAGACCAGTACTTATCCAAGAGATCGTAGTTCAAGCCCTTCATCGCCTCCAATTCGTCTGCCTGAAAGAGAGCAGTCTTATGGTTGAGTGAAGTATTGGTAGGGTCTGCAGCCGTCACCGCATTGTACAGACGCCCATAGTTATAGGCACTTAGCATCTTGGGGCGAGAGACCTCGTTGGTAAAACCGAAGGTACCGCTATAAGAGACGCGCGGCGCACCCAACTTACCCTTCTTTGTAGTGACGAGGATGACACCATTGGCAGCACGTGCACCATAGACGGCAGCACTGGCATCCTTCAATACGGAGATACTCTCCACCTCAGAGGCATCAAGGTTGTTGAATGCCTCAGCACCGAGGTTCTGAGTGGTGTTGCCCACCTTCACATCGTTGGGATAGATGTATCCGTCGATGACGAAGAGCGGCTGCTGTGCTGTCGAACCGATCTCGCTCAAAGAGTTGGTGTCACGGATAGAGATACGTGCATTCTCGCCAGGACGGCTTTCACCGCCGCTAACGCTCAGACCGTTGACCAGTCCACCGAGTGTAGAGGCAAGACCGCTGTTGGCAAGATCCTGTATTTCGTCGGTAGGAATACTTGCTACCGAACCCGTAAGGTGAGCCTTCTTCTGTGTGCCGTAACCTACGACCACCACCTCGTCGAGCGCCTTGTTGTCAGCCACAAGCTGCAGTTTTCCACCAGTGGTCTGTGCGTCCTTGTAACCAAGGTAAGAAACGGTAATCTTACCGCCCTTGGGCACTTCCACCTTATAGTTTCCGTCTATGTCTGTGATGACTGCATTCTTGCTACCAGCTACTCTGACGGTAGCACCGATGACAGGTTCACCCAAGTCATCGACAACAGTACCCTGCACGATTCTATTCTGAGCCATGGCAGGCAGTGCACATGTCATTGCCAAGCCGAAGGCCATTGTCTTGATATATTTTCGTTTCATCTTATGTTCACGTTTAGATTGTTACTGTTAAGAGGTTCATTACTTCCAGCGAGGGTCACCTATGTTTTGAGAGATGGCTCCTGTGGCATGGAAATAGACACCGTAGTTAGCTGCAGACAGATCAAGTTCCTGTGTCACCATGGCAGCATCGAAGCCGGGGTCTTCCTCTGTAACCCATTTTTCCTTATCAGTACCGTCAAGCGCATTCGTTACACCCCAAGCCACATTCTGATCCTTATTCCACGTCACATCACAATTGCCCTGGAAGAACTTCTGCAAACGGAAGCAATCATAGAAGATGTTGTTGTCGAAAGTGATTTTGTAGGAGTTCGAATTAGGAGTGTTGTTGGCAAACTCCTTCTTGTTCATTACCCTGATAAAGGTATTGTCCATCATGGTGCAAGAGCCAGATGCAGACGGGAACACACGATCCAAGTCCTTGTTGTTGAAACGTATCAAGCGGTTCTTACCATTATCTAAGGTGTTGTAGACAGTACTGTTCTTGATAGTGATGTTCTTGATACAACCATACCAGAACTGTCCACCTGAAGGAGCAGCAAACTCAGAGTATGCGCAGATAACAGCACTGTTGCTGTACTTTACGCCGTCACACCTCAACTGCACAATACTATTGAGCAGACGGAAGTCAGAGATACCCCAAGAGCAGTGACCTACAGCAAAGAGGGCATTAGGCACATTCTTGAACACGCACTCAGAGATGATGACTGGATCCTGAAGGATGTAAACATCAGCGGGTTTTCCACTGTTCTTACCAGCACCGACATTCTGCGCCGTTGCAGAAGCAGAGGCTGGAGGGTTATACGACATTTCGATGACGCCCCACTTGGTGGCAAGGGCAGAGCAGTCGAAGTCGATGAACTTCACTTTGAGCTGTGCCGAGGTCATGATGACGGCCTTCTCACCCATCGTTACCTTAGGATGGGCTACCTTGTTACCACGAAGAGTCATCTTGTTGCCCTGGAAGTCGATGGTATCATTGCATGTGTACACACCCGAGCGTTCCAACTCGAACGCCTGTTCCTCAGAAGAGTCCTGCATGTGACTCTTGATGAACTCAGCGATGTCATTGCCTGTAGGAATGACGGTAGCTGTCACAAGCGTGCTGCACTCGATGGAGTTGGCCTTGTCTGCTTCGGTATTGTTCTTGGCAGCATTACCTAACGTGCGGACATACACTTTATAGTTGGTGTCCTCAGCTGTCTTAAACTGGAAAGATGTTGCGTCTACAGTGTCAGCAGCAACGAGAACAGGATTGTCCGGGTCATCATTGTTGTACACCTTGCATTCATATCCACCGGCACCATAGACCACCTTCCATGACACCTGCATTTTGTCAGTACCATCGGAAGCCGAAACGGACTTGACATTTTCCTTGGAAAGTTCGGGAGACTCAAGTTTGACTCCGCTTACGCCGATATCAAACTTCTCTTTCTCGTCAAAACCATCCGTAGCACACGAACCGAAGGATATTGCTCCAACAGCCATGACAGCCATATATAGCAACCCTTTTCGTGCATCAAAATGATTTCTGTTCATAATTGATTCTTTTAGGTTTAACATATTGTTTAACTTAGTTTTTTATTTTCTTAGTTGGAAAAATATTTTTTCCCAGTTGGAGAAGTATTTTTCCTCAGTTGGAAAACACCTCTTTGAGGTAAGCCACATTGCGCGAGAAATTGTATTTCACGTCTCGAACACGTGTCACATCCCTACTGCGCTCCACCACGAGCCATCCGCTCCACCCCATGCCGTCGAGTGTCTTTTTAATCTTGGGCAAATCGAGAGAGGTATCTTCCCTCAAATTGACGCTGTCGGTATTCGACGCATGTATCTGCACGATGCGCTTGGCACCGAGCTGTTTCAGTTCGCGGCAGATGTCACGGTGGTTGTCTGTAGCATCCTGGAAATTGTAGTATATCTTGACATGGTCACTCTTGACATCACGCAAGAGTCGCTTGTTCCACTTGGCATCCATACCAGTCCTTATACCAATGACAATGCCCTCTTTTCGTGCCATCTCACCTGCCACCTTCAAACGGGCGACAAGAGAGTCACGCTCCTCACCATCTACCTGCCATGCCTTGCCGCTTCCACCAAGAGGAAGAAACGCCACCTTGCTTCCAAACAACTTCATGGTTTGGAAACAGTCAGCAAGCAAGTCCTGGTAATTGGCACGGTGCAGAAAACTCTGCGCAAAGAAACCGCTCATGGCTATCGAGGGGACAGCCACACCTTGGAGGATAGCTACCACACGGAATTTCTCCGCTTGCACAGAGTCTCGCAACTGGTTGTTGAAAAGGACCCTGTTGCCAAGTCCACCCATATCAACCTCCACGCCGTCGGCTCCTATCTCACGAGCCAACTGAAACTCGCCGAGCTTCTGGCGCTTGAGCATCATCCAATCGCAAGCTGCCACCTTGTAACGAGACGAGGCAGTTTGTGAACATACTGGCAATGCCATCAGCAAAGCCAATAGAGCTAATGATATCTTTCGCACAAAATCTGTTTTCATCAATAGATTTGGTTAGGTATGTTTTAGCAGCCCTTGACGGGATTTAGTAGTTTTTGCAGCAAACATGCTCCATATAGAGACACGCGCAACACGCCATTGCATGGACGTGAAACAATGCTGGTACATAAGATAGACGCAATACACTTCACAGTGTAATCACTTTTTTTCGTTTATTTTATATTATTTTTCGTTTGTCTTCGTTTGTTCGTTCACGTAAGTACGTGGAGACATCCCAAATTTCTTACGGAAACACTTACCGAAATAGCCAACATCATTGAATCCGCAACGGTAAGCCACATCGGTAATGGTGGCATCAGAATGCTTCAGCAACTGTACCGCCTGACTGAGCTTATAGTCCTTGACTAGATCATTGGGTGCCATGCCCGTGATTGCCTTTACCTTCTTGAAGAAAGCACTGCGGCTCATACCCATCTGCTGTGAGAGGGTCTCTATCTCAAAGTCGGAATTGGTAAGGTTATCGGCTATCAGTTTGTTCACCTTGTCAAGGAAAGCCTGGTCTTGCTGTTCCATGGAGAACTTACGTTTGTATTCCGACAGTTTGGTCTGTATGTAGACATCGTTCTTGAGTCTTATCTGATAACGGGCATAGCGCACGGCAGCATATCCACTCCCTGCTAAGAGCAGTGCATAGATAAGGTACGCCCACCATGTAGCCCACCATGGCGGGAGGATGGTAATGAGAAGAGTGCGCGTACTGTGCTGGTCGGGATTGGTGGCGTCCATTGCCTCCACGGTGAAGGTATACTTACCTGGCGGAACATTGGTGTAGGACGCAATACGGTTGGTACCTGCATAGTGCCAGTCGTGGTCATATCCCTCCAACCTGTAACGGTAGCTGATGCGCTCAGGGTTGGCAAAGTTAAGGGCAGCAAACTCAAGGGTGAACATAGACTGCGAATGCTGGAGCTGAAGCTGGTCGGCATAGACTGTCGACCCGTCAATGATGGGATGCTCATCATAACTGCGTATATCCTGGTTGTTGACTTCACCACCTATTATATATATAGGATAGTTGCTCCTCTCCTGTTTCAGTCGGTCGGGATGGAAGGCAAGGATGCCCTCCTTGCAGCCCAACCATATCTCACCATTGCGGTGGAGCATGGCAGACGACTCCTCCATCTGTATCTTCGGGAAACCATCCGAACTGTCATAATAGCGTATGCGCCCGGCACGGTAGTCGTAACAGGAAAGTCCGTCGGCATTGACAAGCCACAGTCTGCCATACTTATCCTCTGTTATGGAGAGGATGACATCGTTGAGCAGTCCCTCCTTAGCGCCCAATGCCATCAACTTAGGCAGGTGGTTGGTCTCATCGAACCCTTCCAGTTTACCAAGTCCACCACCAAAGGTACATATCCACACATTCTTGCTGTGGTCTCGATAGAGCGCATAGATATCGCTGTTGGCACGCGTATTGACATCGGTAAGGCGGTAGGTCTCGAAGCGCAGACGGCGTATGTCACGGAAAGAGGCATCGAAAGACATCAGTCCATCGATGGTACCCACCCACATGCGTCCGTCAGCATCCTCCACCATGTTGCGCACGTCAAGGTAGAGGCCAAAGCCGGGATAAGTAGTCATGCCATTCAACTTGTTGTAGAACTCTACGCCATGGGGAGTTTCATGCACTAAGTTGAGACCACCATCGAGGGTTCCTACCCAGATGCGGCGATGCGAATCCTGGTAGGTCATGTACACCTTATTACCAGAGATGGAAGAGGGTCGCTTGCTGTCATGTCGGTAGTAATCGAAACGGTAACCATATGGCAAAGACGCATCCGGCGTAGCACATACCAGACCGTCTCCCTTGGTAGAGAACCAAAGTCTGTCTTTGTTGTCCTGCATGATGTGATAGACACTCCCTATGCCGTCCAACGACTTGATGACCTTTCCTTCTGGCGAGAGCAAATAAAGGTTCTTGCTGCGTGTACCAACAAGAATATTGCCGTTGCGCATCTGGTATAGCGCCCTCACTCCACCTGCATTTGAGGGCAACGGAATGACCCGAAACTGCTGGGGAGTAAAATTGATACGATAGATGCCATTGTCGGCAGAGGTTATCCACAGCAAGCCATCACTGTCAAGGTTCATGCTGAGGAAGCGCGTGTTTTCCTTAAAATCAGTAAACTCCTGCATCCAGGCTATGTTGCGTGCCTGCATGGTAAGGGGATCGATGTGGAGAATCTCACCGCTGTCAGAGAGATAAAACCAGCCGTGACGGGGCGTTTCAATAAACTTCGGTTCCACTACCTTATGGTATGGAGCAAGGGGGTAGCGGTAAACCTTTCCTGTGGAAGGCTGGCTGCAGACGAGAGCCGTCTTGGCTGCATCCACCTGCCACACCATTCCGTTTGGAGTGCGGTACACCTGCTGACTGTCACATAGCTGTCCAAAATACTGAAGCCATGCGCCATGTGAGAGACGGCGGTTCTTGGGGGTAAGCGGAACGGAATAAATCTGGAAGTCTGTACCTACGTAGTTGGCCCTACCCTCGCACAACTGCAATACTGGTTGGCTCAGGCGGTAAGTAGAATGGTTGAGAGCACTGCGTGCATCCACTAATTTTCTGATGATCACCTTGCCATCCTTTGCCGTAGAGGCAAGGAGCAGGTTCTTGTCTTTGGTAAGCAACAGCACATTGCCGTGTCCGTCGGCTTGAATTTTGATGACCTGCAGGTTGCGCGCATAAGGCTTCAGTTCATCGAAGATATCCTCAAAACGTTCGGTACGCTTGTAGAATAGCGACAACTTCCAGTCGAGTGTCTTGACCCAGAGGTTGCCGTTGCCGTCCTCGACAATGGTCTCCACCTTGCGTGGCGGTTGATCAGACGACGGTGAGAATGCCTTGGAGTAGTTATTGAAGTGGCTACCGTCAAAACGCGACAGTCCGTACCACGTACCAAACCACATAAAACCGTCGCTTGTCTTGAGCGAGCAATAGACAATGTTGTGGAAAAGTCCATTCTGTTCTGTGAGATGAGTCACCTGCATACCTGGTTGTGCCATGCCGATAATAGCATGGCACAACAAAAGGTAGCATATCGTCAATAACTTTTTCACACAGATTGTCTAAATCGCAAGTTATATTTACAGTATTCCGAAGAGGCGCAACACATCGTTGAGATTGGCGACGATAAGCAAGAGCAGCAGGATGGCAAAGCCCACATACTCTGCATAAGTCATAAACTTATCGCCAGGTTTGCGCCCTGTAATGATCTCGTAGAGCAGGAAGAGGACGTGCCCTCCGTCCAATGCTGGAATCGGGAGAATATTCATGAAAGCCAAGATGATACTCAGGAAGGCTGTCATCATCCAGAATGCGTGCCAGTCCCACATGGATGGGAAGAGGCTTCCCAAAGCACCGAAACCGCCAAGGCTCTTGGCGCCTTCCTTGGAGAAGACATACTTCATGTCGCCCACATAACCAGACAGTACGTTCCAACCATATTTCACACCTGCAGGGAAGCTCTCGAAGAAGCCATACTCTTGCTTGGTCACTTTGTAGTCGGCAAGCGTGGGATGATTGTAGATGCCCAATATCACCCTGCCGTCCCTTGCCTCATACTGCACAGCCTTCTGTACGGTGTCCTGTGTGGCACCGCACAAGTAAGTCAGGCTTCCAGTAAGGATGCGTTTGCGGTCTCTTGCCGACAGTTCATCAGTCAACTGGTCTTCCATACGCCCCAACTCCTGGGTCAGTTCGTTGTAGGAGTTCACTTTCTTGTCGTTAACCGCCAAAATACGGTCTTCCTTCTTCAGACCTATCTTGTCGGCTGGCGATCCTTTCACCACACTATCTATCTGAAGAGGGTAATAGATATCTACAAAACGAGGTGTCTCTTTGATCATGTCAAGCATGTTCAGGTTGCCTGGCAGACTGAGGCTCATAGGCTTTCCATTGCGGATGATGTCTACTCGCTTGGCTGTAGAAAGATCACGGAACATGTCACCGCCATAGGTCTTGAACTCTCCCTCCTCGGTACCCACAAGGATGTCATGGTCGTGGAAGCCAAGTGCCTTAGCCTCACTGTTGAAAGCCATACCCTGTGTCATGTCTTTCGTGGCAATATACTCATCACCCCAGTGGAAGAGGATCATGGAGTAAATGAAAAGAGCCAAAAGGAAATTGACGAGCACACCGCCAATCATGATGAACAAGCGCTGCCATGCAGGTTTGCTACGGAACTCATAAGGCTTCATGGGCTGCTTCATCTGTTCCGTATCGAAGCTCTCGTCTATCATGCCCGAAATCTTGCAATAACCGCCAAGCGGCAACCATCCTATACCATATGTCGTATCGGAGTTCTTGGGTTTGAACTGAAACAGGTGAAACCATGGATCGAAGAAAAGATAGAATTTCTCCACTCTTACGCCGAAGAGTTTGGAGAAGAAGAAGTGGCCGCCCTCATGCAGCAGCACCAAGATGGAAAGCGACAGCATCAACTGTAACGCCTTGATCAGAAATACTTCCATTAACTATTAGAATTTAAAGAAGTTATAGAAGTGACAGAAGTGAAGAGACCCAACATCTCTTCATTCTACCTCCAATAATTCTCAATTATTTATTATTTGTTATTTAATATTTATTATTTAAATTACGCATCAGTTCTGCGGCAATACGCCTTGCCTCCGCATCGGTCTGCAAATAGACATCGAGGTCGGGATGGCTGTCGAAAGTGGTCTTAGCCATTGTCTCCTCTATGATGTCCGCCATCTGCAAGAAGCCACACTCCCCTTTACGGAAACCAGCATTGACGACCTCGTTGGCCGCATTGACGATACACGACATGTTACCGCCCTTCTTGATGGCGTCGAAAGCCAACTGCAAGCATTTGAACTTCTTATAGTCTGGTTCTATGAACTGAAGATCTTGTGCCTTGAAAAGGTTGAGCCGCTCGCCCTTGAGAGGCAGACGCTCTGGGAAAGAGAAGGCATACTGTATGGGCAAGCGCATGTCGGGCACACCCAACTGCGCCTTCACGGCACCGTCAGCAAACTGTACTGCACTGTGAACGATGCTCTGCGGATGGATCAGCACCTCTATCTTTTCGGCGGGGACTCCAAAGAGCCACTTGGCCTCAGTCACCTCAAAGCCCTTGTTCATCAAGGTAGCCGAGTCGATGGTGATCTTCGCCCCCATGTCCCATGTGGGGTGTTTCAAGGCATCGGCCGCAGTTACCTCTGCCAACTGTTCGTGTGTGTAGTTGCGGAAAGGACCACCTGAGCAAGTAAGCAAAATCTTGTCCACCTCATTATTGCCCTCACCCACCAAGCACTGAAAGATGGCACTGTGCTCGCTGTCCACTGGCAATATCGGAGCATGATACTGCTGGGCAAGACTACAAATCAGTTCTCCTGCCACCACAAGCGTTTCCTTGTTGGCAAGACATATTTTCTTGTGTGCCTTGATGGCATGGATGGTCGGTTCGAGACCGGCAAAACCCACCATGGCAGCAAGTACCATGTCTATAGGTCCTGCCTCGACTATGTCGCAGAGAGCCTGGGCTCCTGCATAGACCTTGATATCGGGAGCATCGCTGAGCAACTGCTGCAGTTCCTGGTAATGCGCCTCGTTGGCGATGACCACGGCAGCAGGACGGAACCTATGTGCTTGCTCCGCGAGTTCCTTTACCCTGTTGTTGGCTGTCAAGCAGTACACTTCATAGAGGTCGCTGTGTTGCTCGATGACATCGAGTGCCTGCGTACCGATACTGCCCGTAGAGCCAAGGATACATATCTGTTGTTTCTTCATCTTCTTTTCTAATACTTAAATATCAAGTAAACCTTCCGGTACTTGCATCCTGATTTCCTTCTCCGAGGCACGTACCTCCTTGATAAGTTCATCACTCGCAGGAATGAGTTTCTGTTCACCGTTGGGTGTCGTCACCTCAAAAAGGAGATTGAGCGTGGCATCGTCCACATGTTCGATGGTGCCCACCACCTTTCCTGTGCTGTCGTCAACCAAGTTGAAGCCTATGATTTCTGCCCAGGTCATGTTTTCTCCATCACTGTCTGAGAGATGACGGGGGAAATAGACATCACAGCCCGTATAGTTGCGTACCTGCTCCTGCGTGTCTATGTCCTCAAACTTGACCAATACGTTGTCGTCGTTCTTAAAGCGGTATTCCTCCATATAGAAAGGAACGAGGATACCGTCTATGTCTATCACAAGATAATCGGCATCCACGCGGTCGAACACATCGTCTGTGATGGCAAAGGTGATCTCTCCCTTCACACCGTGCGGCTTACCCAACTTTCCTATCTTGTATACTTCGTCGCGTCTTATCATTCCACCAATGTTTTTAATCACTGACACGGGTTATCTTGGCACCAAGGTCGTTGAGACGTTTCTCTATGTCCTGGTAACCACGGTCTATCTGTGCGATGTTGGCAATACGGCTTGTACCGTTAGCGCTCATGGCAGCGATGAGCAGGGCAATACCAGCACGGATGTCAGGGCTGGTCATCCTGCCAGCACGCAGCGTAATCTTATGGTCATGTCCCACCACGACAGCACGGTGAGGGTCGCAGAGTATAATCTGCGCTCCCATGTCTATGAGCTTGTCTACGAAGAAAAGTCGGCTCTCGAACATCTTCTGATGGAAGAGCACACTGCCCCTCGCCTGTGTTGCCACAACAAGAAGCACCGACAGAAGGTCGGGGGTCAGTCCTGGCCAAGGGGCATCAGCCAATGTCATAATGGTTCCGTCTATGAAGGAGTCTATGACATAATGCTTTTGCTCTGGCACAAAGAGGTCATCGCCCTCTACCTTGATTTTCACACCCAAGCGGCGGAATGCCTCGGGGATAAGTCCTAAGTTGGGCACAGACACATCCTTGATGCGCACACCTGCTCCACACATGGCAGCCATGCCGATAAAGGAACCCACCTCTATCATGTCGGGCAGGATATGGTGCTCGGCACCATGGAGCGAAGTCACGCCCACGATGGTAAGCAGGTTGCTGCCTATGCCGCTTATCTGTGCTCCCATACCGTTGAGCAAGTGGCACAACTGCTGTATGTAGGGTTCGCAGGCAGCATTATAGATGGTAGTAGTTCCTTCGGCAAGAACAGACGCCATGATGATGTTGGCAGTACCCGTGACAGAAGCCTCATCGAGAAGCATGTAGCATCCCTTCAGCTTCTTTGCCTGTATCTGGTAGACATTACGCTCGTCATCGTGAACAAACTTGGCACCCAAGTATTTGAATCCCAAGAAGTGGGTGTCAA
This sequence comes from Firmicutes bacterium CAG:103, assembly GCA_963600865.1. Lineage (GTDB taxonomy): Bacteria > Bacteroidota > Bacteroidia > Bacteroidales > Bacteroidaceae > Prevotella. Next base: position 49,160 of record CAVCDC010000007.1, read on the forward strand.
GACGGCGACGCCCTATCTTGTCACCACCTGGTTTGGCTATCGTAGCCTTACCACATCTGCCAAGCAGCGGCCCTATCATGAGCACGCTGCCACGCAGTGAGGAGCATTTCTTTACAAATTCCAGACTGTCAAGGTAGTCGAGTTTCAGCTCGTCACTCTGGAAAGTATAGTCATTACGACTGTTCTGCGTCACCTTCACACCTATCTCCTTGAGCAACTTGATGAGGTTGTTCACGTCGAGTATGTCCGGGACATTCTTGATACGTACCGGTTCGCATGTAAGGATCGTTGTACAGATGACTTCCAGCGCCTCGTTCTTGGCGCCTTGCGGAACGATGGTTCCCGCGAGCGGATGACCGCCCTCTATGATAAATGACTCCATATCGTATGTGAAAGAGGAAATGGAAATGAGCGTTTTGAGATAAGGAAACGACTACTTGTTCTTTTTCTTGCCCGACTTGCCGGTGGAAGGCTGCTCACGGTCTACCACAACCTTGTCAAACTTGAAGTTGCTGTAGTCCAGCTGTATCTTGCCGTCAGTATAGCGTGCCAAGTCGGAAGCCACCTTCTCGCCGTCGCTCGAACCATGCCCCCACAACACGAGGTTGCGGTGCATCTGGTTGGCGACCAGTTTGACGAGAGCATCCCGCTCTTTGCCTGGTTGCATGGTCTTGAGTTGTTCGAACATCTCAAACAGCATGGCACCGTAATGGCGTACTGGGATAGACTGCATGGGATAAGGCATTGGCTCAGGCTTTCTGCCTATCTGCGCAGCATTGGTGGTATCGAAGGGATAGTCTATGTCCAGTTGAAAACGGCTCATAATGGCGAGGTGGTCCCAGAGCTTGCGCTCGTGTCCTTCCACATTCCTGCCTTCTGGCACCATACGATCCATGATGGCGATGATGGACTCTGCGCAGAGTTGGCGTTTCTTGCGGTCTTCTATTCCTATCGCATAGTCCACCATCTGTTGTATCTCGCGCCCGTATTCCGGCAAGAGAAGTTGTTCGCGCTGGGTATTGTAGTCTAATCCGTCTATCTGCATATATTATATATAATAGGTGAAATAATCATGTCTAAATAAGTTTTTTCGGCATCTTGGCGACAAAGTCCTTGAGATAGAAGGGCACGAAGTATGCCACATCCTCAAACTGCCCTTCAGCCAGGCGCTTCTCCGCCAACGGAGCCATGTTCTTGGCAAGCGGCTCTATGCCCGGCACAAGACGGGCATTGGGATGGTTGATGGTGTCCATGCACTTGGCTGCACCATTGCCGAAGAAATAAACTGTTCCACGGTCAAGGTATTCCTTATAGGTGTCGGCATCAACGATGTCTGCCTGTATAGGGCGTACCTCCTTCAGCGAACGGTCGAACACCTGTGCATACACTTCCATGCGACGTGCATCGAGCATGGGCACGATGAGGGCATCGTCTTCCTTTGCCTTTTCAGCCAAGAGTACCGGCACGGCAAGCAGTTGGAGCGTAGGCACCGCTATGAGCCGGGCACTGCGACCGTAGCAGATGCCCTTCGCCATGCTCACACCAATTCGCAAACCCGTATACGAGCCAGGGCCGCAACTTACCGCCACAGCCTCAAGAGGGATGCTGCGAGAGTCGATGTAACTCAATGCTTCGTCGACAAAGACGCCCAACTTTACAGCATGATTAGGACCGCTGTGATCTTCCTTGTTGAATACCACTACCCCATTATCACTTATTGCTACAGAGCACACGTCTGTGCTCGTCTCAATGTTCAAGATACAAGCCATAAAACAAATATATTCTTAAATAAGGTGCAAATATACGCTTTTTCTCGCATTTTTTTGTACTTTTGCAGAAATTTAACGTGAAAGAATATATGATATTATCTATGACTGGCTTCGGGAAAGCCACTGAAGCCTACAAAGGAAAGAAAATCAATGTAGAGGTAAAGTCTCTGAACAGCAAGAACTTGGATCTGTCTACACGTATCGCACCGCTCTATCGTGAGAAGGAGATGGAGATACGCCAGTACCTCGCCAAGCAGTTGGAGCGCGGCAAGATAGACTTTGCCATCTGGATAGAGAAAGAGGCTGGAGCTGACGCTACGCCTATCAATGCAGCTCTTGTTCAGAACTACTGGCAACAGATAAAAAAGATTTCCAAGGCTACCGGTATCCCCGAGCCTACCGACTGGTACAGCACCTTGTTGCGGTTGCCTGATGTCACCAACCGCACAGAGGTAGAAGAGCTGGACGACGAGGAATGGGAAGTGGCACGCAAGGCGATTGCCAACGCCGTAAGCCGCCTCGTCGACTTCCGCAGGCAAGAAGGTGCAGCCCTCCAGAAGAAATTCACAGAGAAAGTAGACAACATACAGGCTCTCTTGGCAAGCATCGAACCGTACGAGAAGAGTCGCGTGGAGAAAATCAAACAGAACATCGTGACTGCTCTGCAACAGATTCCCAATGTGGAATATGACAAGAACCGTCTGGAACAGGAACTTATCTACTACATCGAAAAACTCGACATCAGCGAAGAGAAGCAACGTCTGACCAACCACCTCAAATATTTCCGCGAGACGATGAACGAGGAAGGTCATGGCGTAGGCAAGAAATTAGGCTTCATCGCTCAGGAGATGGGACGCGAAATCAACACAACTGGTTCCAAGAGCAACCAAGCTGAGATGCAGAACATCGTAGTGAAAATGAAAGACGAACTGGAGCAAATCAAGGAGCAGGTACTGAACGCCTTGTAAACAACGCCTTGCGCTGACTGCACATCAGAGGCCGCACTTTATATCCACAGACAACCGTGCTGCGAATAAAAAGTGCGGTCTTCATGCAGTGTCTGTACGTAAGACTACATCAACATATCACCGTTCCCCTATTCGTCCATCCACAGTTTGAGAGTATTGAACCCAGTCAACCCCAATATTTTCTCGTTGTTGCCACGAAAACTAAGCACACAATTTAGTATATCGTATCCACACGCTTTTGCAAGTGACCCGTTGTTTTCCATTTCTTTGATGATCGAAACCTTTGTGTGCTCGAACTGCGTATTCTTCATCTGTCGCAATTTTTAGAATGGTGTTTATCCTGTCTGTTTTGTTATGGACGTAATCTTTATATTGCAAAGATATATTATATCCTTGTAACAAAGTGACAACTATCAATGCCAAAATCGTTATTCCATAATACTTTTTCATACCTTTTACCTTTGCCTATTCTTTGTTTTCATACTTGAAATTGCAAAGGTACAAATTACTTCCTAAAAGACCATATTATTATTTCACATTAACACCATAATCCAGACAACAAAAAAAATAATGTAAGAAATAATGTGAAAAATTTGGCAATTTGCCAAAAAAAAAGATACTTTTGCAATCAAATTATTAACCAGCCAAAACTATGGGTCATATGGATACATTAAACAATAGTGAATTGAGCAAGGTTTTAGGAGATGGGTATTGGTGACACGCCCCTAATGGCGAGTTTTCGGGCTGGAGATGAGCATTGGGACTATCCAGACCCACGTTGTTGTCATGCTCCTATGGCGGAAGAGGCGATTAATAATTATTTCTAAATAAGCGAGATATGGTCATACGTAAGTTTTTATTGACATTCACTTTTCTGGTATTTGCTGCGAATGGTTTCGCTCAGAAAAGTATAGCAGGCAAGATAGTTGACAGTAAAGATAACCCTGTTAGCTATGCAAATGTACAATTGTTGTCTTTACCAGACAGTTCCTTTATACAAGGATGTGTTGCTACAGAGGATGGCATGTTTGATTTTCCATTGCCAGATTCCATAAATGGTATTTTGAAGATATCTTGTGTTGGTTATATAGATTTGTATGTAGATCTTTCACAAAAAGTATCACCTACAACATTCACTTTGAAAGAAGAATCTTGCAAATTGTCTGATGTGACCATCACGGCAAACAAGCGTGTCGTCAAGTCTTTAGTTGACCGTTACCAAATAGATGTAACGGCTCTAAAAGATTATTCTTTTGACATGATGGATTTATTGTCAAAAGCTCCTGGGGTGATTGTCGACAATGGAGTACCTTCTATTTGGGGCAAATCAGGTTTTCGTATCATGGTGAACAATCGCATTCGGAACATGGACGCGTCTCAAGCAGTAGCTTACCTCAAATCTTTGGACATAAATCATGTTGACAAGGTAGAGATAATCCAGAATCCACCTGCCAAATATGAGGCTGAGGGGAACTATGGCATTATACATATTATTACAAAGAAGAGCCAGGGAAGTCTGGGTATAAGATTGGCTGACGAACTGTCTTATGCCACCAAGTATTTGACAAACAACACGAATTTCAGCGTAAGTGTGGAGAGCGGCAAGTTGGGCGTGTATGCCATGGGAAGTTATCAGAAAGGCAAGACCCGATGGTATGAGCATAATTCACAAAATTACAAGTCCTTTGTGCGCACAAGTGACATGGAACAAGTCAATCATCCTCAAAGCTACAATCTATATGTCAGCGCAGATTACAATCTGAGTAAAAAAATAAACTTTGGCGGCAATCTGTCTTGGTATAAAAGTCAGATGAAGAGGAATAGCACCAATACGATTCTGACGAAAGAATGGAGCAATAGCCAAGACTCTACGATAACAAGCACTCTCGGCAGAGATATGCCTTTGTCGAAACGGGATGCCACACTGTATTTTGCTTATCAAGCCAAGACTGCCGGAGTGGAGTTGTCGGGGAGCTATTTTGACTATGACAACCAGCAAAATAGCATTTATCATTCATGGCTCAGTGTAGGAAACAAGGTTGACCCATACGTCGATTTCCAAAACAACAACTCCAATCATTTGAAGGGATTCAGTGGAATGGCCGATTTTAATCTTACACTATTGAAAACGGATTTTGCTTTTGGCGCAAAGTGGACAACAAGCAAGACACCGACTGAAGCCTATTATTATCCGGAGATAGCTGATTATGAAAACAAGAGTACATACAAGGAGAACATTTATGCTTTTTATGCGCAAGCAATGCGCAAATTCGGTGCGTTTTCTTTTAAGATAGGAGGCAGATATGAGCAAACAAGGATGAAGACTGTCATGGATGCAGAAAAAGGAGAAATTGACAGAAAATATGGAAATTGGTTTCCTAAGATGTACCTCTCCTACAAGATAAATGACAACAACTCGCTCCGTTTAAGCTATACGGGCAGCATCGAGCGCCCCAACCTGCAATATATCAGTCCTTTCGTCATCTACTCAGACACAAAAGATTATACATCAGGAAATCCATATCTGAAGCCAACGACAACCAACATAATTAGTTTGAGCTATACCTTTATGGGTAATTTGATCTTTGAAATGTATTATTCGGTTAGCAACAATATGATTTCCCAAGTGACCAGCATGAACGAAGACTCAAGGTTGACTGAAACAAAATGGGAGAATTCCAGAAAGAACAAAAAGCTTGCATTAAACATCATGTATTTTTGGAACAGCCTAAAATGGCTCAATGCCACGTTTATGGCATTCGGTTCGTATGTGGACTCAAAAGCCATCACCAAGTATACCAAGCCACATTCGGAATATGCTGAAGGAACATTGATGATGAATCTGAATTTCATGTTGAATTCCAAGAGGACATGGAGTAGCGGACTCAATGCAAGATATTCATCAGCAGAAAAGAACTGCGACATGAAGATGGAAGCCTTTGGCAATTTGGGCTGTTATGTGCAAGGCTATTTCCTGGACAAGAAGTTGTCTGCCAATCTATCTGTCAGCAATATCCTTGAACCAAAGGTAAAAGGCGAGTCTTACTCTAATGGCATGACGATGAAATTCTGCAACAAGTATTCCCCTTTGACCGTGAAACTATCTATAGCTTATACCTTCGGAGTGTCCAAGAGGGATAAAACCATGCGCTTCGGAGACAAAGAGATAAAGAACAGACTATAAAATTTTGGCTTGGCGCCACTCATAGAGGTTTTCTGCCGATGAAACTATAGCAAAAAGCGTAAAGTTTTCCTCAAATGGGAAGATTTTACGCTTTTCTTGTCTTTGTCTGAAAGAAAATGATTATCTTTGCCGCCTACAAAACTTCAGATACATAAAAAACACACAACACCATGGACATGAGCGAAGAGGCACAGATGGCCCTTAACATCATCGAACGAACCAGTGCAAACCTGTTTCTCACCGGCAAGGCGGGAACGGGAAAGACCACATTCCTGAAAGAACTACGACGGCTCTCACCCAAGCGAATGGTAGTGCTCGCTCCTACGGGCATCGCCGCCATCAACGCTGGCGGACAGACCATCCATTCCTTCTTCCAGCTGCCTCTCTCACCTTATATTCCAGGGGCGGCGTTCAGCGGCGGCGACAACAACCGCAAGTTTAAGTTCAGCAACGTGAAGCGCAAGATTATCCGCACACTCGACCTATTGGTAATAGACGAGATTAGTATGGTGAGAAGCGACTTGCTCGACGCTATCGACGATGTCATGCGCCGCTATCGCAAATCAGCAAAGCCTTTTGGCGGAGCACAGTTGCTCATGATAGGCGACCTCCATCAGTTGGCTCCCGTCACCACGGAGCAGGAGGAGCCTTTGCTGCGCCAATACTACGACACGCCTTACTTCTTCTCCAGCAACGCTCTGAAAGCCGCTGGCTATCTCACCGTGGAACTGAAGAAGGTGTATCGCCAACAGGACGACCACTTCCTCAACCTCCTGAACCAGATACGCAGCAACCAGGCCACCGCCGAGACCCTTGCCGAACTGAACCGCAGATATATCCCCGGCTTCCAGCCCGACAAGGCAGACGGATACATCCGCCTCACCACCCACAACTATCCTGCCCAGCAAATCAACGAGCAGGAACTTGCCAAGCTCGGCAGCATCGCCCATACCTACGAAGCGCAGGTGGAAGGTGACTTCCCCGAGATGTCCTACCCCACCGACTTCAGGCTCACCTTGAAAGAGGGTGCGCAGGTGATGTTCATCAAGAACGACACCAATCACCGTTATTATAATGGTATGATTGGTGAGGTAGATGGTCTCGACAACGAGCATGTCTTCGTGCGGAGCAAAGATACTGGCGAGACCATTGCAGTAGATATGGAGCGCTGGGATAACTCGAAATACACACTCAACGAAGAGAGCATGGAGATAGAGGAGAAGGTGGAAGGCTCTTTCTGCCAATATCCTCTCCGACTGGCTTGGGCGATCACGATCCACAAGAGTCAGGGTCTCACCTTCGAGCACGCCATCATCGATGCCTCCCGTTCCTTCACCCACGGACAGACCTACGTGGCACTGAGCCGTTGCAAGTCGTTGGAAGGCATGGTGCTCAGTGCGCCGCTCAGTCCGTCGGCCATCATCAAGGACGAGACCATCGAGTCGTTCACTAACCACATCCAGCCCCCTACCACAGAGACGCTCTCCGTCTTGGAACTCAACTACATCATACACAACATCGACGAGCTCTTCGACTTCGCATCCATGCAGCAAAGCAACGAACTGATGATACGTACCCTCGCCGAGTTCTTCGCCTCGAAATACCCGAAGCTCATCCAGGAATACCAGAAGGCAAATGTCGTGCTCAAGAGTTTGTTGCAGGTGGCAGCCAAGTTCAAGGTGCAATACACCCGTATGCTCTCCTCTACCGGTGCCATAGAGAATGCCGAACTGCAAGACCGTATCCACAAAGGTGCAGCCTACTTCGCCGACAAGATCGGTATCTTCAAGAATCTCGTCAAGCTCACCGACATCAAGACGGAGAACAAGACGGCGAAGAAACTACTCAAAGAACGTCTGGAAAACTATACAGAGGAGATTGCCCTGAAGTCGAAGTTGCTCGACTACTATGCCGATGATTATCCTTTCAGCACGAGTGAGTATCTGAAGAAAAAGGCACAATTCCTGCTCTCCGAAGAGCAGGACGGGGCAGACAAGCCACGCAACCGCCGCGAACGAAAAGAGCGGACAGAACAAAAAGAGAAAAAGGAAAAGGTCGACACCAAAAAGGTCAGTCTCGACCTATATAAGAGCGGTATGAAGCCCGACGACATCGCCAAGGCGCGCAACCTTGCGCCCAGCACCATCATGGGTCACCTCGCCCACTATGTGATAGAGGGCGCATTAGGCCTCCGCGACTTCGTCTCCACCGCCCACGAGACCAAGCTCCGCGAGTTCATCTCCTCCCATCCCGACACTCCCTTCGGAGAAATCAGGGCAGCATTAGGCGAGAGCTACACCTTCAGTGAAATCAAGATAGTGGCAGCACTCATGGAAAAGGAGAAGGGTGAAGGGTGAAAACATCGTTGCTTTGATGGATGGTTGCTTCTTATATGAGAACAAGAAAAAATGCGACCTTTTTTGTACTTCATCTCAGTCACTTTTTATACGTGACAAAGTACAAAAAAGGTCGCAACTATGGCAAAATATTCCCTCCCAACTATAGGCGGTTTCACCCAAAATCCTCAGATTTTCCTCTACCTCTATTTATTTAGAATAACAACTTGCTACGATTTGTCCTATATGTTCTGAAGGGCAAGCAGAACCAATACTACAAAGGAGAAAATGTACCAACTTTTTTTCATTCCTTAAGAACGTAAAGAGTAAAAGTCATTCCTTTTTTTGATTGGAAATATTACCAATCATTTTTTCACAGTTAAAGAATTCCTTTTGAGCAAGATTAATGTTTTCAGTATCTTCATAAGTAATTTTTTAGGGTGTAAAGTTAAGTTCTCAAAAATCTTCCTTGAAATCATCTATTTTTGATGGTAATTAAGTTGTTGATATTTAACACTTTAGTTGCGTTCATTTAACCATAAAAAGTTGTATAACTCGCTGATTTTTAGTAACTTTGCATAGAATATGAAACACTATCAAGTTATGAAGAAACAAACTCCAGAGGAAAAGATAGCCCGCCTAA
>CAVCDC010000008.1:0-50047 GCA_963600865.1 Firmicutes bacterium CAG:103
TCCAGTCATTTGATTGTGGAGATGAAGACTTAAATGACTTCATCTTAAACGATGCGTTGCTCTATTACAAGGCTCGGCTCTCAACCAGTTATGTGGTTGAGGATAGCAAGACTGGCGATGTTATCGGTTATTTCAGCATTGCCCATGACAGAATTTCGCTTACGGATTTCCCCAGCAATTCTGCTTATAATCGATTTCGCAAACAATTCTTCTCGCAAGGAAAAATGTTCAAAAGTTATCCCGCTGTCAAGATTTGCCGTTTGGCGACAGGTGTCAAATATCGTGGGTTGGGTATCGGAACATTGATTGTCAATATGATTATTTCCTCTTATCAACGTGACAACAAGGCTGGTTGCCGTTTCGTTACAGTCGATGCGTATGCCAGTGCTCTCCCTTTTTACTACAACCAAGGTTTTCTTCCACTGTCCAAGGAGGATGAAGGAGCTTCCACAAGATTGCTCTATTTCGATTTGCAACAGTTGTAAAAATAGAAATAGCAAGTTTAGGATAACTACGGAAAGGGGCAATGGAGTCTATTCAAACAAACATCCCTTGATGGGGCATTGGTAAAGCGAGGAATCGGTAGTTCGCAATGAGGGTCTCCAAAGGGTAGAGAATACTATCCAAAAGGATTTCCAAAGGGTAGTGAATACTACCAAAAGACTCCGTTGAAGGAAGTGCTGACAGATTTGCAAATTAGGGTTTTGGATTATCTAAAACAACTGAAGTTTCCCACTCTTGATAATCAATCGGTTACAATTTAATGTTTGAATATAAACGCCTCTAATTCAAAGCGTTGCATCATTAGATCAATGAGCTTTAATGTTTTTGGGATTGGAATCATAACCTATTGATACTCAATATCCGTCTTTTGTGAAAAAATTACGCATTTTGTCTAATCTTAATTAATACTTTCGCAATTTCTTGATAGTCAGATATTTGAATGCACTTATAAAAGTGGGAAACTTTAGTAAAACAATATCCAAAGGCTTCGCGGATTGATCTGGCAAACGAAATAGATTCGGCTACATTGGATGGAATAATGAACTCTTTGGCAAGATTGCAAGAACTTGGACTTTTGCTATGTGTTGGCGGCAAAAGGTATAGGCATTGGGAAGTGGTGAACTATTGAATTCTTAGACGGTAGCCTTCGCCGACGACAGTCGGAAGAAGTACAAGGTGGGCATCAACTTCTCGGAAGACCGCAGAAGCATCGATGACTGGAAGGTGAAGGCTTTGGTATGAGGGTCGGAGGGATCTCTCCCTCTGACCCTTGAGCCTTTGAAAATGATTTAAACTGCGCCAGGCAAGGACAGACGCATCGGAAGGGGCAACGGGTCGTAAGGAGTCATTTGACAGACCTCTTTGGACAGAACGAGTCGAACGGGCACTTGTTGCACGCAGGCTTCTGGCTCTTGCAGACGTAGCGCCCATGGAGGAGTAGCCAGTGGTGGGCACGGCACATATCGTCTGCAGGAATGTGCTTTACCAGTGTTTGTTCCACCTTGAATGGTGTGTTGGCGGTGCCGGGCACCAGTCCCAAGCGATGACTGACACGGTAGACATGCGTGTCCACTGGCATGGCATTCTGTGAAAAAGCTACTGCAAGCATGACGTTGGCAGTCTTGCGACCCACTCCCGGCAGGCGCAGCAATTCGTTCATGTCGGCAGGAACCTCGCCTCCATAGTCGTTGACAAGCATCTGTGAGAGTTGCACCAGGTGTTTTGCCTTGGCGTTGGGATAGCTTACGCTCTTCACATATTCATACACCTCATACTCCTCAGCTTCGGCCATCGTTTGTGCATCGGGATAAGCACGGAACAGTTCGGGGGTGATAAGGTTCACCCGTTTGTCGGTACACTGTGCTGAAAGAACCACCGCCACAAGCAACTGGAAGGTGCTTCCATATATCAACTCCGTATCAACGTCGCCTTGTTCACGGCGGAAATAATCCAATATCTTGTCGTATCGTTCCCGTAATGTCATGTCATGAAGGTTCTTGGTGTTTATTCATGTGCAAAATTAGACAAAATTCTTCATAAAGTTATTTTTGTGCCACTAAAGATTGTGTTTTTCTGTTTTTTTTGTACTTTTGTGGCAAAAACAAATAACAGACAAAAGGAAAACCACAATGAAGTACGGATTTATAAAGGTGGCAAGTGCCATACCGTCGGTAAAGGTAGGCGATGTCACCTACAACACACAGCGGATGGAGGAGCAGATCGCTCTCTCTGAGGGCAAGGGCGTAGAGGTGTTAGTCTTCCCGGAACTGTCGCTCACAGGATATACGTGTCAGGACCTCTTCAGGCAACAGATACTGTTGGAGTCGACGGAGAGGGCGGTGATGATGCTGCTCGACTTTACCCGCCAACTTGACATTATAAGCATCGTGGGAGCACCAGTCGTCGTCGGTGACCTGTTGCTCAATTGTGCCATTGTCATCCAGCGAGGGCAGATACTCGGCATTGTGCCCAAGACCTATTTGCCAAACTATAGTGAGTTTTACGAGAAAAGATGGTTTGCCTCCTCGCAAGACTTGCGGGAAACGGAGTTGCACTATGCCGGCAACAAGGTTGTGGTCTCTCCGGACAGTCAGTTGTTCAGTACGGCGGACGGAGTCCTCTTCGGTATAGAGATCTGCGAGGATGTCTGGGCACCGGCGCCACCCAGCAGTAAGTTAGCACTCTCTGGGGCTGACATTATTTTCAATCTCTCTGCCTCTGACGAACTTATCGGCAAACACCACTATCTGAAGAGTCTTCTCGCGCAGCAGAGCGCCCGCACCATGACAGGCTATGTCTACAGTTCTTGTGGCTTTGGCGAGAGCACGCAGGACGTTGTGTATGGCGGCAATGCCATCATCTATGAAAACGGAAAACTATTAGCAGAGTCGGAGCGATTCTCCTTGGAGCAGCAGATAGTAACTGCCCAGATAGACGTAGAGAAGTTGCGCTCAGAGCGGCGCACCAATTCGACATACGTCAACGCACAGCGCAATATCAAGTTTGCCATGTCGGGCTGTTCACAAACTGTGCGGACGATAGAGGCACGTGCTGCGGAGTGTGAGCGCGAGTTTGTCTTGGAACGCAATGTCCCTCAACATCCTTTCATACCAGGAAGCAGCGACATGAGGGAGTCGTGCGAGGAGATCTTCAGTATACAGGTGATGGGACTTGCCAAGCGCATCGTGCATACACATGCCAAGACCGTAGTCTTAGGCATCAGTGGCGGTCTGGACTCAACCTTGGCACTGTTGGTGTGTGTGAAGACATTTGACAAGTTGGGCATGAGCCGCAAGGGAATAGTGGGTGTCACCATGCCAGGCTTCGGAACTACCGACCGCACTTACCACAATGCCGTGTCTCTCATGCAGAGCTTAGGAATCACCATCAGGGAGATAAGCATTGCCAAGGCGGTGACGCAACATTTCGAGGACATAGGGCAGGATGCTAATGTGCATGATGTCACCTACGAGAACTCTCAGGCACGAGAGCGTACGCAAATACTGATGGACCTTGCCAATAAGTTGGGAGGAATGGTAATCGGTACAGGCGACCTCTCAGAACTTGCTTTGGGATGGGCGACCTACAATGGTGACCATATGAGTATGTATGGTGTCAATGCCAGCATCCCCAAGACGCTCATACGTCATCTTGTAAGCTATGTGGCAGAGAGCGGTGTGGATGAAGACAGCAGACTTACTCTGCTTGACATCATAGATACCCCTATCAGTCCGGAGCTCATCCCTGCCGATGACAATGGAGAGATCAAGCAGAAGACAGAAGACCTTGTGGGTCCTTATGAGTTGCATGATTTCTTCCTCTATTATTTCCTGCGTTTCGGTTTCCGTCCAGCCAAGATTTTCATATTGGCTAAGAAAGCCTTCTTAGAAACGACTGGCGAAAGGGTGAAGATAAGCGACAGCGACCCCGATGTCTATGACGAAGCGACTATCCTGAAATGGCTTCGTGTCTTCATGCGCCGTTTCTTCGGACAGCAGTTCAAGCGCAGTTGTCTGCCTGACGGTCCGAAGGTGGGAAGTGTAAGTCTTAGTCCACGTGGTGACTGGCGTATGCCGTCTGATGCCTGTGCCACCATATGGCTACAGGAACTTGAACACCTTGATTAAAGGTAAAAGGGTAAAAAAGTAAAAAGGTAAAAGGGTAAAAAAAGCTTGCGCCGTAATAAAATTAAAGGAGTTAAGACATACGCCACAACGGCTATGGTCTTAACTCCTTTAACTTCTTTAATCCCTTTATTCTTTGTCTTCTAAAAACTTACGAATTCATTGAAAGGAGGAATTCTTCATTATTTTGTGTGTTCTGCAGAGACTTGTGGATAGTATTCATTGCCTCAACAGCATTCATGTCAGAAATGTGTCCACGTAGGATCCACATACGGTCGAGTGTAGTCCTGTCTTGGAGCAAGTCATCACGACGAGTAGAAGAAGCCACAAGGTTGACAGCCGGGAAGATGCGCTTGTTGCTGAGTGAGCGATCGAGCTGCAGTTCCATATTACCAGTACCCTTGAACTCCTCGAAGATGACCTCGTCCATCTTACTACCCGTGTCAATGAGTGCTGTAGCGATGATGGTAAGCGATCCACCGCCCTCAATGTTGCGAGCAGCACCGAAAAAGCGTTTAGGCTTTTGCAGTGCGTTGGCGTCGACACCACCAGTAAGCACCTTGCCAGAGGCAGGGGCAACCGTGTTGTAGGCACGAGCCAGACGTGTGATAGAGTCGAGGAAGATGACCACATCGTGGCCACATTCCACCATACGCTTTGCCTTCTCCAAGACAATGCCTGCTATCTTGACGTGACGCTCTGCCGGTTCGTCGAAAGTAGAGGCAATGACTTCTGCATTGACAGTTCTCGACATATCCGTTACCTCCTCAGGGCGCTCGTCGATGAGGAGCATCATGAGGTAAGCCTCCGGGTGGTTGGCGGCAATGGCATTGGCGATGTCCTTCATCAAGATAGTCTTACCCGTCTTGGGCTGTGCGACAATGAGTGCACGCTGTCCCTTGCCAATAGGCGAGAAGAGGTCTACGATGCGTGTACTGAGGTTGGTTGTAGCCGGGTCGCCGCAGAGTTTGAATTTCTCGTCGGGGAAGAGCGGTGTGAGATGTTCGAAAGGTATACGGTCGCGTACCTCAAGTGGCTTGCGCCCGTTAATCATGTTGATTTCTGTGATGGGGAAGTATTTCTCACCCTCACGTGGTGGTCTGACATGGCACTGAACTACATCACCTGTTTTAAGTCCATAGCGTTTGACGGTGTTTGACGGAACGTAAACATCGTCTGGTGAAGACAGGTAGTTGTAGTCGCTGCTGCGCAGGAAGCCGTAACCATCGGGCATCAACTCTAATACACCGTTGGCGGTGATGATGTTGTTGAAGTCGAACGTTGTTGCCTCTTTGCTGCTGTTGGTAGCCTGTTCCTTGCCGCTGCGTGGCGATGCCTCTACTATAGGTTGTGGGGTCGTGGGGCGGTCGAAAATATCGTATGTAGGCATAGCCGAGGAGTCTTCGATAGGAAGATCTACGACTGTGATGAAGTCAGTGCCGTCACCGGGGTCTCCTTCCCATACACCCTTTATCTCTTCTTGCTGGTTGGTATTCTTAGTGCTTTCTTCCTGTTGGTCTGACTGGCTGGCAGATTGCTCTATGTTCTCAGCACTCTCGTTTTGTGGGAGTGGAGCCTCTGGTTGCTGCACTTCTTTTTCTGCGTTTTCTGTGCGCTCCTTCAGTGCTGCAGCTTTAGCCGCAGCAATAGCTTCAAGTTCAGCCTTGCTCTTTCTTCCGCGGTGCTTGGGGAAGGAAACGGGAACGGCAGCTACTTCTTCAGGACTATTGTCGGTCGTCTCGGTAGCATCTGTAGAGGCGGGAACAGTATCTTCCTTCTTCGTCTTCTTCTCGGTTTTCTTTTCTGCGGGCTTTTCAGGTATATCCTTGAAAAGTGGCATTTCCGAAACCTTGGCGGGACCCTCTGCCTGATTCTTCATCACGTCAAAGTTCTCGCCTTCTTTTCCGCTCACGGAATACACCTTGTCGTCTTTCTTTGCTGCTATCCTTGTCCGCTTGCGCTTGGCAGTGGCAGCCCCCTGTGCGCCAGCTGCCAGTGTGTCTCCTTCAGCCTGGGCGTCGAGGATGGCGTAGACTATGGTTTCTTTGTTGTCTCCAGCTTTGATCTTAACGCCCATTTGGCGTGCAAGTTCTTTAAGCGTAACAACATTCTTAGCTGTTAATTCGTCTTTGCTATACATTATATATATAATATGTGTATAAATGTAGTATTGATTGTCAAAAAGATGTTTCAAGATGTGAGGAAACACCTAACAATGATAAAATCGAGTGCAAAGTTAAGTAAAAAATTCTTTTCTGCAAAATTTTTTCAGTATCTTTGCAAAAAATATTCGATAAATGGCAGCTCAAATACCATATTTGGACGTACAGAACCTCACGAAACGCTTTGGCGCACAAGTGTTGTTCAAAAATATATCATTCTCTATTTCCGAGGGGCAGAAGGTGGGGCTTGTGGCACGCAACGGCACAGGTAAGTCGACCCTGATGTCTGTGCTCATGGACAAGGAGGGCTACGAAGGCGGGTCGATCATCTATCGGCGCGACCTGAAGTTGGGCTTCCTCGAACAGTCGCCTAAGTTCCAACCGGAAGAAAGTGTGCTGGATGCATGCTTCAACCATCATGGCGACCCGGAGCGGGTGCTGAAGGCAAAGCAGATTCTGACACAGTTGCATATCGACGACCTGTCGCAGCCCATGGGACAGTTGAGTGGCGGACAGCAGAAGCGAGTGGCTCTTGCGAACGTACTCATCACAGAGCCAGACTTTCTGATGCTTGACGAACCGACCAACCATCTTGACCTTGAGATGATAGAATGGCTTGAGGGGTATCTGAACCGTGGCAACAAGACTATCTTTATGGTCACGCACGACCGTTTCTTCCTTGACAAGGTGTGCAATGTGATACTTGAACTCGACGACCGCAGCATATATACCTACAGGGGCAATTATGCCTACTACCTTGACAAGCGTCAGCAGCGTATGGACAATCTGCGAGCCGAGATACAACATTCCAAGAACCTGTACCGTAGGGAACTGGAATGGATGAGGCGCCAGCCGCAGGCCCGCGGTCACAAGGCAAAATACCGTGAGGATGCCTTCTACGAACTGGAGAAGGTGGCGAAGCAGCGTATAGAGGACAGGCAAGTGAGGCTCAAGGCTTCGACGGTCTATATCGGGTCGAAGATTTTCGAGTGTCAGTATGTGAGCAAGTCTTTTGATGACCGTGGACAGAAGAAAGTCATCCTGCGTGATTTCTACTATAACTTTGCGCGATTTGAGAAGATGGGCATTGTGGGAAACAACGGCACTGGGAAGTCCACCTTTATCAAGATGCTGTTGGGCGAGGTGAAGCCAGACAGCGGTGCCTTTGACATCGGAGAGACAGTGCGCTTTGGATATTTCTCTCAGGAAGGACTCTCTTTTCGCGATGACCAGAAGGTAATAGACATCATAACGGATATTGCCGACTATATAGACTTAGGGGGAGGACGGCACATGACTGCCTCGCAGTTTTTGCAGTTCTTCCTCTTCTCTCCCGAGGAGCAGCACAACTATGTGAGCAAGCTCAGCGGCGGCGAGAAGCGGAAACTCTATCTCTGTACGGTGCTGATGAAGAATCCGAATTTCCTGGTGCTCGACGAGCCTACCAACGACCTTGATATCCAGACCCTTCAGGTGTTGGAGGAGTATCTACAGGATTTCCCAGGATGCGTCATTGTGGTAAGTCACGACAGGTATTTCATGGACAAGGTTGTGGACCACCTCTTGGTGTTCAAGGGCGATGGAGAAATACAGGACTTCCCTGGCAACTACACGCAGTACCGCGAATGGAGTCGCCTACAGTCAAAGAAGATTGCCGAAGCTATACCGAGCAAGAACTTGCCCAAAGGTGGGCAGTCGACCATCGAAAACGTTGCGGATGGACAGAATGACAACCACAGCGGCAAACGCAAGATGACCTACAAGGAGAAACGCGAATACGAACAGTTGGCGAAAGAAATAGAAGCCTTGGAGAACGAGCGTAAACTCTTGGAGGAAGCCCTGTGCAGTGGTACGCTCTCCGTAGAGGAACTGACTTCCAAGAGCAAGCGGCTTCCAGAAATCGGAGACGAACTTGATGCCAAGGAGATGAGGTGGCTCGAACTGGCAGAGATAGAGGAGGGGAGATGACGTTTCGCCCCCTTCAGTAAGACAAATAAAATAACGAATAAAAGAAAAAACAAATATGGAAATCAAGAAATCAGAGTTCACGCTGTCTGCTCCCAGACTGAGCATGTGCCCCAAAGACAACAAGGCAGAGTATGCCTTCATCGGGCGCAGTAATGTCGGCAAGTCGAGCCTTATCAACATGCTGTGCAACCATAAGGGACTGGCAAAGACTTCGGCGACACCAGGAAAGACGCTGCTCATCAACCATTTTATCATCAACAACGAGTGGTATCTTGTTGACCTTCCGGGCTATGGTTTTGCCAAGCGCTCGAAGACCGTGCAGAAGCAGTTGGAGCAAATGATAAGCAGCTATGTCCTGCAGCGTCCGCAGCTCGCCAATGTCTTCGTGCTCATAGATGTGCGCCATGACCAACAGAAGATAGACCGCGAGTTTGTCGACTGGTTGGGCGAGAGCGGTGTGCCCTTTTGCATCGTCTTCACCAAAGCCGACAAGTTAGGACCCGGGAAAGCGAAGATGAATGCTGATAAGTGGATGAAAGCTTTGCAGGACAGATGGGAAGAACTACCTCCTTATTTCATCACAAGCAGTGAGAAGAAGCAGGGAAGGGAAGAGGTGCTTGACTATATTGACAGCATCAACAAGTCACTTACGGAAACGGAGGAAGTGTAAGTTCTATAACAATCTTGATAAAATGAAACAGATAGGATGGGGATTTATCGGCTGCGGTGAAGTAACCGAGAAAAAGTCAGGACCTGCCTTCAATGTTGTAGACGGTTCGAGAGTCGTTGCGGTGATGAGCAGGCACGAGGAGAAGGCGCGCAGTTATGCTGAACGGCATCATGTGCGCAAATGGTATACTGATGCGCAGGAACTGATAGACGACCCCGATGTCAATGCTGTCTATATCGCTACGCCGCCTTCTTCGCATGCTACCTTTGCCGTGATGGCGATGCGGGCAGGGAAACCCGTGTATGTGGAGAAACCTTTAGCTGCCAGTTACAATGACTGTATACGCATCAATCGTGTCAGTGAACAGACAGGTGTACCTTGTTTTGTAGCTTACTACCGTCGTTATCTTCCCTATTTCCAGAAGGTTAAGGAAATCGTGAAGAGTGGCTGCATCGGTAACGTTGTGAATGTGCAGGTGAGATTCTCAGTGCCACCACGTGACCTCGACTATACCTCTGGCAAGGACTTGCCATGGCGCGTACAGCCCGACATTGCCGGGGGTGGTTATTTCTACGACCTTGCTCCACATCAGATAGATTTGTTGCAAGACATCTTCGGTATCATCACGCGTGCTCATGGCTATCCTGCTAACCGTGCCCACCTCTACGATGCCGAGGACACCGTGTCGGCATGCTTCTATTTCGAGAGTGGGATACCTGGAAGTGGCTCGTGGTGCTTTGTAGGGCATGAGAGTGCAAAGGAAGACCGCATCGAACTGATAGGCGAGAGAGGGTCCCTTTCTTTCTCTGTGTTCAACTACGACCCCATACTCCTTGTCACAAGTGAGGGACGGCGTAGCATCACCATCCCTAATCCGCCTTACGTGCAACTCCCTCTCATCAAGAATGTCATAGAAGACCTCCAGGGCATTGATACCTGTACGTGTACAAGTATTTCTGCCACACCTACCAATTGGGTGCTTGACCGTATTCTGTGGAAAAACTAAAAGTGTTGAAGTAGTTATTGAGAAGTTACTAAAGGTAAAAACGGTCTTCGAAGTGTACAGAGTAAAGTTTTTGGTGTTTTGCTTGTTGGCTTGCGGCTTCCTTTCCGCATCAGCTTCTCCCGCTTGTCTGCTTGAGGGGGAGGACGACAGCACACAGATGGGACAGAAACCTGTTGCCGAAGCCCTTGCCGACAGTGTGGCGCGGGCGATGCATAAGCGTTCCTTCTTCCATAGGGTTGGTGATGTCTTCACTGGCTTCTTCCGCGAGTTTGATGCCACGGACAGCGCTTACATCGAACCGCAGCACTACAATTATACCGTCATGTTGCAGAACACCAATACCTATGAACTTTACACCCTTTCCAACAAGAACAACCAGAGCGTGACATTCGCACCAGACATCTCTTACCGCATGGGACCTTACGTGGGATGGAGATGGGTCTTCCTTGGATATACGGTCGACTTGAAAAATATCAGTTTCGATTCGCACAACACGTCGAAAAAGGAGTTTGACCTGAGCCTCTACAGTAGTTTGTTGGGGGTAGACCTCTTCTGGAGGGAGACGGGTAATGACTACCACATACAGAAAATGGAACTCGGTGAGGGTGTCGACATGTCGCCTATGAAGGGTGTCGATTTCGACGGGTTTAAGTCAAGTATCAAGGGATTCAACCTTTACTATATATTCAATCATAGAAAGTTCTCTTATCCAGCAGCTTATTCTCAGAGTACTGTGCAGCGAAAAAGTGCAGGTAGTGCCCTCGCCGGCATTGGATTTACGCACCATACATTGGAGGTGGACTGGAAGAATTTAGAGAGTATCATGAAGGAAAAGATGGGAAGTTCCTGGGAACGGGAGTTTGACAACACCATCAAGCAGAGTACTGTACGCTATTCTACCTTCTCGTTTAGCGGAGGGTATTCCTACAACTGGGTCTTTGCCCACAACTGGCTATTCAACGCCTCTCTCTCGGCAGCCCTGTCCTACAACCAGACCTCTTCTGACGGAGAGGAGGAAAACAACCAAGCACGGCAACTGTTCAGTTTCAGCAACTTCAATATCGACGGAATCGGGCGCTTCGCACTTGTTTGGAACAATACCAGGTGGTATGCAGGGGCAAGTTGTATTATACATTCCTACAACTACAAGAAGAGTCAGTTCTCAACCAATAACTCCTTTGGGTCGCTCAACATCTATTTCGGTGTCAATTTCGGAAAAAGATAGTGACTTGGTCGTGTTACTCTCAATATAAGCTATAACGATATGAAAGTAAAAAGTATTCTGTTTGTTTTCTTTTTTCTTCTTTCTGTGGTTCCGGCATCTGCGTCATGGAGCAGTGCCGACAGCCTTCGCATCGTAACCTTGTTGCATGAGGCTGTTGCGCAGAAGGAAAAACCACACAGTTGGATGTTGTGGTTCGGACGTAAGTTCGTAGGCACTCCTTATGTCGGAGGGACACTCGACCGTGGCAGTCGTGAAGAACTTGTTGTCAATACGCGACAGATGGACTGTACAACCTTTGTCGAGACTGTTGCGGCACTTACCCTCTGTGCGCAGCGGCATCAGACTTCCTTTTCAGACTTCTGCAGTCACTTGCTCTGTGTGAGGTATATGGGTGGGGCAGTGGAGTATACCGCCCGCAAACATTATTTTACGTTATGGATAGATGACAACGTACAGCATGGCATAGTCCGTGACATTCATCCTGTGCCGCCTTTTACGGCACGGCAGACGGTGGAGGTCAACTGGATGAGCACTCATGTGGCCAACTACAAGATGCTCAAAGCCCATCCTGAGTGGAGGGAGGGGATAAGGCAGATGGAAAACCGTGTTAGTGGAAAACAATACCTCTACATTCCCAAAGGGGAGATCAAGGACAACGACCTCTTCCGTTCTACCATCCATGATGGAGATATTATCGCCATCGTGACCCGAAAGAAAGGACTTGACACCACGCACATTGGCATTGCCGTATGGCATGAAGACGGACTTCATCTTCTCAATGCCAGCAGCATTTATCACAAAGTGGTAGAGGACTCCCAACTCCTTGCTGCCTATATGCGGAAACAACCGTCGCAGATGGGCATCAGAGTGTGCCGCATTGTCGGAGAAAACTGAAGTTTCCTTTACAGCTTGGTCATGTGATAGCCCAATGCTTTCAGTTCGATGGCAGCTCCCATGAGATACATCTGGTGCAGGGCGGCGATGAAACCACGGAATGCTTCCTCGGTGCCAGGCTGCAGATGTTGGTGGATGAGTAGGTTGTAGGTGCGGGATGCACATTCTGCCACGAGGGCAGAGACTGCCTTGTGGTCGGCCTCGTCGAGCAAGAGTACATTCTCGCAGATATAGTCGTCCATGTGGTCGA
Organism: Firmicutes bacterium CAG:103; assembly: GCA_963600865.1. Classification (GTDB taxonomy): domain Bacteria; phylum Bacteroidota; class Bacteroidia; order Bacteroidales; family Bacteroidaceae; genus Prevotella. The sequence continues at coordinate 12,303 of CAVCDC010000008.1, forward strand.
AGTCGATGCAGTCTCTCAGATACTTGTAGTGGTCTTCCACCTTGCTGTAGAGCTCCCAGTCCTCATCCCAGTATTTGGCGAGTGCCATGCCCACAAACATAATCCATCCCAATGCCACAGTAGGGTATTTGCCAAACTCTCTGAGCGCATCTGGCAGATAACTTTCTCCCACCTTCATCCAGAGTCCCTCGATGTCGGGAGCCTCGGGCAGCCGTTCGTCTACTCGATTGATGGAAGTGAGGTGTTGGTGTAAGTCTTTCTTGAATATTTCCTCTATAGATTCTTGCATTGTTATAAATGTTTGATATTAAGATGCAAAAGTAATGGAAATATTGTAATCCAAGAAATTATTCTTGCTAAAATATTGTAATTGTGCTGAGGTAACGATGGATGTCAGAAGAGGACAGTCCTCTCTATTGCCTTTGTCGTGCTTCTGCAGATGACTATCATTATTTTGCCGAAAAACTCCTATTTATCTTTCTTTCTTTTCACTCCCCTCACAGCCTCGGCTTCAAGTGGATTCTCGGGCCAGTAGTGCTTGGGGTATCTTCGCTTCAGTTCCTTGCGAACCTCGAAGTAGGTGCCTTGCCAGAAGCTGCGGAGGTCTTGCGTCAGCTGCACGGGTTTGAAGCCTGGTGAGAGAAGTTCTACCAGCAGGGGCTGTTGACCGTCGTTGACGCATGGGGTCTGCTCCATGCCGAAACACTCTTGCAGGCGCACGCTCAGTACCGGAGCCTCTGCGCCCTGGCGGTAGTCGATGCGGATGTGACTGCCCGTTGGTACTTCGATGTGGGTCGGGGCAAGGCGGTCTATCTCTTGCTGGAGTTCGTAGGGGATGGAGTTCCAGAGGATGTCGGCGAGGTTGAGTTTCCGCAGTTCGGCGGTAGAGGACTTCACCTTGCCGTTCTCTTCCAGATAGAAGGGGAGCCAGTCGTGGGCGGTTGCCATCAGATGGTCGGTCGACAGATTGGGGATGTCGAGTTCGGGATGCCATTCCGCCACCTTTGCCACTCGTCGTTGCAGTCGCTTCACCTGTTCGTTCCAATCGAGCATGCTGAGGCCGTCCTTCTTGATGGCTTCGCAGAGGATGTCGATGATTTGCGATTTGTCGGCATCGTGGATGGGCTTGCTGTCGATGACGATCTTGCCGATGAACTGTTCCTGCTGAACGACCACCATGCCCTGCTTGCCGTCCCATGCGATGCGGTCACGCTTCCGAATCATTTCCAGGATTTGGGCGATGTCGAGCGGGGCAGCAAGAAAAACCTTTTTGTTGAGCGAGGCGATGGCTATCCACGAGTGCGCTGACATCGGGTCTTCACGGTCGATGTGTACCATTCCACCGTTGGCGAGCTTGAAACCGCCGATGTTGTCCATGGCTTTGGCGATGCGCTCGGGGTAGGCGTGAGCCAAGAGCAATCCAGCTTCCTCGCCATCCACGGGCGAGTTGTCTTCCTCGGCATGAGTTAATTTGCGGTATTCCTTGGCTATCTGCGCAATCCTTGTCCATCTGCCTAATGAACCCTTGCGGCGGTTGTTGCGAAGAATGGTGAGGCGTAGGGTGATGTCGCACTCGCCGCTTTCCGCCATCATGTCTTTTTCTTCAAGCAGGGCGGCGATGTCGCAGGCAAGGGCTTGGAGCCTTTTTGTTTCTGCGCTCAATATCATTCGGGCGATACGTGGATGACAAGGTAAAGCTTCCATCTTCCTGCCGAGTGGCGTGATGCCTCCCTTTTCGTCTGTTGCCCCAAGAGAGCAGAGTAATTCTTTGGCATTGAGAATGTTGGCTTTCGGAGGCAAGGTGAGCCAGGGCAGACAGTAGACGTCGTTCTCTCCGAAATTAGTGATGTCGAGCACCATGCCCGAGAGGTCGGCTTCCTCAATCTCCGGTAAGCGGCGTTCCGCCATCAGATGCTCCGATGGTTGGGTCCAAAGGCGATAGCAGATGCCTTCCGCCACACGTCCGGCACGTCCCGTTCGCTGCGTCGCCATGTCCATGCTGATTTTTGCCGTCTCCAAGTGGCTCAGTCCGGTGTTGGAGTCAAAGACGAGTTTCTTGTAAAGTCCAGAGTCTACGACGATGTGCACGCCCTCGATGGTGAGGGATGTCTCAGCTATAGGCGTGGCGAGCACCACCTTTCTCTCGCCTTCCTTGGAGGGGGCGATGGCCTTACGCTGCAGTTCGGGAGAGAGGTTCCCGTAGAGCGGATAGGCGGCAGTGGGGGAGAGGGAGTCGCCGAGTAGGTCGAGGCATTTCTGTATCTCGCCTTGTCCGGGCAGAAAAGCGAGGATGTCGCCCTCATGCTCCCTGTGAGCCTTGGCGATGATGGCAGCGGTGGCAACGGCACAGTCCTCGTATCCATAAGCGTTCTTATACTCGGATGGGTCTTCGTAGGTGATTTCCACGGGAAACATTCGTCCCTTGCTCTCGATGAGCGGGGCGTGGAGTGCTTCGCAGATGCCTGTGGCGTCGATGGTTGCCGACATGATGACGATCCGCAGGTCGGGGCGGATGATATCCTGTGCTTGCAGGGAGAGCGATAAGGCAAGGTCGGAGTTGATGCTCCGCTCGTGGAACTCGTCGAAGATGAGGGTGCTTACGCCATCGAGTGTTGGGTCGCTGACAAGCATCCTGGTCAGGATGCCCTCGGTGAGCACTTCGATACGGGTGTCCTTGCTCACCTTGTTGTCAAATCTCACTCGGTATCCTACGGTCTTACCCACGGGTTCGCCGAGAATGTTCGCCATGCGCTCGGCTATCTGCCTGGCGGCGAGTCTTCGGGGCTCTAATATCAGAATCTTTCCTTCTACAGAGTCATGACTTGTGTTTCCGCCCATGATGGTGAGCGGAAGCAGGGTAGACTTACCAGCTCCCGGAGGAGCGGTAATTACTAAAGTATTGTTCTTTTCCAGACTTTCGTTTACCTTCCCGACGATTTCCGAGGCAGGCAGATGGCCTGAGCGTGATATGATTTCTTCGATGTTCATGAGGCAAAGACAAGTAATTTGTTCTAGTTTTCGGAATTTCCGAATGTTGAAGCAAATTACCTTTCCAATGTCGGGACGGGATAATTGTATTGGTCGAAATAGTATGGTGCCTTATTGTTGTAAAACACTCCCTCGACATTGATTCCGATGGCAAAGTTCTTGTTGACGTTATACTTGACACCAGCACCAATCACATTGGCTCCTGCCGCCCCCATGCCGTAGCCTCCAGGCATGACTCCTGTCAGTGGAAAAGCCATGGCGTAGAACGGTGAGCCAAATCCATAATAGTGGTTGTTGTAGGCGTTGTACAGACTGCTGTAGTTGTTGCACAGACTCAGTTGGCCATAGGCATATGCTTCCCAGTGCTCATTGAACTGGTAGCCCAAGATGGCGTACAGACCTGCGTCCCTGTAACTGTCACTGCCCCAGAACGTGTTGTTGAGGTAACCTCCAACGGCCATCCATGCTTTGCCGTCACGAGTAAGCTTACTGAGGTAGGTCAAATTAATATTCTGTCCGAAACCTCCATGGTGTGGTAAGCCCTTTCCGAATGTGGCAAAGGCAGATAGCCCCACAGACACGTTGAGACCCTTGTGAAGTCCGTTGCCATAGGAAAAGTCGGAACAGGGTCGAGAGAACAGTGGCTTTTTCTCTGTTAGGGTATGAGAGGAAAGCGTATAGTCTTTGTTCTCGATGGGCTTTCCGTTATAGATAAGTAATTTTCCATTCTGAACAATGGTGTCTCCTGGCAGAAGCCAGTTCTCCCTCATGCTGTCGGCGCTATGCAGCGGACCGAGCTTGATGGTCTCCTGTGCTTGTGCTGACAGACAGAACGCGGCAGAGAGAAGGATGGTATGAAATATGTATTTTTTCATCTCTTGTATTTCGTTACAACACTGCAAATTTACAGTTTTTCCCTGTAAAATCCTCTTTCTGTTTATATTAAAAAACAATAAATAGGATTGTTTTGCTTAAAAATATATTACCTTTGCTTGCAAATAGGTGCCCCACTTGTGTTGAATGGTCAGATGAGCCTATAGGGGGTAGTTAAGACAAACAAAATAAGCAATAGATTATATAGGATGAAAAATAAATTAGCATTGTCAGTCATTTTCTTTCTGCTCTTGCCCTCACTGTCAGTGGCACAGACAGATACAGTAGCTGTAGATACGGCAGCATTCCATCAAGATAAGACCTGTCCTGAGGTGTTGCTGCAGACCAGTATGGGTAATATCCGTGTAGCTCTGTACAACGACACACCGCTTCATCGTGACAACTTCCTGAAATGGGTGCGCATGGGGTATTACGACGGTTGTATATTCCAGCGTGTCATCAAAGATTTCATGATACAGGGGGGAGACCCCTCTTCGCGCAAGGTGACACCCGGTAAGGTGGAGCGCTTTGACACAGCGTACACAGTGCCTGCGGAAATCCGCTATCCTAAGTATTATCACAAACGCGGACAGCTCTGCGCAGCCCGGGAGGGTGATGATGTCAACCCGCAACGTGCCTCTGCTCCCTGTGACTTCTACATTACCTGGGGGCGCAACTATACGCCACGCCAAATGGAGTACACCGTGGAGAAGATGCAGCGTGAACAAAAATGGTATGCTGTGCCTAACGAGCAGGTTCAGGCAGGCTATATAAAATATGGTGGAGTGCCCCATCTCGACAACGGCTATACGGTCTTTGGGGAGGTGTTAGAGGGTATGGACGTAGTGGACCGCATACAGAATGTAGCTACAGACCATGGCAACAACGACCGTCCCCTGGAGGATGTGGTCATCATCAAGGCAACGGTCGTCAAACCTTAGTGTTCTATAAATTCCATACTTTCTAAATTTGAATATTCTATAGTCGGAAGAGTTTGTCGCCTCGTATTTCGAGTGGCATAGGTATGTTGTCGGTAAAGAGCTGTCCAGTACCCAACCCCTGTGGTGTTTTTATCTCCTCTCCGTACATATAAGCACAAAAGAGGGCAATGGCGTTAAGCCCGATGTTGCTCTCTAAGGCAGATGTTATCCAACTGCCTATGCCGAGCTCTTCAGACAGGGTGATCCATTCCCTGCAACCATACATGCCGCCGTGAAGCGAAGGCTTGAGCACGATGTATTGTGGACGGATGGTTTCGAGCAAGGCTTTCTTCATGGAGTATACGTTCACTCCGATAAGCTCTTCGTCGAGTGCTATGGGAAGAGGACTCTCTCGGCAGAGTTTTGCCATCTTGGGCCATTGGTGCTGTTTGATGGGCTGTTCTATGGAGTGTATGTCATACTTTGCCAATGCTTCAAGGCGGCTCATCGCATGGTCTGGTTCGAAAGCCCCATTGGCGTCAACACGCAATTCCACTTGCTCTTTGCAGAAGTCTTGGCGTATGTGTTTCACAAGCTCCAGTTCCTTGTTGAAGTCGATGGCTCCGATTTTCAGTTTTACGCAATGGAAGCCGGCCTTCAACTTCTCCTCAAGTCGGGCTGACATCTCGTCATAGTTGCCCATCCATACCAGTCCGTTGATGGTAATCCCCACTTCTCCTTTTGCGAAAGGGGTCATGTAGAGCTGGGCAAGTGGTTTTCCCCATGCCGGTATCTGAATGTCGGGTTGGCATGTTGAACTTTCTTTCAGACGGTCTATCTGTCTGTAAAGGTCAGCAAAAGCCGTTTCCAACCCAAAGGTGATGCTGGGATAGGCACGGAGCATATCATAGGGGATGCGCTCCATTTGGCACACCATCTGGCATACCTGTCGTAAGGTCTGCTCATACTCCGGTTTGTGGTCGCAGCTTAAGTCTGGAAGTGTGGCACATTCGCCAACGCCCTTGATGCCTGGGCAAGCACTGTGGGTGAGAGTCAGATAGTAGCTATGGCGCGTAGTGTACACTCCACGGGAAGTACCTGCCGGTTGCTTGAAGTGGAGTGTCTTGTCTGAGATGCTGATGTTATACATCCTGTCTTGAGAAATAAGGAGTTACCTGTCCTTGTACATGTTTTCGTAGTACTTCTGGTAGTCACCGCTTGTGACATTGTCCATCCATTCTTGGTTGTCGAGATACCAGCGTACCGTCTTTTCTATTCCTTCTTCAAACTGAAGGCTGGGTTCCCAGCCCAGTTCGCTCTGAAGCTTTCGTGAGTCGATAGCGTAGCGCATGTCGTGTCCCATACGGTCTGTGACATGGGTGATAAGGTCTAAGTCCTCATTCTCTTTTCTACCCAACAGCCTGTCTACGGTCTTGATAAGCACCTTGACGATGTCGATGTTTTTCCATTCGTTGAAACCACCGATGTTATAGGTGTCTGCTACCTTGCCTTTATGGAATATGAGGTCGATGGCACGTGCATGGTCTTCTACATAAAGCCAGTCGCGCACATTGAGGCCTTCGCCGTAAACGGGAAGAGGTTTGCGGTGGCGTATGTTATTGATGAAGAGAGGAATAAGCTTCTCTGGGAACTGATATGGACCATAGTTGTTACTACAGTTGGTAACGATGGTAGGCATACCGTAAGTGTCGTGGAAGGCACGCACAAAGTGGTCGCTGCTTGCCTTGGAGGAAGAGTAGGGGGAATGTGGATTGTATTTGGTTGTCTCCAGGAAGAATTCTTTGCCGTATGCGTGATGATGGTCACTGCTTGCCTTGGTCGTAAACGGACTCTCTATCCCTTCGGGGTCGGTGAGTTGCAAGGCTCCATACACCTCGTCGGTGGAAATATGATAGAACCGTTTTCCCTCATATTTTTCAGGTAGACTCTCCCAATAAGTCTTGGCAGCTTGCAGCAAGGAGAGAGTTCCCATGACATTGGTTTGTGCGAAGGTGAAGGGGTCTTTGATACTGCGGTCCACATGACTCTCGGCGGCAAGGTGGATGATGCCTTCTACCTGGTGGTCTTTCATGAGCTGCAACATCAATGGAAAGTCGCAGATGTCACCCTTGACGAAGGTGTAGTTGGGCTTCCCCTCTATATCCTTGAGATTGGCGAGATTGCCAGCATAAGTGAGTTTGTCGAGATTGATGATGTGATATTCCGGATATTTGTTGACGAACAGGCGTACCACGTGGGAACCGATGAAACCTGCGCCTCCTGTAATAATTATACTTTTCATTTTTTTTTATGTCTTATGGATAAGTATTATAAAAACTTATGATAGCTTTTCAAGTTCGGCGATACATTTCTTTAACGAGTCCGTCCAGTAAGGCACTTTTATGCCAAACGTATTCTTTAACTTGCTTTTGTCAAGTACCGAGAAATGAGGACGTTTTACAGGACTTGGAAACTCTTCGCTATAACAAGGTTGGATGTCGCAAGTGTTGCCGCTCAGTTCGCAGATAACTTTGGCAAAGTCATACCACGAGCAGACACCTTCGTTGGAGAAATGGTAGGTGCCAGTCTTGTCGAGTTGGTCTGTCTCGATGATGTGGCTGATGACGGCAGCAAGGTCGCCTGCATAGGTAGGTGTTCCCACTTGGTCGAACACCACTTTTAGAGTGTCATGTGTGGCAGTGAGGTTCTGCATGGTTTTTACAAAATTCTTGCCCCATTGAGAATAGAGCCAAGCCGTGCGGATGATGATATGCTTGCAGCCGGTGGCGGCAATGCTCTCCTCTCCCGCGAGTTTGGTCTTGCCATATACACCGAGAGGGTTCGTGGGCCAGTCTTCACGACACGGAGTGTTACGGTCGCCCTGGAACACATAGTCAGTCGAGACATGCACCAGTGTGCCTTCTACCTCCTTCATGGCTTGCGCCAGGTTGCCGGCGGCCTTGTTGTTGAGTAGGTCGGCAAGGGCGTAGTCGCTTTCTGCCTTGTCTACATTGGTGTAGGCGGCGCAGTTGATGATAACGTTGATACCCTTCTCCTTCACTGTTTTGCGGATGGCTTCAATGTCCGTGATGTCAAGTTTGTCGTAGCCTTCTGCCACGTCAGTAAAAAAATAATTGTGCTTGCTGTTGTGAGCGGCCAACTGCATTTCATGGCCCAATTGGCCGTTGGCTCCTGTTACTAAAATATTCATGCTCTTATGATAGTTGTGCAGACCTCTTTGTATAGAATTTTTGTAGAAATCCTTTTGCAGAAGTTGTGCAGTGTTGTTTTATTTTGCAAAAGTACACTTTTTGTTCAGAAAAGGCAAGTGTTTCTTGTGGTTTTTTCAAAAAAGAGTGCATTTCTTTTGCCTTTTTGAGGCTTTATGTGTACATTTGCAGACAAAATCTTGTTTTTTAACGTATGAATCCTATGCTAAAGGGTATAAATTTCACGAAGACATGGCTATGGCATGGTAAGGCTGCGAGTGTCTCTTTGTTGTCTTTCTTGGTGGTAGTCGTGCTTTTGTTGCTGATTCTCAATCTCTGCATGGGCAGTGTTAGCATTCCTCTGCGTGATGTCGTTGCCGTACTGATGGGCAATGCTGACTTGGAGGGGGTGCGAGAGTCATGGAGCTACATTGTTGTGGAGTCGAGGTTGCCCCAAGCCATGATGGCACTGATGGGAGGAGCAGCGCTTGCTGTAAGTGGTCTCCTCTTGCAGACAGCGTTTGCCAACCCGTTGGCTGGTCCCGATGTGTTTGGAATAGGAAGTGGTGCGGCGTTTGGTGTTGCTCTTGTCATGCTGACATTGGGAGGAGCGGCACAGACAGGTTTTCTTCCTGTGACAGGATATGCGGCAGTGCTATTTGCCGCCTTTGTCGGAGCTATAGGTGTGACATTGCTTATTTCTCTGCTTGCCTCGATAATAAGGCATAGGTTGGTGCTTCTCATCGTAGGACTCATGATAGGATATTTGGCAAATAGTGCCATCACACTACTCAACTTCTTTGCGACAGAAGAGGGTGTGCGCTCTTATATGATATGGGGAATGGGTAGTTTTGCCAATGTCTCGTTGAGAGTTTTGCCTATTGCCTCTTTGTGTATAGGCTTTGGATTGGTTGTGGCTTTAGCCTTGGCCAAACCTCTCAATGCTCTGCTTCTTGGAGAGGTCTATGCCAACAGTCTTGGCTTTCCGGTAAAGAGGGTGAGGATGGGGCTGCTTGCTGCCACAGGGCTGCTTACCGCAACGGTGACTGCTTTTTGCGGCCCCGTCTCATTTATCGGACTTGCCACTCCCCATGTGGCACGTTTCCTTGTTTCTACAGACAACCACCGCATCCTGCTTCCTGTCACCCTTTTGATGGGCAGCATTGTCGCCCTCCTCTGTAATCTCGCATGTGTGTTGCCGTTGGGGCATGGGGTGCTTCCTTTGGGGACTGTAACCCCGCTTGTAGGAGCGCCTGTCATCATCTATGTGCTTCTGACAAAAAAATAATTCAAAAAAGAGTCATATTTTTTGACAATATAGAATAATTTGATTAATTTTGCAAAAACAACTGGTGTTGTTGGTAAATAATGGTTAGGAAAGCATTGCATTTCTTAAGCCAGATATAATGTTTTACGGTGGATAAATATAGAAAATATGACAAAGTATAATGTAAGGGATTTCAAAGAGACTGCCACAAGTTATCAGGACACCATCAGTCCCGATGTTCTTGACGTACTGTATACAAAGATTCTGAATGTCCTTCTTGTTGAAAAGAAATTCATGTTGAAGGACTATTCTGCCAAGATGTTGGCGAAGGATCTCAATACCAACAGCCGTTACATCTCTGCAGTATGCAACATTCGCTTTCACATGAACTATGCTACTCTGGTCAACAAATACAGGGTGGAGGAGGCCATGTCCATTCTTGTGGACAGAAGGTATATTCACTTGAAAATGGAGGATGTCTGTGACATGGTAGGTTTTGCAAACAGGCAGAGCTTCTATGCTGCGTTCTTCAAACAGAAGGGATGCACGCCGCGTGATTATCGCATGAACTATATCAAGATGCATCCTGAATTCATGAAGAAAACGGTAAGTGAGGAGATGCGCAGAAAGAGAAAACTGCAAAGAGAGCTCAAAAAACAGGAACTCAAAAAGCAGAAATAGACTGGTACACAAGAAAATAATATTGTAATCAACTAAAATGAACGGTACGCAGGATTTCAATTATATAGTTGAGCGTTTTGCCGACTTGCAAATGTTACGTTATAAACTCGAAGGTTTTGAGTCCCTTTCTCTTTCGCAGAAACTTTATATTTATTGCCTTTCAAAAGCAACGCTGATGGGTAGGGATATTACCTTCGACCAGCAGGGAAAATATAATTTGCGCATTCGCAAGACATTAGAGGCTGTGTATTGTCATTGCCGTAAAGAGGCAGATGATAATGGAGAGGAGTTCCGTCAGTTGGAGATTTACTTGAAAAGGGTATGGTTCTCGAACGGCATCTATCATCATTATGGATGTGATAAACTTGTGCCAGGCTTCAGTGAAACCTATTTTTACAAGATGGTGGAAAAGGTGCCGGAAGCACAACTGCCCTTGCGAAAGGGTGAAAGCCGTGAGGACCTGCTTGACGAACTGGTGCCTGTCATATTTGACAGAAATGTATTGCCCAAAAGGGTGAACCTGACGGATGGCGAAGACTTGGTGGAAACGTCTGCGTGCAATTTTTATGAGGGCGTGACACAGACTGAGGTTGAGCGCTTCTATGCAAACATGAAGTCTGAGGGTGGTGAAACGCCTCCTTCGTATGGGCTTAATTCTAAGCTTGTCAAGCGAAACGGGGAGATGGTAGAACAGCGATGGACTGTTGATGGTATGTATGGTGAAGCCATAAGGGAAATTTCGTCTTGGCTTAGAAAGGCGCAGAAATATGCCGAAAACGAGCAGCAACGCAATATTATCGACCTGTTGCTGAAATACTATCATACGGGTGATTTGAAAGACTTTGACAAGTATAGTATAGCTTGGGTGGGACAGCAGGAAGGAATGGTAGATTTCATTAGTGGTTTTATAGAAGTCTATGGTGACCCGCTCGCATTGAAAGGTACTTGGGAAGGGCTTGTGGAATACAAAGATATGGAAGCCACCAAGCGTACGCAACTCATCAGTAACAACGCACAGTGGTTTGAAGACCATTCGCCTGTTGACAGCCGTTTCCGTAAACCCATTGTGAAGGGGGTTACTGCGAATGTTATCTGTGCAGCTATGCTTGGAGGAGATGAATATCCTGCTTCTGCCATTGGTATCAATTTGCCTAATGCCAACTGGATAAGGGAAGCATACGGTTCGAAGAGTGTTACGATAGGTAATCTTACTGAGGCTTATAGTAAGGCGGCACAAGGAAACGGCTTCCGTGAGGAGTTTGTCATAGACCGTCAAACCCTTGAGATGATTAATAAGTACGGTGACATTACAGACGAACTGCATACTGATCTTCATGAATGTTTAGGGCATGGCAGCGGACAACTCTTGCCCGGCACAGCCCCCGATGCTCTCAAAGCTTACGGTAACACCATAGAGGAAGCCCGCGCTGACCTCTTTGGGTTGTATTACATGGCCGATAGCAAATTGGTTGAATTGGAATTGGTTCCTGATGCAGGAGCCTTTAAGGCACAATACTATACTTACCTCATGAACGGCTTGCTGACGCAGACCATACGCATCAAGGAAGGTGACAAAATAGAGGAGGCGCACATGCGCAACCGTGCTCTTATAGCATGGTGGACCATGGAACATTCCGACGGCGCTGTAAAACTTGTAAAGCGCAGTGGAAAGACATATGTTGAAATCGATGACTATGAACATTTGCGGCTTGTCTTCGGACAACTGTTGGCTGAGATACAACGTATCAAGAGTGAAGGCGACTACGAAGCTGCACGGCAGTTGGTGGAGCGTTACGCAGTGAATATCGATGAATGTTTGCATCGCGAAATATTGGAGCGTTACCGTAGTCTGGACTTGGCGCCCTATAAGGGATTTGTCAATCCGAGGATGAGCATAGAATATGGTGAGAATGGGCAACCTGTAGATGTGAAACTTGACTATTCGGAAGGGTATGCTGAGCAGATGCTTCGTTATTCTGATGAATATGCGACGCTTTGAAGAAATAGTATTCAACTTCCGAAACTTGAATATTGTATGGAAGACAACAAAAATGAACAGTTTCCTGTAGTGGACGAGCAGGGTAATATTCTTGGTGCAATCAGCCGTGGACATGCTCATGACGGTTGCAAGATTCTCCATCCTGTGGTTCACCTTCATGTGTTCAACAGTCAGGGGCTTCTTTATTTGCAGCTCCGACCCAAATGGAAGGATGTTCAGCCAGATAAGTGGGACACTGCTTGTGGCGGACACATTGACTTGGGCGAAAATGTTGAACAAGCGTTAAGAAGAGAGGTGAGGGAAGAACTCGGCATAACCAATTTCCAACCGGAATCATTAGGACATTATGTGTTTGAGAGCAAGCGTGAGAGGGAATTGGTTTATGTTCATCGTTGTGTATACGATGGTGAAATAACGCCAAGCGATGATGAACTTTCTGGAGGAAGGTTTTGGAGTCCTGCTGAAATTTCAGAAAACATGGGAAAAGGCGTGTTCACTCCCAACTTTGAGAATGAATACAACAAGTTTTTTGGTAAAGAGAAGTAGGGATGGTCAAAAAAATCAAGAGGTACAGAGTGGATTCTCTGTACCTCTTGATTTTTCGATATATGTTGCTTATATTATTCTGATGAGATTCTTGCCATATTGAGAGATGAGATCTTGCCGTCAGGAGAAACCGTGGCTGTAATCTTGAAGTTGTCATTGCTTGTGTTTCCGTCAGTATGTATGACATTTTCCTGTGCAGAGAACACAACCTGATATTCATAGTCCCCGTCACCAACCTCTCGCTTCTTGATATTGAAGTCGTTGACCAATCGCCATGTCATATCTGCAACATCTTCCTTGTAGAGTTTGTTCATAAAAGTAATGACATCTTGCTTTGTGGCGGATGGTTTGCCTAATAGGGAAGAGAGAATATCTTCGCATGTGTCGGTTAGTCCATCTTCATTGCGAGAGTTTATGCTCTGGAAGAACTTTCTGAAAAGTCCGCTAACCATATCCTTTTCTTCGGGTTGCAAGTCACGGCTCTTTGCTTTCTTCATTGCGTTTTCTGCTTCGGAAATAAAGTTGCCGTCAACATGCGCATCAAGATAGGTTTGGTAGCCTTCAGCTGTGTCCGTATTCTTAGCCGTCTGCCAGTCTATGGAGTCTATCTTATTGTAGGCTTCTTGCTTGTGAGGACTGTCAGGGTATTTCAGAAGGTATTCTTCGATAGCTGTCTTTGAACCGCTCACAACAGCGTTCGTCCAGTCGCTGTCGCTCAGCATGAGAGCGTTGAGGTGTGCCCGTATGGAGTCTATGTGTGCCTGGTCGGCATCCTTGTAGTTGTCAAGAAAACTTTGCAGTACCGAGGGGTCATTACTCTGCATGGCATACTCGTAGGCTTCTTGCTCTTTCTCGCTATTTGCACTGCTGTAGAGATAATATACTCCACCACACACAATGAGTGCAAAGATAAAAGAAAAGAGAACAATCTTCTTTGTCGTCTTGTTCTTTTCTGTTGGTGGAGGTGGGGGTGGGGTTGTTCTTGAACCTGATGTAGGTGGTTTGATAGGTGTCGCCGGAGATGTTACCGGAGGCATGGGCGGAACTGGTGGCGTAGGTGGAACCTGCGATGTTGGCGGAACTGGTGGCTCAGACTGAACCAGCGATGTGCTTGATTGCGTACATGAGGGACAATGACCGATAGCTGTAAAGTATGTACAACCGCATTGTGGGCATGTAGTCACTTTCCCTGCAATCTCTACACCGCAACTTGGGCAGATGGGAGCCTTGTCACTAACTTGTCGTCCGCATTCCGGACATTTTATGATAGCCATAGTCTTACTAACTTAATTTATCTGTGTCTGAATCTTATTTCTCTGAGTTTGTGCTTGCCCATAAAGCGGCTTTTGTCTACATATCCGTTTACGCCGTTGAGACGCCCTTTACCCGTATATTGCCACATCTCAAAGTCGCGGTTGTCGCGTAATACTGGTGTGCGCTTGGTATACTGGGCAATCATGAGTTTGTAGCTGTCTAACTTCCCAAGAAGGTAATGGTCGTAAAAATTGGCACCTGTATAGACGAGCGGCTTCTGTTTGTATGCCTTCTCTACAAGCAAGAGAAACTTGAAGAGGGAGTCACAGAATTCTTCTGTCTCCATACCACTTTTTGTTTCGACATCTATCATGGGCAAGAGATCTTGGTCTCCAGGGCGACATTGTGCCATGAAGTTCTCCAATTGTGTCTGCTGGGGGATGCGTGCACGGTAAAAATGATAAGAGCCAACCTTTAGTCCATACTTATGTGCAAGGTCTATATTCTCTTTGTATTTGCTGTCTACGTTGTCACCTCCTTCTGTGGCTTTCAGGTAGACGTATGCCATTTTCGAGTTTTCGCCCACTGTTTCCCAGAAGACATTGCCTTGGTAGTGGCTCAAGTCTATGCCATGTATATGCTGGCAGGTGTCTTCGCACTGGATGTATTGTGCTTGTGCTTGGCAAGCAAAAAATATGGTAATTATTGTAAAGATGATTCGGTTCATGTTTACAAAGATACGAAAATCATTTGTTTCTGCATTGGTTAACAACTCTTTTTTATGAATATTTTATGTTTCCAGTAGCAGAAGTAAGTTTTTTTAGTTGTGTAATGACTCCGAGGATGCTGTGTAAGCCACGGAAGCCCTCCCTTTATTCTTCTATTTCCGAAATAGATCGGAATAGTTTGCTGAGGAAGTTGCTGGTGGTCTCTACTGGGGCATATCCGAAATATCTCATGCTTTGACGTAGATTCTTGCGCATGGTACCCCCTGTGGAGTGTAGTAGTCCGCTTGCCGACTGTTCTATCTCGATGTCTTGTCGCTCCTTGATATTATAGTATAAGGAACGGAGCGTCAGACCGTATGCGCCTTTCTCTATCCGGCGGACGAAAGGTATTTCGTCTTTTTCGAAATTGAAGAACGTGATAAGTATGCTTCCCTCAAGTTGGGCCATGCGTTGTAGACGAAGCTTGCGGAGCCACGTTTCGAGTTTGATGAAGTCCACCTTGTCTCCTCGTTCCCTTAGGTATTTGCCTAATGTGATAATCCCCATAAGGCTGATACCTCCAGCAAGCATGGCATTGACGTTGCTAACGATAATGCGCAGTAGATGGAGCGTCTCTGTAGAGGTGTCTATGGCATGACGTTCTTCGGTTTCTATCTTGTTGAGACGATGATTTAAAAAAGTGTTTGCCAAGGTGGGTTCGCCTGTGGGTACATCACTGAGGTTTTTCATCATCTGGGCTATCTTCTTGTGCTTGAACGTCGTCATTGGTTCAAGTCTTTCTTCGCCTCCGAAATATTCGGTGCGAAGTTGAGAGAAAAGATTTCGTTGCAGAAAATCCATATTGTACCAATTTTGTTATTCAACTTAAAGAAAAGGAGTGTTTAACTGAATTTCTTCGGATACCGCAGTAGGATGGCAAGTAGTGCTGCAATGCCTATTGCGGCAGGATAGTAGAGGTATGGCAAAATGTCCAGTGGACTGATGCCAGATAGTCCGGCGGCGAGGAGCATTTGTACACCGTAAGGAAGAAGACCTTGTATGGTGCAAGAGAATGTGTCGAGGATGCTTGCTGCTTTGCGGTTGTCCACACCGTATTTGTCGCCAATCTTCTTGGCGATATTACCGACTGTAAGTATTGCTACAGTGTTGTTGGCTGTGAAGATGTTTACCAGCGAGACAAGGGCTGCTATCGATAGTTCGGCTCCACGCTTGCTTCTTACATGGGCTGTTATCTTGTCGATGATATAGTTGATGCCACCGTTTTCACGTATGATTTCGAGCATTCCTCCAGCCATCATGGCGATGATGATAAGTTCGCCCATACTGATGATGCCTGTTCCCATAGCAGAGAACCATCCGAAGAAATCGTATGACTGCTCTGCGCCCAAGGCGTTGCTTACGATTCCGATAATTCCGCAGAGTAGTGTTCCCAAGGCAAGCACGGTCATTACGTTCATGCCGGCAATGGCAGTAACAAGTACCACCACGTAGGGAATCACCTTATAGTATTCCACAGGGGCGGCATGTGTGGGTGCCTGTAATCCTATTCCCATGATGGCATAGACGATTAATATGATGATTGCAGCAGGCATTACTATGAGTGAGTTGACCTTGAATTTGTCACTCATCCTGCAGTTTTGTGTCTGTGTCGCAACTACCGTGGTGTCAGAGATGAACGACAGGTTGTCACCGAAATAAGCCCCGCCTACGATGATGGCAGTCATCATACTGACGTTGGCTCCCAAAGAATGGGCTATCCCGGCGGCTATGGGAACAAGGGCAACAACAGTACCTACGCTCGTACCTATGGAGACGGAGATGAAGCATGCAGCAACAAAAAGTCCAGGCAGTAACATACTTGTGGGCAGGATAGCTTGTGCCAGGTTGACTGTGGCGTCTACTGCCCCCATAGCCTTGGCTGATGAGGCGAAGGCTCCTGCCAAGACGTATATCCACAACATCAACATCAGATTGCTGGTACCAGCTCCCTTGCTGTATGTTTCGATGCGCTTCTTGACGGGTGTTCCCCTCAAGACAGCCACGGCATAAATGCTGGAAAACATAAATGCCACGGTTAGTGACAGCGACTCACCCTCAGAACCACTTTTTACCGAACGAACGGTGATGATGGTGATGAGGACTAACAAAACGATGAGAGGGGACAGCACTAATACGCCCTTCTTGTTACTCATACTTTCTCGGATATTACTAAATAGGATATTACTGAAAGGAGAGTGTAGGTATTTCACTCTACACTCTTCCTTATGTCATTCTTTATAGTGTCACTCCGTTCTTGAAAATGGAGATTTCGCGGTAACCATTGCTTTCGTTACGAGCGTCCTCACCACTTGCTACAGCGATTATCTTGTCGATAAATTTGCGAACGAGCTCCTTCATCTCTGTGCCTTCCACAAGTTCGCCTGCGTTGAAGTCTATCCAGTTGGGCTTGTTCTTTGCCAAGTTGCTGTTGGTGGATATTTTCATTGTGGGAACGAATGTGCCGAAGGGGGTTCCGCGTCCAGTAGTGAACAATACGAGCTGGCAACCAGCTGAAGCCAAAGCTGTAGCTGCTACAAGGTCGTTTCCTGGTGCCGAAAGAAGGTTGAGACCCGTAGATTCCAGTCTGTCGCCATACTGCAAGACGCCACTTACTGGTGCTCTGCCACATTTCTGTGTGCATCCGAGAGCCTTGTCCTCAAGAGTAGAAATGCCGCCAGCCTTGTTGCCTGGAGATGGATTTTCTCCCACAGGTTCGCCGTGGCTCAAGAAATACTCCTTGAAGTCATTGATGAGGTGAACTGTCTTGTCGAAGAGCTGTTTGTTTTCGCAGCGGTTCATAAGGATGGTCTCCGCTCCAAACATCTCAGGAACTTCTGTCAAAATGGATGTGCCTCCTTGTGCAACGAGCCAGTCAGAGAATTCACCTACTAAAGGATTGGCAGTGATGCCACTGAAGCCATCTGAGCCACCGCACTTCAAACCTACACGGAGTTTGCTTACAGGCACATCTTCGCGTTTGTCTTCCTTCGCTTTAGCATATAGACTGCGGAGAATCTTCATTCCTTCCTCTAACTCGTCACCTTCTACCTTCTGAGTTACAAGGAGTTTGATGCGCTCTTGGTCGTAGTCTCCAAGCATCTTCATGAACTCGTCTGGCTGGTTGTTCTCACAACCCAAAGAGAGAACGAGTACAGCGCCTGCGTTGGGGTGGAGACAGATGTCGCGGAGAATCTTGCGAGTGTTCTCGTGGTCGCCAGAGAGTTGTGAACAACCGAAATTATGATGCCATGCATGGATGGCATCAATGCCCTCACAGCCTGTTTCCTTCTTCAGAAGTTCCACAAGTTTCTCTGCTACTCCGTTTACGCATCCAACGGTAGGTACAACCCATATCTCGTTTCTTACGCCTACCTCGCCATTCTTGCGTACATATCCTTTGAATGTGCGGTCTTCTTTTGTGATGTCAAGTTTCTCGTCTACAGGATTGTAGGTGTATTCAAGAGTTCCTGCGAGATTGGTCTTCAGGTTGTTCTCATTTACCCATTCTCCACTTTTGAGGTCTTTCTTTGCATGTCCGATAGGATAGCCGTACTTGATGATGTCCTTCCCCTCGGGAGTGTCATTGATGATAACTTTGTGTCCTGCTGGCGTGTCTTGCAGGAGAGAGATTGACTTGCCGTCCACTATGATGGTTTCTCCTTTTTTCATGGGACGAAGACAAACCACTACCGAGTCGGCAGGGTTGATTTTGATAAAGCTTGATAGTTCCATTCTTTGTAGTCTGTCTTTAATGTTATTGTATAATGTTTTGATTTTCTGTATGATTGAATGCCATAGGCATCTTTGCTCTTCTTTGAAAAAACAAAAATGTTTTCAGGTCGTCATTTTGTTTAAGTTCAGGATCATAGTTGTGTTCTTCTGTAGAAATCAACATTCTCCTTCATGAGTAGTTCTATAGGCATATAGTTGACGGGAGTGACTTTTTTCTTCAGAACAATGGCTCGAAACAGAGTTTCGATGCACGAATATCCCTGCATATAAGCATGTTGTGCGATAAGAAAAGAGATGCTTCCTTCACGTAGGCACCGTGCATTTTTCTCCACCATGTCGTATCCCATTATCTGAATGTCTCGACGATTCGTTTTCAGTAGGAAGTCACCAACAATGTGTGCCTTTGACGTAAGTGTGATGCAGTGGTGTATCTGTTTATGTTCAGTAAAGAACTTCTCCAGCATCTTGACATATTCATTCTTGGTTCCTTTTATGGGAAGGTCAAGGTCTTCTATTTTGATATTCGGGTAGTGGTCGTGCATATAATGCCTGAAACCGACCTCTCGGTTATCCTGTTGCTTGCTCATCACATGCCCGTCTTTCGTCTGTCTCATTAGCATGATTTCTTTTTCTTTATTGGCTATGAGCATGAGGGTCTTGGCTGCGAAATATCCGCTGCAAAAAGAGTCCTGTCCAAAGAAAGACAGAGGTTTGAGATCTGGCATGTTTGAGTCGAGCAGAATGAACGGAATTCCAATCTCGTGCAGTTTGTCTGTAAACTCCCTTGTGGTGATAAGTGAGGCTGGCACCACAACCACTCCGTCTGGTTTTGCCTGCAGAATGTCTTGTGCCTTTTTTCTGAAAGTATCTTCGTCGGATCGTTCGTAGAATTCTACCTCCACGTCAATGTGAAAGTCACGTCTTATGTCTTCACATTTGCGGGCTCCCTCTTCTATCTCTTCCCAATAGGCCTCAGATTCATGCCGTGGAATGAGCATGTAGAATGTGTATTCTTTGTTGTATGCCAGTGCACTGGCGTACATGTTAGGTTGATAGTTCATTTCTTTCAGAGCTTGCTCCACTTTAATCCTTGCAGGTTGTGAAACATTGGGGCGGTCGTGCAGCACACGGTCTACCGTGCCTACCGAAACTCCAGCTCTTTCTGCTATGTCTTTTATTCTGATTTTGTCTGCCATATAGCTTTTATGTGTGTTGTTGCTGTGTCCAGCTAAACCTTTGCGTTGTTCCTTGTTTGTTCCCTTGTCTGGAACATGTGGTCTTCATTGCTTGCTCGCACATGTCCGACAAGTCTCTCGCGCGTACATTTTATATATATATATAGATGCCGTATATTTATTTATACCGCCCATGTATGCAGAGCACAAGCGTTTGTTGTACCCGAAGTGGTGTGCAGCTTGTAATGATTTCGCAAATTTACAATAAAAAAACGAATTGTGCGAAAGCACAATGTGTTTTTTTTGACAAAAGCAAAAAAAAGTCTTATTTTATTTCTTTATTCAAGAAAATATGGTTATTTTTGCCACATCAAATGCAAATGTAAACCATCAAACAAACAAATAAATTAAAAACTAACAAACAAATGGCAAAAATTGTAACATTAGGCGAGATTATGCTTCGCCTGTCTCCAGAGGGAAACGACCGTTTTATCCAGAGTGAGTCTTTTCGCATCATACCTGGTGGTGGCGAGGCTAACGTAGCAGTCAGTGTGGCCAACTATGGTCATGAGGCATACTTCGTGTCCAAGCTCCCTAAGCACGAAATCGGTCAGATTGCCCTTAACGCTCTTCGTCGTTATGGTGTAAATACCGACTTTATCGCTCGTGGTGGTGATCGTGTTGGTCTCTATTATGCAGAGACGGGTGCTTCTATGCGTCCTTCAAAGGTTATCTACGACCGTGCACATAGTTCTATCGCAGAGGCTGATGCTTCAGACTTTGACTTCGACAAGATTATGGAAGGTGCGCAGTGGTTCCATTGGAGCGGCATTACTCCTGCCATCAGTGACAAGGCTGCCGAACTGACAAAGTTGGCTTGTGAAGCAGCCAAGCGTCATGGTGTGACAGTTTCTGTTGATTTGAATTTCCGTAAGAAACTTTGGACATCAGAGAAGGCCATTTCTGTAATGCGTCCGCTGATGCAGTATGTTGATGTATGTATCGGTAATGAGGAAGACGCGCAGCTTTGCCTTGGCTTCAAACCAGATGCTGACGTAGAGGGCGGCAAGACTGATGCAGAGGGATACTATGGCATCTTCCAGGGCATGATGAAGGAGTTCGGCTTCAAGTATGTTGTTTCTACCTTGCGCGAATCTCTTTCTGCTACCCACAATGGCTGGAAAGCTCTTATCTACGATGGTAAGGAGTTCTATCAGAGCAAGCACTATGACATCAACCCCATCATTGACCGTGTGGGTGGTGGCGACTCTTTCTCTGGTGGCTTGATTCATGGTCTCCTCACCAAGTCTACTCAGGCAGAGGCTCTTGAGTTTGCCGTGGCTGCGTCTGCATTGAAGCATACGATTCCTGGTGACTTCAACCTTGTTTCTGTTGATGAGGTAGAGAGTTTGGCTGGTGGCAATGCCAACGGTCGTGTCCAGAGATAATTTAGGTATAGCTCATAACATAGATTAAAGATAAAAAGATTAGATAATGGCAAAATTTAGCAAAATGCAGGTCATGGCAGCCATGAAAGAGACTGGTATGGTGCCTGTGTTCTTCAACAAAGACGTTGAGATTTGCAAGAACGTCATCAAGGCATGCTACGAAGGTGGCGTGCGAGTATTCGAATTTACCAACCGTGGCGACTTCGCTCACGAGATTTTCGGTGAGTTGGTAAAATGGGCAGACAAGGCTTGTCCTGAAATGATTCTTGGTGCAGGTACTGTTGTAGACGCTGGTACAGCTTCCCTCTACTTGCAGTTGGGTGCCAACTTCATTGTTGGTCCAAACTTCAATCCTGAGATTGCTCCAGTTTGCAACCGTCGTTTGGTTCCTTATTCTCCAGGTTGCGGTTCTGTAACAGAAATCAACAACGCACAAGCTGCAGGTTGTGATGTAACGAAGGTGTTCCCTGCAGGCAATGTTGGAGGTCCTTCATTCGTTAAGAATGTTATGGCACCATTGCGTTGGAGCAACATCATGGTAACTGGTGCTGTAGAACCAACACAGGAGAATCTTACGCCATGGATTAAGGCTGGCGTACTTTGTGTCGGCATGGGGTCAAAACTGTTCCCCAAGGAGACTGTTGCTGCAGGTGACTGGGCAGCAATCACAGCTAAGTGCCAGGAGGCTTTAGGATATATTGCTAAGGCTCGCGCTTAATTTATTAAGAGATTTAGGCAGTGCCATCATCGTCTGGATGGTGACACTGCTTTCTTTTTCAGCTTGTTCGCCAACCCATAAGGATGAGGTAGACGAGTTGAATGCACTTTCTTATGCTTATCATTACCGAAATATAGATTCTACGCGTATTCTTGCGCAAAGGGCTCTTGTTCTTTCTGCAGACTATGCTGCCGGCCGGGCTGAGGCGCACAACAATCTTGCGTTTGTCGCAATGGCAAAGATGGATTATGCCTCTGCAAGAAAACACCTTGCGGAAGTAGAACAGCATAGCGACAATCTCATAGAGACTCTTGTTGCCTATGTGCAAAGTATGAGGTTGTGTCAGCGGGAGTCGCGCAATAAAGATTTTTATTCTTACCGTGAGAAAGCAAACCGTTTATTGAGGCGTGTTGGCGAGGAGGCTGGAGAATTGCCTCCCCATGAGCGTAAACGAGCCTTGTATGCTCATTCTGAGTTTGACATTGTTTCTTCTGCCTATTTTTATTATTTGGGTCAAGAGGAAACTATGCGGCAGTGCTTGGGCGACATGAACGTCGATGAATTAGAACAAGATACAGCCCAATATCTCAATTATCTGTACAATATTGGCTCCGGTGGTGTTATCGTCAACGGGACGGCAGAGGAAATATCGCAGACAGAGTTTGATTATCTTGTACGGTGTTTTATGCTTGCCAGTGGAAGTAATCCTTATCCTTATTGGCAAGCCAACGCACTTCAGGGAATCAGCGAGCACTTGCAGAGCCCCAGTCTTCGGAATTTCCTTATTCGCAACAATCAGCCAGCAATCAAGTATCTCAACATAGAACAAGTGTCAGATACGCTTCTGGCTGGAAATTTTGCACAGACAGCTCTGAGTGTGTTTTCTTCCTATGGTGATGTCTACCAGACTGCTGGTGCCTATCGTACACTGGCAGAATGTTATTGGTCGATAGGTGAATACCATTCGGCAATCGATTGTCTCAGCCATGCTCTTTATGACAACAAGGCAATTAATGCAGCTCCTGACTTAGTCGCTTCAATTTGCGAACGGCTCTGTATGGTTTATTCTGCTCTTGATGACAAACCACGTAGCGACTATAATAGAAACCTTTATCTTGACCTGCAAGAACGCACTCGGCAGGATAGACAATTGGAAGCAAGAGCTTCTTTGTTGGATGAGAATGCAAAGATTCTCAATGGTATGATCGTTGCCGTAGTGGCTATGATAGTTTTGGTTGCGGTTTTGTTTTTTGTCTTTTACAGAATGGGACTCAGAGGGACGCGTGTTCATTCTCTTGCTGTTCTGCTCCAGCCTCTTGAGAGATGGAGAAAGGAAAACGAGCAACATATAGATGATTTGAAGGAAAAGAAAGAGGAGATTAACGAACGGGTTTCTCTTGTGCGTCTCCATGTACAGGAGAACAAGCGCCGGCATCTTGAACAACGTGCCAAGGTCTCTTTGGTCAATAATATTACCCCCTTTATTGACCGCATGAAACACGAGGTGGAATGTCTTTCCTCAGGTACACAAAGTGAAACACAGAGGGCAGAACGATATCAGTATATACGGGAATTGACGGAAAAAATTAATCAGTATAATGCAGTCCTTACCTCATGGATACAGATGCGTCAGGGGACTTTGAGCCTTCATATAACAAGTTTTTCCCTTCAGCCTCTTTTTGATATTGTAAACAAGGCAAAGGCAGGATTTGCCCTGAAAGGTATAGAATTAGTGGTCTTGCCCACCGATGCAGTGGTGAAGGCTGACAGGACCCTAACGCTCTTCATGGTCAACACGATAACAGACAACGCAAGAAAGTTTACGCCTAAAGGTGGAACAGTTTTGCTTAAGGCTGAGGAAACTGACAACTATATAGAGATTTCTGTTACCGATACAGGTTATGGCATGGACGAAAAACAGCAACAGCATGTCTTTGACCGAACCTATACGGGTGGACATGGTTTCGGACTTGTTAACTGTAAGGGTATTATTGAGAAATATAAGAAGGTAAGCAGTTTGTTTGCAGTTTGTGACATCTTTGTGAAGAGTACAGTCGGTAAGGGAAGTGTGTTCTCTTTCCGTCTTCCGCGAGGCGTACGCAAGGCATTGGCAATTCTGTTACTATGTCTTCCTGTTACTTCGGTGTCCGCAAAAGATGACGGCATTCGGGTGCATGCTTCGTACGATAATCTTTCGACAGTATATCTCAAGAATGCTAATGCCTATGCAGATTCCGCTTATTTCTCTAATATCAATGGAACCTACGGTAAGACATTGCAGTTTGCCGATTCCGCTCGGTATTGGCTCAATAGACATTATCTCTCGCTTCATCCGGGCGGTAAGGTCTTGATGACTGCTTGTCCCAGCGATGTCATGCCAGCGGAACTTGTTTGGTTCCAAGACAGTCTACCTACCAATTACAATATTATTCTCGACATACGCAACGAGAGTGCTGTCGCAGCTCTTGCCCTCCACAAATGGGCATTTTATCAGAGCAATAACAAAGTCTATACCCAGCTCAATAGGGAGATGGGAGCGGACAATTCTTTGCCCAACTATGTGTTGACGATGCAAATTTCGGAAAGTTCCAAGACTGTCGCCGTCATATTGCTTATTATTTTATTGCTTCTTTTACCTGTGGCTTATTACTTGTTGTATTATCGCCATGTCCTGTTTTTCCGCTTCGCAGTAGATAAGGTGGAGGCTCTTAATGCAGTTCTTTTGAGCGATGAGAGTAATATCGCAAAGCTCAACCAGATAGAGCGAATATGGCAAAAGAATGGAACCCGTCTTTTGCGAGGTATGTCACGCCGGGGAGCGGCAGAAGAGTCACTTACTACTGTCGTGGAGAAAATACAGGAAGCATTGCGACAGGGTGTTTCAGAGGAGCAGGACGAAATGGACAGTATAGAAATGGCTGAGGACGGACTTCGTAAGGATGAATATGAAAATGGCAGATTGTATGTCTCTTGTTCTGTACTCGACAATACGCTTTCTGCTCTTAAGCATGAGACCATGTATTATCCGTCTCGCATCAGTCAAATAGTAGATAATTCCCATGAAGATATCGATGCGCTGAGAGAGACGGTAGACTATTACAAGTCACTTTACACATTGCTCAGTGCTCAGGCGATGGAGCAGATTACGGATTATGTGCATTATGATCCAGATATGCAGCAATATCTTCTTGCGCTTTTAAGAAAAGAGAATGGTGGAAAGAATCTTCGCATAACCCAATCTCCCAAAGATGATACGTATACGGTTTGGCTTATTTCCATGGATGCCTTGCAACTCTCGGAGCAGGAGTGTCGTGAACTGTTCACGCCACTAACTTGTCGGATAGATTTCCTTTTATGTAAGCAGATTGTCAGAGAGTTTGGCGAGACAACCAATCTTCGTGGATGTGGAATCCTTGCCAAGAGAAGTGCAAATGGAAGTGTTGTTGTTGAGGCGGTTCTCCCGGCAAAGCTTCTGTTGCCACCAAGTAATGAACAGAAAATATAATGAATAAAACGAATATGGACAAATTCAAAGTAATCATAGTCGAAGACGTGCCTCTCGAACTGAAAGGGACGGAAGGAATATTCAAAAATGATATTCCTGAAGGTGAGATTATCGGAACAGCCGATACCGAAGTTGCTTATTGGAAGATAATCAAGCAGCAGAAGCCAGACCTTGTGCTGCTCGATTTAGGACTTGGAGGTTCAACAACTATCGGGGTGGAAATCTGCCGACATACAAAGGAGTCTTTCCCTGACGTGAAGGTTCTCATCTTTACTGGTGAAATATTGAACGAGAAACTATGGGTTGATGTACTTGATGCAGGTTGTGATGGCATTATTCTCAAAAGCGGAGAACTGCTGACAAGGGGTGATGTGGCTTCGTGTCTGAGTGGAAAGAAGATGGTCTTCAATCAACCCATTCTTCAAAAGATTGTTGAACGTTTCAAGCGCAGTGTAAATGCGCAGCTTATGCGTCAGGAGGCACTTGTCAACTATGAGATAGATGAATATGACGAGCGTTTTTTGCGCCACCTTGCCTTGGGGTATACTAAGGAACAGATAACCAATCTGCGCGGAATGCCCTTTGGGGTAAAGAGTCTTGAGAAACGTCAGAATGAGTTGGTACAGAAACTTTTCCCAGACGGGAACAACGGTGTTGGTATCAATGCAACGCGCCTTGTGGTAAGGGCTTGCGAATTGCGTATTCTTGATATAGACAATCTTGTACCCGACGAAGAATGATGTAGGAATGTAAAAAATAGGTGAAAAGTGAATCGTAGGAAAGCGAGAAGATTACAGCATCACATCATGGCTCATTTGGCATTGGCTTTGGTGGTGGCACAGGTACTGTTGTCCTTGGTATCGTGGGTACTTACTGCAGCGGTACCGGAAAGGTTTGTCCACTCTTTGCTAAGTGACGAGGGCATACGGTGGTTTATGGGGCGTTTTACAAGCAATATGCTGTCCCCGTTGTTGGTGTGGCTTGTGCTTATAGTTTTTGCCTGTGGATCTGTAGAGCGGAGTGGGGTCCTTCACTATTGTTCTTCTGAGTACAGGCAGCGTATAGCCATGCGTTTTGCCTTGTTCATCGGGGTCATTTTTTTCCTGACGATGTTGGTTCTTACTTTGGCACCGCATGCCATCCTTCTTAATGTGATGGGGAGACTTTTTCCCAGTAGCTTTTCAGAGAGTATCGTTCCCTATTGTTGTCTTGCGGTTGTCGTTATGTCGATTGCCTTTGGCTTGATGACTGGTAGACTGCACAATGTGACAGCTGTCTATGAAGCTGTTGTTTATGGCATGCGCAATCTTGGCGGACTACTGTTGCTCTATATCCTTGGCATGCAACTTTATTGCAGCGTGCAGTTCCTTATGCAGTGAAGTAAAATAAAATATTTGTACAATAAGGGGTGGATATCTGTTGATGTCCACCCCGTCTTTCATATTATTAAGTTCTTTTTTTATTATAGCATACCTTTTGATGAGGGAAGCTCATAATGATAGATGTCCCTTTTGACAGCCATTTTCAGAGACCTTGCCAAAGCCTTGAAAATACCCTCTATCTTATGATGCTCGTTTTCTCCTACAGCCTTGATGTTGAGGTTCATCTTGGCGGCATCACTGAGACTCTTAAAGAAATGTTTGAACATCTCTGTTGGCATTTCCCCGATTTTTTCTCTCTTGAATTCTGCATCCCAGACAAGCCACGGGCGTCCTCCGAAATCAAGTGCAACCTGACAAAGACAGTCATCCATGGGCAAGCAGTAACCGTAGCGTTCTATTCCGCGCTTGTTGCCTAAGGCTTTCAACAGACATTCCCCAAGAGCCAAACCTGTGTCCTCAATGGTGTGGTGCTCGTCTACATAGAGGTCTCCTTTTGTGTGAATGGTGAGGTCTATCATACCATGCTTTCCTATCTGTTCGAGCATATGGTCGAAGAAACCTAATCCAGTCTTGATGTCACATCTTCCAGACCCGTCGAGGTTTAGCTTGATGTAGATATCTGTTTCTTTTGTGGTTCTTTTCACTTCAGCCTTGCGCTCACCAGCAAAGACAATTTCTGCAATCTTGTCCCAGTCAATCCCGTCTTTTCCTAAGATGAGGCTCTTGCAGCCTAAGTTCTCAGCTAACTTGGCATCAGTCTCTCTGTCGCCGATGACATAGCTGTTAGCCAGGTCTACCACTTCATTGTTCATGTATTCTGTCAGCATTCCCGTGCCAGGCTTTCGCATGTCGGAATTGTCTTCTGGAAAGTGTCTGTCAATGTGCTGCTTGTCAAAGTGGATTCCTTCGCTTTCAAGAGTCTGAATGATAAAGTTGTGAACAGGCCAAAACGTTTCTTCAGGGAAAGAATCAGTGCCAAGTCCGTCTTGGTTGCTTACCAATACAAGTTTATAGTCTGTATGCTGGGCTATGAAGGACAGGTTTCGTATCACGCCCTTTGTGAAAACCAGTTTCTCGAAGCTGTCTATTTGTTCGTCGGCGGGTTCGTTGATCAGTGTTCCGTCCCGATCTATGAATAGTATTCTTGTTTGTTCCATTTAGGGTTATCTTTTGTTTAAAAAATTATTTTGCCGTTATGAGGCTTTAGCTTGATGGCAGGTTTAGTCTTTTATTATCTCGTTCTTTTGTCTCTCTTTCTCTTCGTCCATCACCTTGTACGACCCGTACTGATAGGCAAGTGAAAAAACTATCCAGTCGGCAGCATAGACGATGATAAGCCAAGACAGGGTGAAGATGATGATGAGCAGGGGAGTGAAATATGCGGGAACTCCTAAAGGGTCACCTTCTAAGCCTCCTATCTGCGACTGGATTTGTACTGTCATGAGGACGAATGACGGCAAGGCTGCTATGCATGCAATGATACAGACGACCAATGTTCCCAATAATATGGTGGTAAGAAAACCGCCGAAATGGCGTAGTATGCGTCCTATCGTTTTTATCTTTGACTTTTTTTCTCCTTCATGATGCAGACTGTGTACAGGTATGGTGAAAATCATGGAAATGAAAACCATGGCGATAGTTGCTACGTACACAATAGTTTGTACAATAAACGAAGCCCAGGGATTGTCTGCGCCCCAGTCATGTAGGGTTTTGTCTGGCAACAAGAAGTAGAGTACTACAGCCAACAGTATGGCGAGTGGCACATGGGTTATCCAAGTTTTTCTGACAAGAGCCTTGGCGTTGCTTGTCATCATCTCGTAGGCGGTCTTCATGCAAGCTGTCATGCTGCGGACCTTCAGGTATTTTTCTGTTTCCATGTTATGATGAGATGTGAATGTTTTATTGTCTCTCCTGTCTTCTAAATTCAGCGCAGGTCACGGCTGTGGCTATGGCTACATTGAGACTTTCTGCCGTGTTGCGGCCTTGTGGAAAGTTAGGTATCAATAGTTTGTGGGTCACCTTTTGTGCAAGTTCCGAAGAGATGCCTTTTCCCTCGTTCCCCATAACAATGAGACCGTATTTTTCTAAGGGCGTTTCGTAGATGTCGTTACCGTCGAGCATGGTGCCGTAGACAGGAAAATGAGAGGGTAGGGAGTCTGTCAGTATGGAAAGGTCACCATATCTTACCTTTACTCTGGCGATGCTTCCCATTGTGGCTTGCACCACTTTTGGATTATATACATCAGCAGTATCTTGACTGCAGAAAATGTCTGTAATACCAAACCAGTCGGCTATTCGGATGATGGTGCCGAGGTTCCCTGGGTCTTGTACGCCGTCTAAAGCGAGACTTAGGCTTTTTGTATCAACGTCTCCCGCTGTAAAGAACTTGTTTTCGTCTTGTGCAAAAACAGCGAGTACTTGCTGGGGATGTTGCAAGAGGCTTACCTTTTGCAGTTCGTCATTGTCTACGCAGAACACTTCTGTTGCCTCTGGGAACGTTTTCCCTTTTAGCCATTCTTCGGTAGCAATGATGGTAATTGCAGGGCTATGGACAAGTAGCTCTTCTACTACCTTATGCCCCTCGGCAACAAACACTCCGTCTCTGTTGCGGTTTTTCTTCATCTCCAGAGAGTGGATGTATTTTGTCTTGTTCTTGCTTATCATGACTTGTTCTTTGTGTTTTCGTGTAAATAAGAAAGGTGTGTCATAAGCTTTCATCTCTTATGTCACACCCTCTGTTTGCGAAACTTGTTCCCTTACTTGTCGAAGTTTGTATTGGAAGGGAGGTTGAAGGTGTAACTATTGTCGAAAATCTTACCTACCTTGTTGATTTCCACAAATGTTGTCCCTCCGCCTTCTCCGAAGCTTCCACTGAGATAAGCTATCTTGTCTTCTGAGTTCAGATAACCTTTCTGTCTGAGCATTCTTACCGCAGCAGTAAACATTGCTTTGGTAGAAATGTGGTCTTTCTGATAGATGGGAGTCACACCGTAGCTAAGGTTCAACCAGCGTTGGAGTTTCTCCTTGTAGCAGATGGCGAGCACAGGGTTAGGACCTCTGAACGCAGCCAAGTCGCGGGCTGTCTGTCCTGTTTCTCCATCAGTAATGATACCCTTGACACCCAACTGCTTGGTTGCCTCGATGGCAGCGTGGGCAAGGAACAATTTCTGGGTTATCTGACCGCCTTCCACGGGGTTGATGTCGTTGAGCGGAGACTTGTCTTTTTCTGCTTGTTCGGCGATGCGCGCCATGGTCTGTACAGCTTCTACTGGATATTTGCCGCTTGCCGTCTCACCGCTGAGCATGAGTGCGTCCGTGCGGTAGAAAATGGCGTTGGCGATATCTGTTACCTCTGCGCGTGTAGGTCTTGGATTCTTGATCATGGTGTGAAGCATCTGGGTTGCCACAATGACAGGTTTGCGTGCCTTCACACACTTTGCAATGATGCGGCGCTGTATGCCTGGAATGCGCTCTATAGGCACTTCTATGCCAAGGTCTCCTCGCGCTACCATGATACCGTAAGAAGCCTCGATAATCTCATCGATGTTGTCTACGCCTTCTTGGTTTTCTATCTTCGAGATGATCTTGATGTCGCTTCCGTTTTCGTCAAGAATGTCCTGTACGGCTTTCACATCGGCTGCATTGCGAACGAATGAGTGTGCAATGAAGTCTATATCTAATTCTATGGCAAGAAGAATGTTTTTCTTGTCCTTCTCCGTAAGCGCAGGAAGGTCAATGTGCTCGCCTGGCACGTTGACGCTTTTATGTGCACCGAGAATACCCTCGTTTTGCACTTCTGCCACGAGCATCGGTCCAGGATTGTCTATCACCTTCATGTCAAGTTCGCCATCGTCGAAAAGGATATCGTCACCCACCTTTACGTCTTCAGCAATGTCAACATAACTCAGGTTGATAATGTCGTGAGAGGACTCCATGTCTGGGCGACCGAAAATCTTGACGATGTCTCCCGTGTTGTAGTGAATGGGTTCAGCTACGTTTGTGGTACGTACTTCCGGTCCTTTGGTGTCAATCATGATACCTATGTGCGGCGACACAGCCCTTACGTTTTTCACAATGGTGCGAATACCTTCTTCTGTGGCGTGTGCAGTGTTCATGCGCACTACGTTCATGCCTGCGAAGAATAGTTTTCTGATGAATTCCTGGTCGCAGCGGCGGTCGCTTATCGAAGCTACAATCTTTGTTTGTTTCATGTCCCCTATTTTGTTTTTACCTGTTGTTTATTCTATGGGTGCAAAGTTACAAAAACTTTTTCTAATGATGAAAAGGTAGTCCGTGAAATTGTTTTTCATAGTTGGAAAAATATTTTTCTTTAACTGGGAAAATGGTAGAAGGCATTTCCCATTATTATCACTGATGTCTGTTGTTTGAAGCAGGTTCCCCCAAAAAGAGAGGGAGTTAGTGTATAGGAACACCAACTCCCTCTCTTCTGATAATTTTTGTGCATCCCTTTCGTGCGTAAGAGATTTGCATCATTTGTGTTACATTTTCTCCTGCTCTTCCTGCATGTCAATGAATTCGTTGTTTTTGTCATAGAATTCATATTGCAGGAAAGCCAGTTTTTGCGAGGCCACAACGTGGATACCGAAACCATACTTGAACTGCCACCTTCTTTTGAGTGAGAAAATACCTTCGTTGATGAAGGCGGAGACGTATGGGTTGACATAAAGGGTAAAACGCTTGATACCTATCTTGTTCACTAAGAAGTCAATTTTTCTTTCCAACTGGTCGGTGAAGAGAATGCTCGATTTTATTTTTCCTGTTCCGAAACATGTAGGACATGTTTCCTCGACATTCACCTCCATGACGGGCCGTACGCGCTGGCGGGTAATCTGCATTAGTCCAAATTTGCTCAAGGGCAGTATGTTGTGCTTTGCCCGGTCCTTCTGCATGTTCTTGCACATGCGTTCGTAGAGCAACTGCCTATCTTCTGGCAAGTGCATGTCGATGAAGTCGACCACGATGATTCCTCCCATGTCTCGCAGTCTGAATTGCCTTGCCAGTTCGTCTGCGGCCCCGAGGTTTACGCTCAGGGCGTTGGCTTCCTGTCCCTTCTCACGTGCGCGACTACCACTATTGACATCCACGACATTGAAGGCTTCGGTGCGCTCAATGATGAGATAAGCACCATGCCCGTAGTTGACGACGCGTCCAAAACCAGACTTGATCTGCTTTGTCACGTTGAAATTGTCGAAGATGGGCAACTTGCCAGTGTACAGTTTCACTATGTTTGCTTTTTCGGGTGCAATAAGCGTAACATAGTGTTTAATTTCTTTCATGACCGACTCGTCGTTGACATAAATGTTAGCGTACGAGGGGTTAAATAAATCGCGCAGCAAAGCCACGGCTCTTCCTTTTTCTTCATAGACGAGCTGTGGTCTCTTTTGGGTTTTCTGTACTTTAGCGATGGTGTCTTCCCAGCGTTGTATAAGAATTTTCAATTCGGCATCAAGCTCAGCTACCCGTTTCCCTTCTGCCACCGTGCGGACGATGATGCCGCAGTTCTTGGGCATGATGCTGTATAAGAGTTGCTTAAGTCTGGTTCGTTCTGCTCCATTCTTGATTTTTGAAGAAACAGAAACTTTTTCACCGAAGGGCATAAATACGAGGTAACGTCCAGCAAAAGAAATCTCGGCAGTCAGTCGCGGACCCTTTGTAGAAATGGGCTCCTTTACGACTTGCACCAAAACTTCCTGTCCCGTACTGAGTACGCTCTGCATGCTACCGTCTTTGTCGAGTTCGGGCAGTTTGTTTGCCTTGGCATAAGGGACGAGCCGCTTACGGTCACTCTGTACTTGCTTGATGTACTTCTGGTAAGACTGGAAATGACTTCCTAAGTCAAGATAGTGAAGAAAAGCGTCGCGTTCATGTCCCACGTCTACGAAACATGCATTCAGGCCAGTCATGATTTTCTTGACCTTTGCAATGTAGATGTTGCCTACGGAGAATGAAGCTTCTCTGGATTCCTTCTGGTATTCCACCAGTTGTTTGTCCTCCATGAGAGCTATCGAGATTTCCTTTGGCTCGACATTTATTACTACTTCGCTTGTCATTTTTGTCTTCGAATCTTGTTTTTTGTGAATAATTTTATACTGAAAAGGGCATGTCAGATTCTAAAACTTGACATGCCCCCTCAGCCAGACAGACTGAGAGCAATCTGTTTTATTTGCTCTTGTGTCTGTTCTTGCGCAGTCTCTTTTTGCGCTTGTGAGTAGCCATCTTGTGGCCCTTCTTTTTCTTTCCGTTTGGCATGATTGTAATTTTTTATATTGTTGTTAATTTGTTGATGGTTTTACCTCAATGTTATCCCTTCATTTCCTCAACGAAACTCTTGGCTGGCTTGAAGCAGGGCAAGTCATGTGCAGGAATAGTGATGGTGGTGTTCTTGGAGATGTTGCGAGCTGTCTTGGTGGCGCGACGCTTGATGCAGAAGCTGCCGAAACCGCGAAGGTACACGTTCTCTCTCTTTTTGAGCATACTGTCCTTGACAGCTTCCATGAAAGCTTCAACGACTGTGCTAACATCCTTCTTTGCTACTCCTGTAGACAAAGAAACCTCGTTGATGATATCTGCCTTTGTCATTTTTTTTGTAATTTTACTGTTCCTATTTATGTTTTGTTTTATAATCGGTGTGCAAAGATACGGGTTTTTTATGACATGACAAAATTGTTGGCTTGTTTTTTTGAAAAAATATTTGTCTAAGTATTTGCATATAAGGTTTTTATTCCGTACTTTTGTGCCATATAAAAGAAAACTATGAGAATTTTTAAACTTTTCGCCTTTTTCGTTTGCCTCTTTTTCTTTACAACGGCTGGGGCTTCGTCGCAAAAGGTATGGGGCGCGGACGATATTCCCATTCCTTATCTGCAGGATGCGCGTTTCCACGTTTCCGATCCCGACCGGTTGTTAGGACAGCAAGCCCTTGACTCGACTAACTTTTATTTGGGTAAACTTGAACGTGACTGTCGCGTTCAGAATGTTCTTGTCTTGGTCGACAGGGTGAAGGACGGAGATGCTTTCCGCATGGCGCAAGATGTAGGCAATAAATATGGTGTAGGCGATAAAAAGAATCGTCGTGGGCTGGTAGTCGTCATAGCAGTGTCAGACAGAAAATACTTCATAGCCCCAGGTAGCGGACTTGAGGGTGAACTGACCGACGTCGACTGCGATGACATTGCCCGTGCCTGCATCGTGGCAAACATGAAACGGGGGGCTGTCGACTCCGCGGTGGTGGATGTGAGCCGTGCTATATATAATAAGGTGAAAACGGGTTATACAGGTATTCCCGAAGTGGACGATGACACAATGGACGATGACGAGTTGTTTGCGGTCGTCGTAATATTTGCACTTTGCTTCGGTTTGCCCATCTATTATTTGGTGAGATATGTGCTTGAAGAGATGGGCGTGATCAAGAAACGGAAGAAATCTGTCAACCGTAGGTTTCGCAACAATCATGACGACTTTTTCCCGCCTTTCTTCTTCGGTGGAGGAGGGGGTGGATTCTCTTCTGGCGGTGGCTCGGTTGGAGGCAGCTTCGGAGGCGGCACTTTTAGTGGAGGTGGCTCTGGTGGCAGCTGGTAAGGATGTCGTAACATAGAATAATCATAAAACTAAAAATACAATTATGAAAAAGAACAAAACTTTGTGGATAGTGTTAGCCGTAGTGGTAGTGTTGGTATTGTGGCTTTTCAGCGGCTACAACGGAATGGTGGAGAAGCAGGAAAGTGCCACGACAGAACTTGCCAATGTCCAGGCTCAATATCAGCGTCGTGCCGACATGATGCCTCAGTTGGCAAAGATTGTCAAGGCTTACGCCAAGCACGAACGTGAAACCTTCGAAGAGGTGGCAAAGGCTCGTGCCTCCGTTGGTCAGGTGAAGTTGGATGCTGACAATCTCACTCCAGAGAAACTGAAGGCGTATACTGAGGCCCAGGGTCAACTCGCCACGGCTTTCTCCAAGCTGATGGTGGTGGCTGAGAGATATCCCGAGCTGAAGGCAAGTGACAATTTCAAATCGTTGCAGGTGCAGGAGGAAGGAACAGAAAACCGTATCAGTGAGGCGCGCCGCAAGTACAATGAGGCTGTGCAGACCTACAATGAGACCGTGCGCCGTATGCCGAACGCCATCATAGCCGGACTTTTCGGCTTCGACAAGATGCCTAAGTTTGAAGCTGCCGCCAATGCAGAGAAGGCTCCCGACCTCGACATTTGATAAATTGTTGCAGAAAGATTTGCCTATCTCGTAAAAATGCACTAAATTTGCACCCGAAATTATCCAAACAGTTGTTTACAATGAAGAAAATAGCAATAGCATGGGTCATGGCAGTCGCTGTCATAGTGGCCTTTACTGGCTGTGGTTCACAGCAGGTAGCCTATTTCCAGAATATTGACACACTCAATCTTTCGGCATCACGTATGCTCTATGATGCGCGCATCATGCCAAAAGACCAGTTGTCCATTATTGTAAAGGCAACCAATGAGGAAGCCTCTAAGCCCTTCAACCTCTATTCGAGTTCCATGGGGGCTGGGCAGAACCAAAACCAGCAGTATTATCTGGTAGACAATGAGGGTAATATCGATTTTCCTGTTATCGGCAAGTTGCATGTCCTCGGACTTACCTCTCGCGAGTGTGAAGACCTTGTTCGTCAGAAGATCAGTCCATACCTTGCCAAGAATGAGCGCCCGTTGGTGTCGGTGCGCATGGCGAGTTTCCGTGTTGTGGTAACTGGTGAAGTAGGAAGTCCCGGCGTTGTCACTGTCCCCGATGAGAAGATGAGTATTGTAGAGGCGCTTGCCCAGAGTGGCGACCTCGGCCTTCAGGGAAAGCGTAAAAACGTCATGCTGATACGCGAGGATGCTACGGGAAAGAAGTCTGTCCATAGGCTCGATCTTACGGATGCCAACATCTTCAATTCGCCCTATTTCTATCTCCAGCAGAATGATATTATATATGTAGAACCTAACGGAGCCAAGAAAGGTACTGCCGGTCTCAGCAATTCTGTCACTTTCTGGATAGGACTTACGTCATCCATCATCTCTCTTGCAACGCTCATCGTCAGCTTCGCAAAGTAGAAGCTAACGTGTTCCACATAGGTGGGAAGGAGGGATGGAAACATTCGCGTAGGGTGTAACAAATGATTAGAAACATTACTAAACAAAAGAACTCAAATTCTAAAATATGTGTGGTATTGTAGGATATTTAGGTAACGGTGAGGCTTACCCCGCCCTCATCAAAGGTCTGAAACGCCTCGAGTATCGTGGTTACGACTCGGCTGGTGTTGCCCTTCTCAACAGCAATGGGGCACTGAACGTTTACAAGACCAAAGGAAAAGTCGCCGACCTTGAGGCTTTCTGCGCAGACAAGGATATTACAGGACATGTGGGTATTGCCCATACACGTTGGGCTACTCACGGTGAACCATCTTCGGTCAATGCCCATCCTCATTATTCTTCTTCCAAGAACCTTGCCATCATACATAACGGCATCATAGAAAACTATGCTGATATCAAGAAAAACCTCATGGCTAAGGGTGTGACGTTCCAAAGTGACACGGATACAGAGGTTCTTGTTCAGCTCATTGAATATATTCAGGTAAAGAAAAACCTCGACTTGCTTACAGCCGTACAGGTAGCTCTTCGACAGGTGATTGGTGCTTACGCCATTGCCCTTCTTGACAAGCGCGAGCCCAACCAGATTATTGCTGCGCGCAAACAGAGTCCGCTTGTCGTAGGACTTGGTGAGGACGGAGAGTTCTATCTCGGTTCTGACGCCAGCCCTATCATAGAATATACAGACAAGGTAGTCTACTTGGAGGATGGTAACATCGCCGTACTGCGATTGGGTGAAGAACTGAAGGTGGTGAATATCCAGAATGTCACGCTCAACCCAGAGGTGCAGACTGTAGACATCGACCTCGGGCAGATTGAGAAAGGTGGTTTCCCTCACTTCATGCTGAAGGAGATCTTTGAGCAGCCTGAGTGCTTGCGCAACTGTATGCGTGGTCGTGTTGTCAATGACGGCATTGTGCTCAGTTCTATTACCGACCATCGCGAGCAGATTCTTGGTGCCAAGCGCTTCATCATTGTGGCTTGTGGCACTTCTTGGCATGCAGGTCTCATAGGGAAGCAGCTCATAGAGAGTTATTGCCGCGTCCCCGTGGAGGTGGAGTATGCTTCTGAGTTCCGTTATCGCAACCCTGTGGTGACGAAGGATGATGTTGTCATAGCTATTTCCCAAAGTGGAGAGACGGCAGACACGCTTGCTGCGGTCAAGTTGGCAAAGGAGAAAGGGGCATTCATCTATGGTGTCTGCAACTCCATTGGTTCGAGCATCGCGCGTGCTACAGACACGGGAACATACATCCATGTGGGTCCGGAGATAGGTGTCGCTTCTACCAAGGCGTTTACTGGACAAGTGGTTGTCCTTACCTTGCTTGCGCTTGCCATTGGCAACCGCAAAGGAACCATCAACGACGCTGAGTACCATGAACTCTGTGAGCAGTTGTGGAACATACCTGAGATGATGCAGGAAGTACTGAAGTTGAATAACAGGATTGCCGACTTGAGCAGATGCTTCACCTACGCACGAAATTTCATTTATCTCGGCAGAGGATACAGTTATCCTGTGGCTCTTGAGGGTGCTTTGAAATTGAAGGAGATAAGCTACATCCATGCTGAGGGTTATCCTGCGGCAGAGATGAAGCACGGACCTATTGCCCTTATCGACAGCGATATGCCTGTCGTGGTGATAGCTACGCACAATCCTATGTACGAGAAGGTCCTCTCGAATATTCAGGAGGTGAAGGCTCGTAAGGGTAGGGTAATAGCTATTGTCACAAAGGGTGACGAGACGATTTCCAAGATTGCTGACGA
This sequence comes from Firmicutes bacterium CAG:103, assembly GCA_963600865.1. Lineage (GTDB taxonomy): Bacteria > Bacteroidota > Bacteroidia > Bacteroidales > Bacteroidaceae > Prevotella. The sequence goes on from CAVCDC010000008.1 coordinate 49,657, forward strand.
AGTGATAGAACTCCCTCAGACGCAGGAGTGTCTCGAACCGTTGCTTGCCACAATTCCGTTACAGTTGTTGGCTTACCATGTCGCAGTGTGTAAAGGAAAAGACGTTGACCAACCTCGAAACTTGGCCAAGTCTGTTACCGTTGAATGATATTTGATTAAAGGGATTCGCCATTTCTTGACGATTCCCTTTTTTTTAGAACATAGCTCAAATTAAACAAATTAATAAGGATAATAGAGAGAATGGAACCATTGAAGCATGAATGTGGCGTGGCGATGATTCGTCTGCTCAAGCCACTGGAGTATTACCAGCAGAAGTACGGAACCTGGATGTACGCGCTCAACAAGCTCTATCTGATGATGGAGAAGCAGCACAACCGTGGACAGGAGGGTG